>NZ_CP017479.1:2515768-2830239 GCF_001761465.1 Flavobacterium gilvum | reverse complement strand
AAGACAATCCGAACAGTCATAAACACCTCAATTGGAATATTTTTACAGATGCTGTTATTCAAAAAATATCAGAAGAAAAAGAGAATGTGGTTTTTATGTTATGGGGCGGTTTTGCCCAAAAAAAGGGTTCTAAAATAGACAGAAGCAAACACTTAGTTTTAGAATCGGGACATCCATCGCCTATGAGTGCTAATCAAGGGAAATGGTTCGGGAATAAACATTTTAGTAAGGCGAATGATTATTTGCTAAAGAATAATTTGAAGAAGATTGAATGGTTGTGATTTACAACAACAATTACTCTTTTTCAAACAGTTTGTCATCTCGACGAAGGAGAGATCGCATCACATTGTTCCAATATTCTTTTAAATTTCTTTGACGAATATCTTGATGAGATCTCTCCTTCGTCGAGATGACAAAAAAACGTAAAAACATCTTGATTTCACTAAACAACTTTATTTCGAGTGAGGGATAGGAGCAAGCTACCGAAGTAGCGCGGATAGCCCGACCGCGTTGAGGAAAGGGGCGTATGAGCGTTCCTATGATTTAGCCCCTTTTCTCAACGTGGGCACTCCCAAATTAACCTTAAATAGCATTAAGTAAACTTTATGATTTTCTCGCAGAGACGCAAAGTTTGGAACTTATTTCTTTGCGCCTCAGCATCTTTGCGAGAGTTATATTTCGAAAATTTTATTGAGAACTTACGAAGAATATTATCTTTAATTTACTCCAAAGTCAAAGCTCCCAATATTTCTTCGGAGAGAAAGGGTCCTCCTGGATATTTTGCCGTGTAATCGAGATTTAACCAAATTTGTCCATGCTCATCGATATGGTAGTTAAGTTGTTTGTCTCGGCTTTCTTCAGGAAACAAAACATTTTTTATCAAGTAATTTACATTTTCGAGATCATTCTTGCTTCCAATTAAAATTTCGGGGTAGATATGACCTTTTGTATGGATAAGTCTTGGTGTTCCGCCGATAGAACGTACGCAGGCTGCCATCAATATGGAATGATCGTCGCAATCGCCCGAAAAATATAGCAATGATTCGCGAGCTGAGGCAATATAATCACCGTTTTTCGGGTCGTTTACATAATTCCAACGACTGTTAATTTCTTTGAAAACAGCAAAACACTGAATTAAATTTCGATATTCCGAATAGCCCCGAATATGTTTAAAATGTCTTGTCGTAGCCATTATGGCAAAGTTTCGCACCTTCGGATTCTTGTACTCGATTGCTCGCAATATTTCATTTTTATTTGGAAAAGGCAATAATTTGGCTATAATTATATCCTCCGGAAAAGGATTATTATTCATTGAGTAAATCATTGAATTGTAATCATCGAAAACAGAATTGAAGTTAAAAGTACCAAATAAACTTCCGTAAATGAGCATCAATATATACAACCCCAAACAAATGATACTTATGGTTCTCAACGCATATATAACGCCATAAACTATTGCAAAAACGAAAATAAAAAGCAGTATTCTGTCTAAACCAAAAAGCCACTGAGGGTCAACTAAATTTTGGTGGAATACTATAAATAGAGGGATTGTAATGATAATACTTAAAAAAAAGACAACAAAGCTATCCCAAGGTTTTTTCAACCGAAACTTTTCCCTTATCAGATAAAAATTCTCTTTGTTAAACTGTATCATTTTTTAAAGTCACTGAGATGCTAAGATACTAAGTTTCTTAGACTCTTAGCATCTTAGAAACTCAGAATCTTAGCAACTTCTTATACATTGATATCCTTAAAATCATTGGATATGGCATAGCGAATCATATTGGTAAATGCTTCACTGTCCAATTTTGGAATTTCAAGAATTGAATTCAGCAAAGTAGTATCATATTCGTTGGGATTGGTAATGAAATACGGTTTTAAATGCTTGCCGATACTTTCATAATACAGCTTTTCGATGGTGTTTTTGTATTTGAAATCCAATGGGTTTTTGATTAAAGTAAAATTAGTATAACCTACTTCTTTCATAATCAGTTGCAAACCTTTTACTATATTAAAACTTTTGTCATTTACGATATTCAGTTGTTCGATATCGTCACGCTCGAAAGTATTGACAATCACTTTAGACACATAATCTACAGGAATGATGTTCAAACCCGTTTCTTCGTTAATGATAAAACGAACGTTTTCCTGTTCGCCTTTTCGTTGGGAAGTGAAATGAAAAAACTTAGCCAAAAGATAAAAAACCATGTATTTTGGAATAAAATAAGGACTTTCAGTTCCCAACATTTTGCCACCAATAACGCTTGGTCTCAGAATTTGGAATGGTAATCCCAATCTTTTACATTCTTTTGCGATGAAATTCTCCGAATGAAATTTGGCGTCTTCATACGCATTGCGGTGTTTTGGCTTGAAACCAAGATTATGAAAATCATTTTCAATCAGTCCGGCGCGAATTCCTGAAGAAAAAGCCGTCCCTATATAAACGAATTTCTTGATAAAAGGATGAAAAGTATTGAAAAGCGATTGGGTTATTTTGGCATTTTCGTCAAAAATTTTCTTCTTCAGTTTCTCGTCTGTAGATAAATTCACGTATCCGGCAGAATGGATAAAGTAAGCTCCTTTTATTTTTTCGGAAAAAGTATCTTGAAGATTTGCCAAATCCGAATCGATGATTTCGATATAGCGATGAAGATTTTCTAAACCACATTTTTTCAAAATCTCGGGAGTATAATCACTGGTTAAAAGTTCGTTAACACGTTCTATGGCGCTAACTTTTCCTTTATTTCTGGCAATAATAAAAAGCTTTCCGTTTTTATTTTGTTTTATAAAAAGCTCCAGTATGTCGTACATAATGTGAGATCCCAAAACCCCAGTTGCTCCAGTAAGAATTATTTTCATTGCTTGATTTTTCAAAAAAACAAAGATAGTTTTAAAAAGAGAATTTTGACATAATAAAAATCTGCAGAAATCTGCGTGCATTTTTATTCACGCAGATTTCCGCAGATTAAGTTATAATCTTTTAATTTTCTGCTAGTTTTTCCAACGCATAAATAATCAATTCGTCAACCGCTTTGTAAGGATCGCTACTAAAAGTTCCGTTGGCACGGTTGGCCACAATGGCATTCAAAGACAACGCTTGATGCCCCAAAAGAGTGGAAAGCCCATAAATTGCAGATGTTTCCATTTCGAAATTGGTAATTCGGGTATCGCCAAAATAGAAATTATCCATTTTGGAATTCAGTTCCCTGTCCTGAATATCCAAACGCAAAATACGTCCTTGAGGACCATAAAAACCTCCTGCAGTTGCTGTAATTCCTTTGTGGACAATATCACTGTCCATTTTTTTCTTCAAATCCGGAGAACAAGGAATAATAGCAGGTCTGCCTTTTCGTAAATCCCAATTGGTATGTTCTATAAATGCATTTTCCATTTCAGCATTTGATATGCTGTCAATCAAATAGGAGCGGAGCATATTGTCAAGTCCCAAGCCAAATTGCCCCATCACAAAACTATCCACGGGAATATCGGCGTGCAATGACCCCGAAGTTCCTATACGGATGATGTTTAACGATGTAAGCTTTTCTTTTGGCTTTCTGGTTTCCAAATCAATATTTACCAACGCATCCAATTCGTTGATTACAATATCAATATTATCTGGCCCAATTCCGGTAGACATCACCGTTAGGCGCTTACCTTTATAAGTTCCTGTTTGAGTTTTGAATTCCCTTTTTTGGATTGAAAATTCAATAGAATCAAAATGTTTCGTGATTTTTGCCACACGATCCTGATCGCCCACAAAAATAATATCATGGGCAATTTGTTCAGGTTTTAAGCTAAGATGATACACACTCCCGTCGGGATTGAGTATTAATTCGGATTGTTGTATAGCCATGTTTTTTTTGTTTAAGGTTTTATTTGTTTAAAGTTTAAAGATGTATAAGGCTTAAACAACTTTAAACCTTAAACTCCAAACTTTTTTTACCCTCCAACTCGTTTCACCTTAAATCCTTTTTCTTTTAAGATAACCATTATTTTATCACGGTAATCACCTTGAATGATAATAGAATCGTCTTTGAAACTTCCGCCAACACTCAGTTTAGTTTTTATTTCTTTTGCTAAGATTTTAAAATCTTCGTCAGTTCCTTCGTAGCCTTCTATGATAGTGGTCGCTTTTCCTTTTCTTTTTTCGAATTTGCAAATCATGGGTTCTTTCTGAACATACAATTCATGCGGTTCCTGTTCTATTGCTTCTTCGGGAGCCATTTCATGGTCTGGAAAAAGATTTTTCAGTTGGTCTTTTAAATCCATTTTTTTATTATTCTAAAAAATAAAACTCAAATTATAAATTCCAAATTCCAAAAGTGTATCATTGAAATTTGGGATTTAAAACTTGGCATTTTTAATTTGTTATTTATTTTTTAATTAACCCTAAATCAACAAGTCGTTCGTATAAAAACTCCCCGGCCGTGATATCCTCATACTTTTTAGGATTTTCGGTATCAATGCAGTTTTCCAAACAATTTAATTTCATGTCACTCACAGGGTGCATAAAAAACGGAATGGAATAACGAGAAGTACCCCATAATTCTCTTGGCGGATTAACCACTTGATGAATTGTAGATTTCAACTTGTTATTAGTATGACGCGATAACATATCGCCCACATTAATCACCAATTCATCTGGCTCTGCAACAGCATCAATCCAATCACCATTATGGTTTTGCACTTGTAAACCTTTGCCTTGAGCTCCCATCAACAAAGTGATCAAGTTGATATCACCGTGAGCCGCAGCTCTAATAGCATTTTCAGGTTCAGATGTAATAGGAGGGTAGTGAATAGGTCTTAGGATTGAGTTTCCGTCTTTAGCATATTGGTCAAAATAAAATTCATCCAATCCAAGGTGCAGTGCCAAAGCTCGCAATACATAAACACCTGTTTTTTCAAGCATTTGGTAAGCTTCTTTACCGACAGCATTAAAACGAGGTAATTCTTTTACTTCTACATTCTCAGGATATTCCGATCCGTATTTGGAATCTTTGTCAACATATTGTCCAAAATGCCAAAACTCTTTTAAATCTCCTTCTTTGCGGCCTTTGGCATGCTCTTTTCCAAAAGAGACATAACCTCTTTGTCCACCAATTTCAGGGATTTCATAGCTGTGTTTTGTTTCTAATGGCAACGAAAAGAAATTTCGAATTTCGCCATACAATTCATCAACCAATTGATCGTTTAAAAAATGTCCTTTGAGCGCTACGAAGCCTATATCTTCGAATGCACTTCCGATTTCATTTACAAATTTTTGTTTACGTTTCGGGTCGTCCGAAAGGAAATCACGCAAGTCAACACTAGGAATGTTTTGCATATTATGTCTGTATTTAATACTTTGAAGTTTAGAACTTCGCAAATGCAAATGTAAAAAATAAAACAAATAAGTTATTTTAAAAACATATTACATTTTAAAATAATATAACAAACCAAACCTAAACTGTTGTATTTTTATATCTTTGAAATATTCAATAAAGAGCCTAAAAATGAATTTTGACAAAAAAAAATTATCAAACGATACTTTATTAGATTTATATAAAAAAATTCTGAAACCGAGATTAGTAGAAGAAAAAATGCTAATTCTTATTCGTCAGGGAAAAGTTTCTAAATGGTTTTCAGGAATAGGACAGGAGGCTATTTCGGTAGGAATCACAGCGGCATTGGATTCAGATGAATACATTCTGCCCATGCATCGCAACTTGGGCGTTTTTACAGGAAGAAACATTCCGTTGTACAGATTGTTTTCTCAATGGCAGGGCAAAGCCAATGGTTTTACCAAAGGGAGAGACCGGAGTTTTCACTTTGGAACACAACAATATAAAATCATTGGAATGATTTCGCATCTTGGCCCACAAATGGGTGTGGCCGATGGAATAGCATTGGCCAACAAATTAGAGAAAAACGGAAAAGTAACCGCCGTTTTCACAGGCGAAGGCGCAACAAGTGAAGGCGATTTTCACGAAGCACTAAATATTGCCGCCGTTTGGGATTTGCCTGTTTTTTTCATTATTGAAAATAACGGATACGGTTTATCGACACCAACCAATGAACAATACCGCTGTAAAAATCTCGCCGACAAAGGAATTGGTTACGGAATCGAAAGCCATATCGTAGACGGAAACAATATATTGGAAGTTTTTAATTTATTGACCGAATTAAAAGCATCAATGATTGAAAATCCACGACCTATTTTATTAGAATTTAAAACATTCCGAATGCGCGGGCATGAAGAGGCGAGTGGTACAAAATATGTTCCTCAGGAATTAATGGATATGTGGGCAGAAAAAGATCCTGTCGACAATTATAGAAAATTTTTATACCAAAATAATATTCTTACCAAAGAGTATGATGACGAAATTCAGTTTGAAATAAAAAAAGAAATTGAAGAAAGTTGGACTATTGTTAATGCCGAAGTCGAAATAGTTCCCACCTACGAAGGAGAATTAAATGACGTTTACAAACCTTTTGATTTTGAATACTTTCCTCCAAATAAAGAAACTGAGAATATCCGCTTTATAGACGCTATTTCCAACGGTTTGAAACAATCAATGGAACGCCACGAAAAGTTGGTTATTATGGGACAAGATATAGCTGAGTACGGTGGCGCTTTCAAAATCACAGATGGTTTTGTGAGTCAATTTGGCAAAGAACGTGTTCGGAACACGCCTATTTGCGAAAGCGTCGTAATTTCTGCCGCTATGGGTTTATCCATTAACGGTTACAAATCTATTGTCGAAATGCAATTTGCCGACTTTGTTTCTACCGGTTTCAATCCAATCGTTAATTTACTGGCTAAATCACATTACCGCTGGATGGAAAAAGCCGATGTTGTGATCCGAATGCCTTGTGGAGCCGGAACTCAAGCCGGACCTTTTCATTCCCAAACAAATGAAGCTTGGTTTACAAAAACTCCAGGCTTAAAAGTGGTTTATCCTGCTTTTCCGCTTGACGCAAAAGGTTTACTGAACGCTTCAATCAACGACCCAAACCCTGTGCTATTCTTCGAACACAAACAATTGTATCGAAGCCTGTCACAAGAAGTACCTGTCGATTATTACACCATTCCGTTGGGGAAAGCCGCTTTACTAAGAGAAGGAAATGATATTACGATTATTTCTTTTGGCGCAGCTGTACATTGGGCTTTGGAAACATTGGATAAAAACCCCGAAATAAAAGCTGATGTACTGGATTTAAGAACATTACAGCCTTTGGATACAGAAGCGATTTATTCTTCGGTTAAAAAAACCGGAAAAGTGATTATTTATCAGGAAGATTCTATGTTTGGCGGAGTTGCTAGCGATATTTCGGCATTGATTATGGAAAATTGTTTTAAATACCTCGATGCGCCTGTAAAACGTGTGGCAAGTCTTGATTCTCCAATTCCTTTTACAAAAGCACTCGAAGATCAATATTTGCCGAAAGGCCGATTCGAAAAAGAATTAAAATCACTATTGGAGTATTAATAACTTACTTATTTTTAGGAGCAGAACCATTAGCTTTTCAGAGAAACAGTTGTCCCGCTCTCCGTTACAATCTTGCAAACCGAACCCCGGTTTACAAGGATTTTCACTGCGATCGGGGCTAAAGATGAACCTTTTTTGCTTTTCACAAGCATCCAAAAATATCTGCGAAAATCTGCGTGAAAAAATTAGCACACAGATTTTCACAGAATGTTTTTAATAATTAACTGGGAAGTTTCAATTATCTAATTACCACATTATCTAATTACCACATTATCTAATTATCTAATTACCACATTATCTAATTACCACATTATCTAATTATCTAATTATCTAATTATCTAATTATCTAATTATCTAATTATCTAATTATCTAATTATCAAACTCAACTCGCAAAAAGCAAAATAAGGAGCTGTGCCACCAATATTCTGCTAATGGTCACCAAAGGATAAACCGTTGCATAGGATTGATTAGGAATATCAGAATCTAGGTATTTGGTACTAAAAGCCAATGCTGCTGGATCAGTATAAGAACCGCTCATAATTCCCACCATTTGGTAAAAATTAAGTTTAAAGACAAAACGGCTGATAATTACTAATAGGGCTAACGGAATAAAAGTTATGTAACAGCCATAATAAATCCACATCCAACCATCGTTTGCCACAAAATTATCGTAGAAACCATGTCCCGCTTTTATTCCGACTGCGGCAAAGAATAAACAAATCCCGAAATCCTTCATAAAATGAATTGCCCCATTGTTGATATACGAATGAATAACCCCGACGCCACCGTACCTGCTGATAAATATTGCAGCCATCAGCGGTCCGGCAGCCAATCCTAATTTCAGAGGAACCGGGAGAGACGGAATCATTATGGGAATGGAACCGATAATAACCCCAAAAATCAATCCTCCGAAAAGTGATAAAAAATCTGGTTCCAAAAGTATTTTCTTAGAATTACCAATGATTTTTTCGGCTTCGGAGATGGCTTCTTTATTTCCTACCACCAGTAAAGTGTCTCCATAAAAAAGTTCCAATGTTGGCTGTGCCAAAATTTCTAAACCGGAGCGAACAACACGAGTCACTTTCAACCCAAATTGATTATATAAGTCCAATTGTGCCAATGTTTTATGTGTGGCTGTTTTCTTGGTTACACTAATAATTTTGGTTGTAATATCGTCTTCCGATTCGATAAACAAATCAGTTGAAATTTTTCCAATAATTTCAACAAACTTGGTGCTATTTTTTTGCTTGGCAACCACCATCAAAACATCCCTATCTTTTAAAATTGAATCTAATGAAGGTGAAAAGACCACTTTGGTTCCGCTTTGTTTTTGTCTTGAAACAATCACACCCTCAATATGATATTCTTTAAATAGCTGGCGGATTGTTTTTCCAACTACTTCGCTGTTTGTAACCCTGCATTTTTGTCGGACAATCTTATTTTCAGAATCTTTATTTTTTTCCTGAAGCAAGGTTACTTCTTTGGGTAAATCAATTTTCAAAAAGTTTTTGGCCAAAATTATAATGAGTATGATTCCAAAAACTCCAATAGGATAAGTAATCGCATAAGCAATGGTTGGGTCAGAAAAGTAATCCGAAGGGAGTTTTAATTGCTTTTGAATTTCAATCAAAGTAGATTTTGCAGCGCCCAAACCAGGTGTGTTTGTAACCGATCCCGACATTAAACCGACAGCATTTTCAATTTTTACATTAGCAATCAAATGAATTAAATAAGCAATAATTCCACCAAGAAGAACTGTTCCGACTCCCAAAGCATTAAAAATCAACCCTTCTCTTTTGAAAGAGGAAAAAAAGCTGGGGCCAACTTGGATTCCAATACCATAAACAAACAGGATTAAACCAAATTCCCGTACAAATTGGATTAATTCTGCATCCATACTAAAACCCAAATGACCCAAATACAATCCCACAAACATTACTGCGGATACTCCTAATGAAACATTGCCGATTTTGATTTTTCCTGCAAAAAAACCAACACTAATAGCTAAAAACAATACAAGCAAAGACTGATTCATTTCTGGTGTATCAGTCGGTGTAAACAATATTCTAAACCATTCAAACATAATACTACATTTTAGCGTGAATAATGATGTAAATGAATCATTATTTTTAGTAATTTTATATGACAAAAATCAGATTTCTGTGGTTTTACTTCATACAATTACAACGTTCCTAATAGTAATCAATTAAAAGACAAAAAAATCCTGTAAAGCCTTGAAAAACAAAGAAAAAGCACGAAATCGTTTGCGTAATTTTTCTTACAAACATGACAAAAATCATCTTATTTTTTTATCTGTTAAAGTATATTTGAAGAGAGATCAATACAAAAAACTTCTAAATAAAAAAATATGAAAAACATCAAAATTATTCAGGAATTGCACAATTTAGGAATCACTGGTTATCATGAAGTTGTATACAACCCTTCTTACGAAGAATTATACCAGGCAGAGGTTTCCCATAAAAGAAAAGGATACGAAAAAGGAGCTTTGACCGATACAGGTGCAGTAGCAGTAAAAACGGGAGTTTTTACAGGACGCTCCCCAAAAGACCGATACATTGTAAAAGATTCTGTTACCAGGGACACTATTTACTGGGATGATAAAGTAAACTTTCCAACAACGCAGGCCGTTTATGATGATTTGAAAGCTTTGGTCTTAAAACAACTTTCAACATCGCCAAAATTGTACGTAGTCGATGCTTTCTGTGGTACAAATCCCGACACAAGACTTAAAGTTCGTTTTGTAATGGAAGTAGCTTGGCAGGCACATTTTGTAACCAATATGTTCATCAGACCTTCAAACTACGAGCTGGAAAACTTTGGACAACCTGATTTCATTGTAATGAACGGTTCCAAAATAGTAAACCCGAATTGGAGAGAACAAGGATTGAACTCCGAAAATTTCGTCGTTTTCAACCTAACGGAAAGAATCCAGCTTATTGGCGGAACTTGGTATGGTGGCGAAATGAAAAAAGGAATGTTTTCCATGATGAATTACTACCTGCCTCTAAAAGGAATGGCATCTATGCACTGTTCTGCCAACGTGGGCGAAAAAGGAGATGTTGCCGTTTTCTTTGGGCTTTCGGGAACTGGAAAAACCACTCTTTCTGCCGATCCAAAAAGATACCTTATCGGGGATGATGAACACGGATGGGACGACCACGGAGTATTTAACTACGAAGGTGGCTGTTATGCAAAAGTTATTGATCTTTCCGAAGAAAACGAACCAGACATTTGGAGAGCTATCAAAAGAGATGCTTTGCTGGAAAATGTAATCGTAGACGAATACGGAGAAATCGATTATTATGACCACTCAATTACTGAAAATTCAAGAGTTTCTTACCCAATTTATCATATTAACAAAATTGTATTACCTTCTAAAGCTGGACACGCCAGCAAAATTATCTATCTTTCTGCTGATGCCTTTGGAGTATTGCCTCCGGTATCTATCTTAGACGATGATCAGGCTCAGTATCACTTTTTATGCGGATACACCTCAAAACTGGCAGGAACCGAAAGAGGAATTACAGAGCCCGTACCTTCTTTCTCACCGGCATTTGGGGAAGCATTCTTAACATTGCATCCAACCATGTATTCTAAAACATTGATTGGAAAAATGAAAGAACACGGAGCTAAAGCTTATTTGGTAAACACAGGTTGGAACGGAACCGGAAAAAGAATTTCACTAAAAAACACAAGAGCCATCATTGACGCCATCATCAGCGGTGAAATCGATTTGGCTGAAACAAAAACAATTCCATTCTTGAATTTGACAATCCCAACGGCATTACCACAAGTAAGTCCAGGAATTTTGGATCCAAGAGATACTTATAAAAATGACGACGAATGGGAACGTAAAGCAAAAGATTTGTCTGCACGTTACATTCAGAATTTTGAACAATATACAGATACAGAAGAAGGAAAACGTTTGGTTGCTGCCGGCCCCTCACTTGAAGCTGTATTAAATTAGTTAATTCATTATTAATTCCTTTTATGTTAATTAAACACCTGTTATTACAAAAAATCTGTAATGAACAGGTGTTTTAATTTTTATTTTAAATCAAAATCAAATTGACAGTACATTTTTTAATTTAACCCGTTGGGTGCAAATATTTTTTAACACATAGAAACATAGAATTTATAGTTTTTAAAAAAAGTTGCATAACCGTTTCACTTCTCACATAGATTGGCTATGTGGAAAATAGTGCTATTTCTATTCGGTGATTTATAAAATCTATGCTTCTATGTGTTTCATTTTTTATTTAAACATAATTACCACCAACAGATTTAATTTAACAAATAATTAGTGAAACGTTAAAATAAAAATTGGATTGTAATTGATTTATCTTCTATATTTGCACAAGAAACAAAGAGTTATCTATTTTATTAAAGTTATGTTATCAATCCAGTTACATCATCATCATTCTCATAATTGCTCTCAAGCGATGTGTTAATGGTATGCGTGTAATTCACAATAATCTAAACCCGTTTGAGTACATCAAGCGGGTTTTTTATTTCAAATCTGTAGTGCTCAAACAAAATAGCAAACAAACATTAAACAACTAACAACAAACTTAAAAATGAGTACACTTAAAATTGCAATTCAGAAATCTGGACGTTTAAACGAAGAAAGCATCCAAATCCTAAAAGATTGCGGAATTTCCATAGATAATGGAAACGACCAATTAAAAGCCGATGCAACCAATTTTCCTCTGGAAGTTTTGTATTTAAGAAATTCGGATATTCCTCAATATTTAATTGATGGAGTGGTTGATATTGCCATTGTTGGTGATAATCTTTTGATAGAAAAAGGGAAACATATCAAGGTAATTCAAAAATTAGGTTTTTCAAAATGCAAAGTTTCTGTAGCTGTTCCAAAGACTTTTGAATACAACTCAATAAAAGATTTAGAAGGAATGCGCATCGCAACTTCTTATCCTAATACGGTTATTGAATATTTTTCATCATTTGGAATGAATGTAGATATTCACCAAATCTCGGGTTCAGTCGAAATTGCTCCCAATATTGGTCTTGCAGATGCTATTGTCGATATTGTATCAAGTGGAAGTACTTTATTCAAAAATAATTTAAAAGAAGTTGAGGTAATTTTGAAAAGTGAAGCTGTTTTGGCGGTTTCTCCAAAAGTTACTCCCGAAGTTCAATCTATAATCGATACTTTAAAATTTAGAATCGAATCGGTTTTAAGAGCAAGAAAATCAAGATACATTTTGATGAATGTTCCCAATGAAAAAATTGAAGAAGTTGGAAAAATTCTGCCTGTATTACGAAGTTTAACTGTATTGCCTTTGGCACAAGAAGGATGGAGCAGCGTACACTCGGTGATTGACAAAGACACTTTCTGGGAAGTTATTGACAAATTGAAAGAAGTTGGAGCCGAAGGGATTTTGGTTTGTCCAATCGAGAAAATGGTACTATAATCCCCCTAACCCCCGAAGGGGGAACTCATAAGTAAAACAATAAAAATACAGGCTACCTCTCCTGTAACAATTCCCCCATTGGGGGCTAGGGGGATAAAATGAAAAAAATATACAATCCAAAACCGGAAACTTGGTCAGCCATTTTGGAAAGACCAACCAAAACAGTTGACGATATCGAAGCAACTGTAAAAGGAATTTTCAAGGAAGTACAAACCAAAGGAGATTTTGCTGTGGCAAAATATACATCTCTTTTTGATGGAGTTTCAGTTCCTGAATTGGAAGTTTCACAAACCGAAATAGCAACTGCAATTGCGACTATTTCCAATGAATTAAAAGAAGCGATTCAATTAGCCAAATCGAATATTAAGAAATTCCACGCTGCGCAAAAAACAAATCGCATTACCGTTGAAACCACCGAAGGCGTAAACTGCTGGCAGGAAAAAAGACCTATTCAAAAAATTGGTTTATACATTCCCGGCGGAACCGCTCCTTTGTTTTCGACTGTATTAATGCTTGCAGTTCCTGCTAATATTGCAGGCTGTAGCGAAATAGTTTTGTGTTCGCCTCCGGATAAAAACGGAAACATCAATCCCGCTATTTTGTATGCCGCTTATTTATGTGGTGTTACAAAAATCCTTAAAGTAGGAGGGATTCAAGCCATTGCCGGAATGACTTTCGGAACGGTTAGCATTCCAAAAGTGTATAAAATTTTCGGCCCAGGAAATCAATTTGTTACTGTTGCCAAGCAATTAGCTACGCAATTTGGTGTTGCAATCGATATGCCGGCAGGCCCATCAGAATTGTTAATTGTTGCCGACGATACTGCCAATGCTGCTTTTGTTGCTTCCGATTTACTTTCTCAAGCTGAACACGGAACAGACAGTCAGGTAATTTTAGTTTCGACTTCCAAGCAATTGATTGATGAAGTAGAAAAAGAAGTACAATCACAAATAGAAGTCCTCCCTAGAAAAGCAATTGCCGAAAAAGCCATTGCAAATTCAAAATTGATTTATGTTGAAAATGATAAAATTGCATTGGAATTAATCGACGAATACGGACCGGAACACTTTATTATTTGTACCAAAGACGAAGATTTTTATGTAAATAATATTGGTAACGCTGGTTCTGTTTTCATAGGAAACTATACTCCCGAAAGTGCAGGAGATTACGCATCTGGAACCAATCATACTTTACCGACGAATGGTTACGCCAAAAATTACAGTGGTGTAAACCTTGATAGTTTTACCAAATCGATGACTTTTCAAAAAATATCAGAAAAAGGAATCCAAAACATTGGTCCGGCCATCGAAATTATGGCTGAAGCTGAAGGATTACAAGCACATAAGAATGCAGTTACTTTGAGGTTAGAATCCTGCAAAGTTTCATAAAACTTGTAGGTATTTATAATAATATATTGCCCACAAAGTTTGTCATTCCGACGGAGGAGGAATCTCCGTTAGATACTCGACAAAGATTGAAGATTGTGATTGCAGAATTACTTACGGAGATTCCTCCTCCGTCGGAATGACAATGTTGTGTTAAAAATTAGTTGAATAATATCTTACTCAACTCTTCCAAACACTAATATTTATAAAATCTAAAGGAGTAAAAAATAAATAATAATGAAATTCGACATAAATACAATAACACGTGATAATGTAAAAGTTTTAAAGCCTTATTCGTCTGCAAGAGATGAATTTGAGGATTTTGACACCGCCGATATGGTTTTTTTGGATGCTAATGAAAATCCTTATAACAGCGGTGTAAATCGTTATCCTGACCCGCAACAGGCTTCGGTAAAAAGTATATTAGCAAAGCAACATAACAGGAGTCAAAACCAAATGCTCCTTGGAAACGGAAGTGATGAAGTTTTGGATTTGATTTTCAGGGCATTTTGTGAACCAAAAAAAGACAATGTAATCACATTGCCGCCAACTTACGGAATGTATGGCGTTTTGGCTAATATTAATGCGATAGAAAACAGAGAAGTATTGCTTTCAACGGATTTTCAGCCTCAAATTGATAAAATCTTCAAAGCGATTGATGACAATACCAAAATGATTTTTCTTTGTTCGCCAAATAACCCAACCGGAAATTCCTTTTCGGAAGAAAGCGTAGTTACTTTATTGGAAAAATTCAAAGGTTTAATTGTGATTGATGAAGCCTATATTGACTTTTCAGAAAAAGAAAGTTGGTTGAAAAAAATAGATCAATATCCAAATTTAATTATCACTCAGACGTTGTCAAAAGCCTATGGTTTGGCCGGAATTAGATTGGGAATTTGTTATGCATCGGCAGAAATAATTTCGGTTTTAAACAAAATAAAACCACCGTATAATGTAAACGAATTAACTCAAAAAAGAGCTTTGGAAAGGTTAAACGACACTAAAGCTATAAAACATGAAATAGAATCAATTATTGAGCAAAGAGAAAAGTTACTTAAAGTATTACTTGAGGTGTCTTTTGTGAAAAAAATCTATCCAACTGAGGCTAATTTTGTTTTAATAAAAGTGGATGATGCCAATAAGAGATACGATGATTTAATTGCCAAAGGAATTGTAATCCGAAACAGAACTACACAGCCGCTTTGTGAAAATACTTTGCGTTTGACTATCGGGACAGAAGAAGAAAATAAAAAATTAATTGAAGCATTAAAAGCTTAAAAAATGAAGAAAGTACTTTTTATAGATCGTGACGGAACGATAGTTTTAGAACCGGAAGGATATCAATTAGACAGTTTAGAAAAACTGGAATTTTACCCAAAAGCGTTTCAGTATTTGGCAAAAATCGCCAAAGAAATGGATTACGAATTGGTTATGGTAACCAATCAGGATGGGTTGGGAACTAATAGTTTTCCGGAAGATACATTTTGGCCAACGCAAAACTTTATTTTAAGAGCTTTTGAAAATGAAGGCGTTCTTTTTGATGATATTTTTATCGACCGTTCTTTTCCCGAAGACAATGCACCAACCCGCAAGCCAAGAACCGGAATGCTGACGAAATATATTGATAATCCTAATTACGATTTGACGAATTCTTTTGTTCTTGGTGATAGAATTACCGATGTAGAATTGGCTAAAAACTTGGGTGCAAAAGCCATTTTCCTAAAAGCTGAAGAAGATTTGGGAGTAGCCGAAATCTCAAGTAAAAAAGAAGAACTAGACGAAGTAATTGTATTGCAATCAACCGATTGGAAAACTATTTATGAGTTTTTAAAACTCGAAGCGCGTTCGGCATCGATTTCAAGAAAAACCAATGAAACCGATATTTACATCAACCTAAACCTTGACGGAACTGGAAAAAGTAAAATCGAAACCGGAATTGCATTTTTCGATCACATGCTTGACCAAATCGCGCGCCACGGACAAATGGATTTGGAAATTTTGGTAAAAGGTGATTTAGAAGTAGATGAACACCACACGATTGAAGATACAGCAATTGCTTTGGGAGAAGTTTTTGCCAAAGCATTAGGAAATAAATTAGGCATTGAGCGTTATGGTTTCTGTTTGCCAATGGACGATTGTTTGTCGCAAGTAGCCATTGATTTTGGAGGCAGAAACTGGTTGGTTTGGGAAACCGAATTCAAACGCGAAATGGTGGGCAAAATGCCAACGGAAATGTTCTATCATTTCTTTAAATCGTTCTCTGACGGAGCCAAAGCCAACATCAATATCAAAGCAGAAGGAACCAACGAACATCACAAAATCGAAGCTATCTTTAAAGCTTTTGCAAAAGCGATAAAAGTAGCCGTAAAACGTGACACAGAGAAGATGATTTTACCAAGTACGAAAGGGATGCTATAAAAATTTTGTTTCAGGTTTAAAGTTTCAAGTTCTATAGAGCAACTTGAAACTTTAAACCTGAAACCTGAAACAAACAAAAATGAAAATAGTAATCATAAATTACGGAGCAGGAAATATTCAAAGCATAATGTTTGCCATCGAAAGATTGGGATTTAAAGCAGTTTTGAGCAATAATCCTGAAGAAATTAAAGCGGCAGACAAAGTGATTTTTCCGGGAGTGGGAGAGGCAAGTTATGCGATGATGATGCTCAAAAAAAGTGGATTGGATACGTTGATTCCCACGTTGAAACAACCCGTTTTGGGAATCTGCTTGGGAATGCAGTTGATGTGCAACAAGTCGGAAGAAGGAAACACGGAAGGTTTGGGTATTTTTGATGTGAATGTTATCAAATTTTCTCCCAAAGTAAAAGTGCCTCAAATGGGTTGGAACACCATTTACAACTTAAAATCGGATTTATTCAAAGGAATTGCCGAAAACGAATACATGTATTTGGTACATAGTTTTTATGCACCAATTTGCAAAGAAACCATCGCTACAACTGATTATGAAAATGAATATTCATCAGCTTTAGAAAACGATAATTTCTACGGAACCCAATTTCACCCCGAGAAAAGCGGTGATGTGGGAGAAAAAATCCTTGGGAATTTTTTGAAGTTGTAAATATTTTAAATGGCAATGGCAATATCAAAAATCAATTTCAATGTCAAATCTGAAATAAGAAATCGTTAATCAAAAATCTAAAATCTCGATGAGAATAATACCCGCAATAGACATTATAGAAGGAAAATGTGTTCGTTTATCTAAAGGCGATTACAATACCAAAATCATATACAATAAAAATCCGCTTGAAGTGGCCAAATCATTCGAAGCACACGGAATTGAGTATTTGCATTTGGTTGATTTGGATGGCGCAAAATCGAGCAAAATTGTCAATTATAAAATATTGGAACAAATCGCCACACAAACCAAATTGAAAATTGATTTTGGTGGTGGTTTAAAAGCGGATTCCGACTTAAAAATTGCTTTTGAATCTGGTGCAAACCAAATCACAGGTGGAAGTATTGCCGTAAAAAACCGAGACATTTTTGAAAAATGGATTGCAGAATATGGTTCTGATAAAATTATTTTGGGTGCCGATGCCAACAATGAAAAAGTTGCTGTTTCGGGTTGGTTAGAAGACTCAAATGAAGATTTGGTTCCGTTTATTCAAGATTATCAAAATAAAGGTATTCAGTATGTAATTTGTACGGATATTGCCAAAGACGGAATGCTTGAAGGACCAAGTTTTGATTTGTATGCGAAGATTTTGACCGAAGCCGAAGAAATAAAATTAATAGCCTCTGGCGGAATTTCAACATTTGATGAATTACCTAAATTAGCTGAATTGGGTTGTGAAGGAACAATCATCGGAAAGGCCATTTACGAAGGCAGAATTTCGTTGAAACAATTAGAAGGATTTATAATTAGATAATGAGATAATTTGAAAATTAGATAATTTTTGTTTTGTTTTAAATAATTATCTAATTGACTAATTCTCAAATTGACACATTAAAAAGAATGTTAACAAAAAGAATAATCCCCTGTTTGGATATCAAAAACGGAAGAACGGTAAAAGGCGTTAATTTTGTAGATTTGCGTGATGCCGGCGATCCTGTGGAATTGGCCAAAATCTATTCGGATGAAGGAGCTGACGAATTGGTTTTTCTAGACATTTCGGCAACTGAGGAAAGAAGACGAACATTAGTCGATTTGGTTCGAAAAGTAGCCGCAACGATTAATATTCCGTTTACGGTAGGTGGCGGAATTTCTGCTGTGAGCGATGTCGAAGTGTTATTGCAAAATGGCGCCGACAAAGTTTCCATCAATTCATCGGCGGTAAAAAATCCGCAGTTGATTAATGATTTGGCACAAAAATTTGGAAGTCAATGCGTGGTAGTCGCAATCGATGCCAAACAAATAGACGGCGAATGGATTGTGCATTTGGTAGGTGGAAAAGTACCAACCGATATCAAATTGTTTGATTGGGCAAAAGAAGTCGAAGAAAGAGGCGCAGGAGAAATCCTTTTTACCTCGATGGATCACGACGGAACCAAAAATGGTTTTGCTAATGAAGCTTTGGCAAAATTATCCCAAATTGTCAATATTCCGATAATTGCTTCGGGAGGTGCCGGAAACATTCAGCATTTTACTGATACTTTTATTGATGGAAAAGCGGATGCCGCATTGGCAGCAAGTGTTTTTCATTTTAAGGAAATCGAAATTAAAACATTAAAAAAAGAATTAAAAAATAACAACATAGAAGTAAGAATATAGAGTATAGAACAAAGAGTCAAGAAAGTTTTAAACGATAATTTTCAATTATTAAATCTTTCAATCTTTTAATTTTTCCATCATTAAATTATAAAAATGAACATAGATATCAAAAGTGCACACGGATTAATTCCCACAATTATTCAGGATTCAGAGACCAAAAATGTCCTGATGTTGGGATATATGAATGAAGAATCGCTTCAAAAAACTTTAGAAACAAAAAAAGTGACTTTCTTCAGTCGTTCCAAACAAAGACTTTGGACAAAAGGCGAGGAGAGTGGTAACTTTTTACATTTGGTTTCTATCAAAAACGACTGCGACGGAGATACACTTTTAATTCAGGCAAAACCAGAAGGGCCTACTTGTCATACAGGCGCAGATACTTGTTGGCAAGAACCTAATATTCAGGAATTTGGTTTTATTTCAAACTTAGAAAAAACGATCAAAACCCGTAGAGAAAACGCCGATTCTGAGAAGAGTTATGTAGCTTCTTTATTTGAAAAAGGAATCAATAAAATTGCTCAAAAAGTAGGAGAAGAAGCGGTAGAAGTGGTAATTGAAGCCAAAGATAACAACGACCATTTATTCCTTGACGAAAGTGCCGATTTGCTTTTTCATTACCTCATTTTATTGCAGGCAAAAGGATTTCAATTGAATGATGTTGTGAATGTTTTGAAAGCGAGACAGAAATAAAAAACATATTTTTTATGTAAAAGAAACCCATTAGTAAAACACTTTACTTTTGGGTTTCTTTTTATTTATGACAGTTCGGCGCTACTAGCAAACGCATAAAATTTGCCACAGATTAAAAAGATTCACACAGATTTATTGAATACCCAAGTTTTAATCTGTGAAAATCTTTTTAATCTGTGGCTAAAACAACCTTGGTACACTTTATCTTTTACCATATTATTATTAGCAAAAACTAAAAAAAAGTATGTAGTTTTGATAAAAAATTACCAAATCCATGAAAAAACAGCTCAATCTTTTATTGTTTTCATTCCTAACTTTCAATGGAATTCAGGCACAAGGACTTCTGAATAAATCGGATGCTCATTTTACAAGACAAGATTCTCTAAGAGGAAGTATAACCAAAGAGCGTTCTTGGTGGGATCTAAAACAATATGACCTTAGCATAAAAGTTAATCCTGCAGACAGCACCATTACCGGATCAAACACTATTCAATATAAAGTCTTGCAACCCTATAAAACAATGCAGATAGACTTGCAAAAACCGATGGAAATAATCAAGGTTACACAAGATGGAGTTGCATTGAAATTCAATAGGGAAGGCAATGTTTTTTATATAACATTGGATTCTGAACAGAAAACAGGCACAACAAAAGAGATTAAAATATTTTATCACGGTAAACCAAAAATTGCAGTAAGACCACCATGGGACGGAGGAATTACCTGGAAAAAAGACAAAAACGGAAATGATTTCATAGCTTCATCTTGCCAAGGTTTGGGGGCAAGTGTTTGGTGGCCCAACAAAGACCATATGTATGATGAAGTTGACGGAATGAAAATCAGCGTGAATGTTCCTAGAAAATTAATTGATGTTTCCAATGGTCGTCTTCAAAATGTAAAAGAGCTGAAAGACGGAACCAAAACCTATACCTGGGCAGTAAAAAATCCAATCAACAATTATGGCGTGAATATCAACATTGGTGATTACGTTACCTTTTCGGAGAAATACAAAGGCGAAAAAGGCGATTTGGATTGCAAGTATTATGTTTTGAAAGACAATTTGGCAAAAGCCAAAGAACAATTCAAACAGGTTCCAAAAATGTTAAAAGCGTTCGAACATTGGTTTGGACCTTATCCTTTTTATGAAGACAGTTATAAATTAGTCGAAACTCCTTATTTGGGTATGGAACACCAAAGTTGCGTAACCTATGGAAACGGTTATCAAAACGGTTACCTCGGTCGCGATTTGAGCGGAACAGGATGGGGACTGAAATTTGACTTTATTATCATACATGAGTCTGGACACGAATGGTTTGCCAACAATATTACCTACAAAGACATTGCCGACATGTGGATTCACGAAAGTTTTACTTGTTATTCTGAAAGCTTATTTTTAGAATATTATTATGGAAAAGAAGCTGGTCTTGAATATGTTCGCGGAATTCGAAAAAACATTCAGAATGACAAACCTATCATTGGCTATTATGATGTAAACAATGAAGGCTCTGGCGATATGTATTACAAAGGCGCAAACATGCTCAACACATTGCGACAATTGGTTAACGACGATGAAAAATGGAGGAATATCCTGCGCGGACTAAACAGCACTTTTTATCATCAAACGGTAACGACGAAACAAATTGAAGATTATTTGAGTCAACAAGTTGGTATGGATTTGAATCCGTTTTTTAATCAATATTTAAGGGACATTCGAATTCCGATATTAGAATACACAATTCTAGACAACACTTTGAAATACCGTTGGACAAATACCGTTTCTGGTTTTGAGATGCCTATAAAAGTTGCGCTAAACGGAAAAGTAACTACCTTGAAACCAAAAGCGGATTGGACTGAGTTTACCAACGACTCAAAAATTGAAAAAGTTGAAGTGAACAAGGATTTTTATGTTATAAGCAAGAAAATTTAAATTTTAATCTTTCACTGCAAAAAAGCCTCTCAAAAATTTAAATTTGAGAGGCTTTTTTGTAGTTAATCTGAATCAAGGTGCATCAAACAATTGAACCTGATTTTTGAGTCTTTCAATAAGCAAATTCATCATTCTTTTGTTCAGGTTGGAGGAATTTTGGATATAAATCGAGTATTCATCTGTAGTAAATAAGGCAATAATCATCCCTTTTAAAGCATTTCGGAACTTGATGTCTTTTTGGATTGCATTCTCGATAATAGCCAATTTATTTTCCACCGATTTTGTATAAAAATCCCTTTTGTATTTACTGATGTAATTTTGGAAAGAAGCAATAAACAAATCGTTTTGCAACTTTAAAATTGGCCTAATGACCTCATTTTGAAACAACTCATCAGATAATGACTGAATATTTGATTCGCCCAATGATTCTCCGCGAAGTTCCTTGATTAATTTGTCTCTCTGTTCCATCTTTTTTTCTTTAAAAATATAAAAATTACTGTTAATAATGTATTATTTTAGCAATATTAAATCAAAAATAGCATGCGATTTCATACCAGAAAATGGGTAAAACCCGAAGACTTAAATCCAAATGGGTCATTGTTTGGAGGTAAATTATTAGCTTGGCTAGACGAAGAATTGGCCCTGTATTCCATTGTACAATTAGAAAACCCAAGGATTGTAACCAAACATATGTCGGAAATCAATTTCAGAAGTTCAGCCAGACAAGGTGATATCGTTGAAATAGGAATCGATGTTGTCAAATTTGGACATACTTCATTGACCTTAAAATGCGAAGCGCGAAATATGATGACCCGCGAAACAATTATCACAATTGACGAAACTGTCATGGTAAATTTGGGAGAAAACGGAAAACCAAAAGCCCATGGAAAAACCGAAATTGAGTTTGTGAAAGATAGGTTGGGGTGAAAAAAAGTTGTTAAGAGGTTAAGATTCTGAGATGCTAAGATTCTAAGAATATTAGCTACAATCAAATTTTATTGTTTTTTTCAAAATAATTTGCTTTTAAATCTAGAAACTAAAATCTAAATTCAATGCAGTTTGAACGCTTAAAGAAAAATTCAAAAATCATCATTGTCTCATTCATCGTTTCATTGCTGTTCTTATTTGTAGGAACAGGTTCAATTTTTTTTTCTTATTTAGGAATTCTGATTGAATTAATCTTGATTTCTTTTTCAATTGCAAATTTGTTTTTTCTCATTGTAACCAAAATTGAATGGAAAGTCAAAATTGGGTATTTGATATTAAGTGCGATTCCCGTTTTTACTTTATTATTCTTTCTCTTAAAAAGTTTTTCAATCGAGTGCTAAGAAATATTGTTCAATCAATCTACTGATAACTAAAGACTAATCGCTCTAACCCTTCACTACATTTTCCGAAGGCATTGCAAAAATTTCCAAATCAAAATATGGGACAGAAGCAATAATATGGTCAAAAATATCGGCCATAATGTACTCGTAATTCTCAAAACGTTTGTCTTTTGAAAAAGTATAAATTTCAAGAGGAACACCATAAGGTGTGGACTGTAGTTGCCTGCAAACCATCGTCATGTCTCTGTTCAGCCCAGGATATTGATGAAGGTATTGGATAATGTATTTTCGAAACAAACCCAAATTAGTTAAATTTCTACCGTTTATTGGCAGGCTTTTATCGATTTTATGACTGCGGTTATAATTATCAATTTCAGTTTTTCTTGTATCGATATAGGCGCTTATAAGTTCAATCTTCTTCAAATCAGCGAGTTCATCATCTTTCAAAAACCGGATACTATCCGCTTTAATGATAATATGACGTTTTATTCGTCTTCCATCAGAATTAAGCATTCCTCTCCAGTTCTGAAAAGAATCAGAACTTAAACTATAGGTTGGAATCGTAGTGGTCGTATTATCAAAATTCCGAACTTTTACCGTAGCCAAATTAATTTCGATAACATCACCATCGGCACCGTAACGATCCATAGTAATCCAGTCGCCAATACGTACCATATCGTTAATCGCAACCTGTACACTCGCCACAAAACCCAAAATAGTATCCCTAAAAACTAAGATGATCACTGCCGAAACAGCTCCCAAAATAGTCAATAATTCTGTTTTGTCAATATCAAACAGCTTTGAAATAATCACCGTAATCCCAAACATCCATAGGACAATCATGATAACCTGTATGAAACTATCGATAGGTTTGTCACTATACCTCGGAATCAATTTTAAATAATCGCGAAGCGAATTAAAAACGGTTCTGATAATCCATAAAATGAGCAAAACAATATAAGTCGCAACAGTTTTTCCAAAAAGGCTTTCCCAATATTCGAACTTATCCAAAATTACAGGAACCGCCTTATATACAAAAAACAACGGAACCAGATAAGAGATATACTTTGCGGTTTTATTACTCACCAGCAAATCATCAAATTTAGTTTTTGTCCGTTGGGCAACAAGAGCCATGATTGTTACCAGAATAAATCGGGAAACTGTGTAAAGCACATAAACCAAAAAGCAGAGCAAAATGGTATTGAAAAACAAACTCACATAAGTCGATAACGATCTGCTCATTCCCCAATCCCTAAAAATAGGATAGAGAAAGCTAAAAATAGTATGAATGAGTTTGTCCATTTTAATATATCTGATGAAATTAACTGCAAAGATGCAAAGTAAGCGCAAGGCAGACAAAGCTTTGCGAACTTAGCGCAATTCTTTGTGAACCTTGCGGTTAGAAATTTAAAAAACTACAAATTAAACCGCTTCTTTCAAATATTTTTTTTCTATATAAAAAGTTCCGAACGGCACCAAAGAAGCTCCCAAAATAATTCCAAAAACTTTAAAATTCCAATTTTGAGCATTCTTCAGAAAAATAGCCAATAAAACATATCCAATAAATAATACACCATGTCCAATTCCAAACGGACGTACTATTGTATGATAAAGTTCTGGGTTATTCGTTTTTATAACCAACATATTAATCATTAAAACCAAAAAAGAGATCCCCTCCAAAATGGCAGTAATTTTAAAAATTTTAAGCATTTGTAGTTGTTTTTCAATTATTGAGCCGCAAAATTAAGTAATATCATCCATTATTGCTGTATGCAATCACAAAGTAAATTACTTTTGTAGTCTTAAACTTTGAGTATGAGCAAGCGTGATTTAAAAAAATATTTGAACGAACTCACAAAAGAACAATTAGAAGAACAGGTTCTTGAATTGTATGAAAAATTCAGTCCGGTAAAAGTCTATTATAATTTTGTATTCAACCCAAAAGAGGAAACCTTATTACAGGAATGTAAACTCAAAATTTCACAAGAATATTTTCCAGTACAAACCAAAGGCAAGCGAAAAAAACCAAAAATGAGACGATCGGTTGCCCAAAAATACATCAAGCATTTTATTCTTTTGGGTGTAGATCCGTTCGTAATTTCCGATGTGATGCTGTATAATATCGAAATAGCCCAGACTTTTTCGTCCGAGAATCTCGTAAAACAGGAATTATTCTATAAAAGTATGTTTAATTCTTTTGAACAAGCTATGAATTTCATCATTTCAAACGGAATTATAAGCGAATTCAAAAATCGATTACTTAACATTTATAAAGAAGCTTCTGACCAAAAATGGATGAATATCAGTGATTTCAGTGCAACTATTGAGCTTTTGGAAGACTAAAAACAGATTTGCTCTTAATGTATTTAATCTTTTTTGAAAAAAATTACCCGAATAACTCTTTTTTAGGTGTATTTTTGCAAAAATCCAAAAATCAGCATGCATCAAGAAAGTTTAGAAATTGAAACCGAAGTCAGGAAAGAACTTTACGCCTATCAACAAGGAGATATTGACGCCATTTTTGAGCGTATTGACAATGCTTCAGCACAACATCATTTATTGTACCAATTGCCTACTGGAGGGGGAAAAACAGTAATTTTTTCCGAAATTGTTCGTCGCTATTTGTCAAAACACGACAAAAAAGTAGTGGTGCTTACACATCGTATCGAGTTGTGCAAACAAACTTCGAAAATGCTAAAAGGGTTTGATGTAAAAAACAAAATCATCAACAGCAAGGTAAAAGAACTCCCAGACCAAAACGATTATTCGTGCTTTGTGGCCATGGTTGAGACTTTGAAAAACCGTATCAATGACGAAAAACTGCATTTGGACAATATCGGTTTGGTAATCATCGATGAAGCGCATTACAATTCATTTCGAAAATTATTAAAATCATTCAAAAATGCCTTTATACTTGGGGTAACGGCAACTCCTTTGAGTTCAAACATAAAATTGCCAATGCACCAAAGCTATGATGAGCTAATCGTGGGTGACACTATTGCCTCATTGATAGACAACGGTTTCTTGGCTAGAGCAATTACCTATAGTTATGATGTTGGACTGACTTCTCTAAAAGTTGGTATCAACGGAGATTACACCGTAAAATCTTCAGACGATTTATATACAAATATGGCCATGCAGGAAAAATTATTGCATGCCTACACCGAAAAATCATTGGGCAAAAAAACCTTGATTTTTAATAACGGAATCAACACATCGCTGTATGTCTACGAAACGTTCAGGGAAGCCGGCTACGGTATTCGCCACTTAGACAACACCAGCAGCAACGAAGAACGCAAAGAAATCTTGCATTGGTTCAAGCACACACCAGATGCTATCTTGACCTCCGTTGGAATCCTAACAACCGGTTTTGATGAACCAACAGTAGAAACCATTATTTTGAACAGGGCAACAAAATCCCTGACATTATATTTCCAAATGATTGGTCGTGGTTCCAGAAAATTGCCTGGAAAAGATGAATTTGCGGTTATCGATTTAGGAAACAATGCCGCTCGTTTTGGATTGTGGAGCGATCCCGTAAACTGGCAGCACATCTTCAAATCACCCGAGTTTTATCTGGAAAACCTGCGTGATGACAGCGAAATAGAAATGCATTTCAAATACACAATGCCAGCAGAATTGCGTGCCAAATTCAGCAAAACTGCCGATGTTACTTTTGATGTCGATGAAGAACACAAACTGGCTATTAAGCAAAACTTAAGATCCAAAGTTGTTTTGGATAAATCCATCGATCAACATGCTGCCATGTGTGTGGACAATACCGAAGAATTGCAGGAAGCCAAAGCCCTTTCAAAAGAACTGGAAGCCGATATCGAAGACCGCGTAAAACGTTTTTCAAAATGCCTAAGCCAATGCAGTAAAAACTACAGGGAATGGCTATTGGACGATTATAAACTAAAATTGACTTTATTAATCGGAAAAAAATATCGGGAAAAAATAATGAACGAAGCCGATTAAAAGTACAGACGCGATTTATCGCGTCTCTATTTATCGCGTCACTATTTATCGCAACTTTTGCCGTATATTTTTAGAAAAATAATAATAATTTTTAGGAGCTATTTCCCGCTATACGTTACAATCTTTTATGTTTTTAAAGGAAAAACATAAAAGGATTTCCACTTCTATCGGGGCTAAAACAACATTCTGCAATCAACAGCATTTTACAATTTAAAGACCAAAAATCATGTCAAAACAATTCTCAGATTTAGGAGTTTCAAAAGAAATACTCAAAGCGATTACCGAAATGGGAATTGTAACTCCAACCGAAATTCAGCAAAAAACAATTCCATTATTGTTATCAAACAACACCGATATTGTTGGACTTGCCAAAACTGGAACTGGAAAGACCGCTGCTTTTGGATTACCATTATTACAATTAACAGACACTAAAATTGACGCTGTGCAAGCCGTAATTTTGGTGCCTACAAGAGAATTGGGACAACAAATTTTTAATAATCTGGAAAGTTTTGCCAAATATCTTCCCGAAGTTTCGATTGCTTCAGTTTGCGGCGGAACCCCAATTAAACCACAAATCGATCGATTAAAATCCCCCGCGCATATTGTTGTTGCAACACCGGGGCGTTTAATCGATTTATTACAACGTAAAGCTATCAGCCTAAAAGAAACCAAATTCCTCGTGCTCGACGAAGCCGATGAAATGGTGGCTATCCTAAAAGAAGCTTTAGATGAAATCATAACCGAATTGCCCAAAATATACAGAACCTTTTTGTTTTCGGCTACTTTGCCCGGAACGATTAAACAATTGGTTCAAAATTACTTGAACAAAAATGCTGTTCAAGTAAGCGCAAGCATGGAAACAGTAGGAAATCAAGGTATTGATCACAATTATATCGTGGTCGAACCGATAGAAAAACTGGATGTTTTGATGCATTTCTTGAATACTAAAGAAGGTGAACGCGGAATTATCTTTTGCAAAACAAAAGCCGCCGTAAATAAACTGGCAAAAAATCTCGCGATTAACCGATTTTCGTCTGGAGCTTTACACGGAAGCTTGACACAAGGAATTCGTGACCGAATTATGGAGCAATTTCGTGAAGGACATATTAATATTTTGGTCGCAACCGATTTGGCGGCGAGGGGAATTGATGTAAAAGAAATTTCTTACGTTGTGAATTATCATCTACCAGATGTTTATGAAGTTTATGTACATCGTAGCGGAAGAACCGCAAGGGCAGGGGCAAATGGACTTTCATTAACCGTTTTACAACCCGAGGAAGAAGTTGAAATTGCTGATTTTGAACGAGAATTAGGAATTCAATTTACCAAATACAAAAAACCATCAGCCCTGAGTATTGAGGAAAACAATATGCTTTTATGGGCAAAACAAATCTTTAAAACAAAACCCAATCACGAATTGGATTCCGAATTAAAAACAAAAATTAAAACCGTTTTTCATCATCTCACAAAAGACGAATTGATTGAAAAATTAATGGCCAATTATTTGTTGCAAAACAAAACTGAAATTACCGAAAAGGCTGTAAAAAAATTCAAGAAGTAATATATAAATTGTATTTTTGAGAGAAGTCTTAAGTCCTTAGTCCCTAGTTATTAGTCTCTAGTTTTAAATGGAATTTAATTCTGACTAGAATTACTAAGAATTAAAGACTAACTACTAAGTACTAATAAAAAACTCTCAAATCATGCATATCGTAATCATAGGCGGAGGTTTTGCCGGAATTAATTTAGCCAAAGATCTCGCCAACCAAAAAGGAATTGAAGTAACTCTTGTAGATAAAAACAATTACAATTTCTTTCCACCGCTTATTTATCAGGTCGCCACTGCTTTTTTGGAACCCTCAAGTATTAGTTACCCTTTTCGGAAGTTTTTTGCCGGAAAAAAAAATCTGAAGTTTCGTTTGGGCGAATTACTAAAAGTAATCCCAACCGAAAATAAAATCATACTCAACAACGGCGAATTACATTACGACTACTTAGTTTTTGCTACGGGTGCCGAAACGAGTTATTTTGGAATGGAAAATGTCAAGAAAAAGGCCATTCCGATGAAAACGCTCAACGATGCTATCGAAATGCGCAATGCCTTATTGAAAAATCTTGAAAAAGCAGCCATTTGCAAAGATATTCATGAACGAAGAAAATATTTAACCATCGTAGTCGTTGGTGGCGGGCCCACGGGAGTAGAAGTTTCCGGAATGTTTGCCGAAATGAGAAAAAATATTCTGCTCAAAGAATATCCTGAATTACAGACCTCCGCCAGCAATATTTATTTGATCGATGGAGGAGATGCCTTATTGTCACCTATGAGCGAGGATTCTCAAAAAGATACACTGAAAGCGGTAACACAACTTGGAGTAATCGTAAAACTACACACCCGAGTGGTCGATTTCAAAGACGATACTGTTTTTTTAGGTGACGGAAAAACCATTCAAACCAAAAATTTGATTTGGGCTGCAGGTGTTTCGGCGAAAGAATTTGAAGGAATTCCGGCAGAAAGTTATGGTCGTGGCAAACGAATGGCAACTAATGAATTCAACAAAGTAAACGCTACCGAAAACATCTACGCAATTGGTGATACAAGCATCCAACTCAACGATTCCAATTTCCCGGGTGGTCATCCGCAAGTCGCTCAGGTTGCCATTCAGCAAGGAGTGAATCTGGCAGAAAATTTCAAACGAATGGTTCAAAACAAACCATTGAAACCCTTCAAATACAAAAACAAAGGATCAATGGCCATCATTGGAAAAAACAAAGCCGTTGTCGATTTACCAACCCCAAAAATGCATTTCAGAGGCTTTATGGCTTGGATGATTTGGTTATTCGTTCACCTAATGTCATTGATAACCTACCGCAACCGAATCAATACTTTTTACCATTGGATGATTGCCTATTTCTCCAAAGATCAATCGTTACGCATGATTATAAGACCGGAGAAAAGAACGAAAGGGGATTTGTAAATAAGATAATACATTCCGCATACCAACCTACACCCAATTTTGTCATTTCGACGAAGGAGAAATCTCATTTACTCAATCGATAAAGATTGGAACTTATGATTGCGGAGCTACTTGTTTAGATTTCTCCTTCGTCGAAATAATAATTTTGAGCATAAAGCAATATTGAATTCTTAGATTAATTAGAATCAAACAAAATATAAATACTTAAAAATGAATTAATTAAAACTCATTTCATAAAAAATATCCGTAAATTGCTTAAGAAATAAAGTATTTCTTTTACTAATTTAAAAATCAACGTTATGAAAAAGTTCATTTTAATACTAGCACTTATGTTTTCGATTGTTGCATTTTCACAAAATATCACTTCTAAGATTGAGACTGCAAGTCCGGCACAATACGAATTGCTGAAAAAAGTTAATGAATATTATCCTGACATTAGCTTAAGCGAAAAAGTTGTCAATTTTTATGTGGATGAAAATATTATTGATACAAAACAAGAATTTGCCATAAAAGGCACGGAATTTTCCAAATATGAAGTAAGCATAAGCCCAGACAATAAAAGACTGATATTTAGTTTTGAATCAACTAAAAATGGAAAAGTTTACGGTGCAGTTGTTCTTTTTAAAGGAAAATATGTCAGAACGACTTTTAATGAAAATTCAGGACAAGTTGATATGATGGTAAATGGCAAATCCGTTTTTATAAAAAAGCCATGATTCTTTGTTGAAAATTAATATTTGAGGAAATTTCGATCAGTCAAACTTAAACTGTTATCAAAATGATTTTGATACTGCTGGAGAATGCAATAAATTAAAAATATTTGTTGTCAATAAAAACAACGAGAATTTTGATCACCTTAAAGTTGAAATACGTTTTGAATCATTTGCAATTTTTGCCAAGTACAAGAAAATATAATGATTTGGAATGTGGAATATTTTTTTTACCAGAATACGGATATTCAGCAAATCATGCTCTTTTTTGAGCAAAACACAAATATTTTAATTTGAACTATAATTTATATTATGTAAAATATAATTATTTAAAACCCTCTATTCATAATAATTTATTGCAATTCTTCTCAGGATTTGTCTAGATTTATTTTTTCAAAAAAAAATGAACACTACCCTTCTTTTTATTTAGTTAAAAAAAATCATCGCCAGTATGACGATGATTTTTATAGAATATCATTTAAAAATTATTTTACTTTAAAACCAATATCCCAATTGTCCCAACTTAAAACAACGTCTTTGGCATTTATTACGTAAACAAGTTGTTCAGCACTCGTTTTGGCAACTTTTGGTTTTACAGTTACACGCAACTGATCTTCTTTTTCATTGTATTTATAAGCGCCCCATTGTTTGGCTTCTTTATTAAATACAAGAATACATTGCTTTTCATTCGGAATTACAAAAAATGAATATTTTCCGGCGGGCAATTTAGAACCTTCAATTGTGAGATCTTTATCGGTTTCAAATGTAGTAGCTTCGTTGGCTCCAGCTCTCCAAACTTTGTCAAATGGCACTAATTCACCCCAAATTTTGCGTCCTTTTACAGAAGGACTGCAATAATTAATCTGAATTGTGGCACCATTAATTGTCCCTGTGGCTTTTTCTGGCGGGCTTTTAGGTTTTTCTTGAGCATTTACAAATGAAATTGCAAAAAACGAGAATAATACTAGTAAAGAGATTTTTAAAATTTTCATAGTTTGTTTGTTTATATAGCAATAAAATTAAATAATTACGTTTAATACTCTCCTAGGAACTAGTATTTTATGAAAATTTTAACTATCTTGTAATTAGTTAAAATTAGTTTTCGGAGAACTACTTTTAAAATCTATTTTTATTATTTTTACAAGCCTTACCTTACTAACAATCTATGAATACAATTGCTGAAAATATAGCAGATTTTTTGAAAGAATACCCGCCATTTGATAACTTGACTTTTCAGGAACTATCGGCTATTGCAACAAATATTCGAGTTTTGAATCTCGAAAAACACGAAATTTTATTTCAAATAGACGACAAACTACATGATTGTTTTTATGTGGTTGCATCTGGTATAATTCATTTATCGGTTATTGCAGATGCCGAAGAAACGCTCTTAAACAAATGTCATGCAGGTGATATATTGGGATTAAGACCTTTTTTTGCCAAAAACAATTACATGATGACGGCAAAAGCCCGTGAAGAAAGTATTGTTTATGCGATTCCTATTGCTACTTTCAGACCATTTGTTGCCAATAATCCGAATGTTTTAAATTTTCTTTTGGAAAGTTTTGCAACCAATACATGGAATCCAAAAGACAAAGAAAATCTAAAAGGTAAATTGGTTAGTGATAATATGGTTTATATTGATCAAAAGTCTGAAATGCAGTATTTTCAGTCGCTTTCCTACAATAGACAACCACTTATAGCAACAATTAATGACACTGCCAAAGATATCGCCCTGCGAATGACTGAAAATCTTAGTACAAGCGCAGTGATTTGTGATAATCAATTGCCTATCGGAATACTTACCCATACCGATTTGTGTTCTAAAATAGCCACTGGTTTGTTTCCGTTAACGGTTGCTGTTAAATCCATTATGTCGTCGCCTGTAGTAACCGTAATTGAAAATGTTTCTTTGGCCGAAGCACAGCTTTTGATGCTAAGAAACAGTGTAACTCATCTATGCGTAACTTCAGACGGGACGGATAAATCTCCTGTAAAAGGAATAATTTCAGAACATGACCTAATTATTGCCCAAGCAAATAATCCAGGCGTTTTAATCAAGGAAATCAAAAGATCATCGACTCCCAAAGACTTAAAACTTCTTAGAGATCGATTGACTGAATTAATCCAAAATTCTATTTACAAAAATATTCCGCTATCTAATATTAACAATATCGCAAGCGAAATAAATTCGGCTATTTTAAAACGTGCCGTTGAATTGTCTATTCTGGATTTGGGCTCTCCTCCTGTACGGTTTGCATGGTTAAGCATAGGAAGCCAAGGCAGAAAAGAACAACTATTATTGACCGATCAAGACAGCATATTAATATTTGAAGATGTATCTCCCGACAAATACAGGGACGTAAGGGATTATTTTCTAAAGTTGGGAAAAAGAACAACTGCAACATTAGAAAAAGTAGGTTATGAATTATGTCCAAACGGGCATATGGCCAGTAATATGCTTTGGTGTAAATCACTGACCGACTGGGTAAAACAATACGATAGTTGGATGAATACTCCAGGAGAAAACAGCAATGACCTTAGCAGTATTTTCTTTGATTTGGATCTCGTTTTTGGAGAAAAAAAGATATTTGAAGCTATTGAAAATGTCATTCAAAAAGACTTAGAAAACAACTCCTTATTTTTTGATTTTTTAGGTAATGATGCTTTAAGAAAAAATTCGCCACTTACCTTTTTCAAAAAATTTGCGTTAGAAGAAGAAGGTCCAAACAAGAATAAATTTGATATAAAAACGAGAGCTTTAATGCCTTTAATAGACGGGGCCAGATTGTTTGCTTTGCATTTCAAAATAAAAGGATTAAACAATACCTACCTACGTTTCAAACAATTAGCTATAATTGATTCCAAAAATTCTGACGTATATATAAATTGCGCTGAAGCATTTTTGGTCATTTCAAAATTCAGAGTAAACGAAGGCCTTAAAAATGAAAATTCAGGTCAGTACATAAATATGAGTGAACTAACCAAACTGGATAAAGAAAAGTTAAAAAATGCCTTGGCTCCAATGAAAGAACTGGAAGAATTGATTAAAACTAATTTTAAACTAACACAATTTTCATAATAATGCTGGATTGGCTCAAAAATATCAACAAAGAATATCCTGATTTCTGGAAAACTTACCTTTCTAAGTTTGAACAAAAATCAAACAGATATGTCGTGTTCACTACAGAAACCTCAGGACTAAATCCTGATCATGACATTATTTTATCTATTGGCTCTTTCGCCATAGTTGACAACAAAATACTTATTGGTGATAGCTTTGAATCTGTTTTATTGCAGTATAAATATTTTCATGACAACGGACTTTCAAATGAATTTATTTTGGAAAGCAAAATGAAAAAATTAAGTGAACCAGAAGCTATTCGTTTGTTTATAGAATATATCGGAAATGCTGTTTTAATTGGTCACCATGTAGATTTTGACGTTGACATGATCAACAGTGCTCTCGCCCGATTGGATTGCGGTCGATTGAAAAATGAAGCACTAGATATTGATGTAATGTACCGAAAACTTGTAGACATCAATGACAAGCAATTTTCTCTTGATGAATTATCTGATATTTTTAAACTACCCAAAACCTATAGAAATTCACCTTCTGAAGATGCTTACACTATCGCTTTATTATTTTTAAAATTAAAAAAACGACTAGGAATCAAATAAAAAATCATTATTCACAGGTTATCACTCTAAGAAAACGGCCGTGATGCGTAATAGAAACGGGATTAATTGTATTTGAAAAATTATTCAAAATATAAGGGATTCCGTTTTCTTTTTTTATACTTTCCAAAGAATTCAAAACTTTTATTTTATTCCAAATTGAAACTTCGGAAACCGCTATTGTATAAACGTAGTCTTTTTCAATTTGCGTTTTTGTATAAAAAACAAATCCTTCGATAGAAACAGTTCCCGATTGATTATTCTCATAATTACAACACAATCCCAACGGAAAATATTCCCTTATTCCTGTAATCCGATTGTAAATTTTATAAGCAGCCTCCTTCCTGCTCCATAAATTCCAAACCATGAGTTCAGGATTGGAATTAGTAAGAATGAGCCGTTTTTCATCTTGAGAAAAAATTTTATCTAGAAAACCTTTCCTTTGCCAATTACTCTCACTCTGAGCCAAATCAAGATCAACTATATCATTTCCTATCACAACTATATCATTTCCTATCATCTTTTTACCAATTCATCCTCAATGATTCCAATTGTTGATTTTACTGTAACCATTTTTTTCATTGCTTCATTATCAATTAAAATATCAAATTTTTCTTCTATATCCAATACAACATCAACCAAATTTGCCGAGTTTATCTTCAAATCATTCACGAGATCCGTCTCTTCAGAAATAGCATCAAAAGCCTCTTGATCTTGAATATAGGGCTTAACAATACTCTTTAGTAGTTCTAATGTATCCTCTCTGTCCATAAAACTTTTTTTTTAAATTAATAAAAATGCTCAATTACTATGCTTCCATTTTTTTAAAAACCACACAACCATTTACATCCCCAAATCCAAAACTGGCTTTCAAAATAATTTTCAAATCTTTTTCAATCATTTTAAGCGGAATTCTTGACACATCCACAATATCAGCAATTTCCGGATGAAGATCCTCGCAATTTCGATTCGGAAAAACAAATCCGTGATACAATTGCAAAACACTCGCCACACTTTCTACACTCCCGGCTGCCGACAAACAATGCCCGACAGTTGATTTTAACGAATTTATATAAGGAAAATCTTTTCCATTTCTATTTAATGCCAAACTCCAATTCAGAACCTCAAGACTATCCTTGGAAGTTGCTGTAAGATGCCCATTAATAGCATCAACATCTTCAGGAAGGATTCCAGCGTTTTTTATCGCATTTTGAATGCATTTTTGAACAGCCACAGGGTTTGGCGCAGTTAATGTACCTAACCCTCTTTGTCCTCCGGAGTTTAAATTACCTCCCAAAACTTCGGCATATATCTTTGCTCCTCTTGCCAATGCCGTTTCCAAATCTTCCAAAACCATAGCGCCGGCTCCACTCGCTGGCACAAAGCCAGAAGCCGTTGCAGACATTGGTCTTGACCCTAATTCTGGCGAAGCATTATAACTTGAAGTACAAACTCTCATAGCATCAAATCCTCCCCAAATATACGGCCCGGAATCACTGGTGCTTCCCGCCAAAACCCTCTTCGCCTGACCAGATTGTATTCGATCATAAGCCATAAGAATGCTTTCTGTTCCAGTTGTACAGGCTGAGGAATTGGTACTTACCTGATTTCCTAAACCTAATTTTCCCGCCAGATAAGCACTTACTCCGCTATTCATTGTTTGAATTACTGTGGAGCTACTTAAACTTCTGACTTTCATTTCGTCAATTTTATAAATGCTCTCCCGAAATTTATCAATCCCCGAAGTTCCTGAACCAAAAATAGTTCCGCTTTCCCAATCGGGTTCACCAGATTTTTCGATTGACAAACCAGCATCTTTCCACGCATCAATTCCCGCAATTACACCGTATAAAATACCTGTTGAATTAAAATTTTTAAGCTCTAATTCCGAAAAATAATTCAAAGCCAATTCCGATGAAACCTCAGACTTTCCGGCAATCTGACAGGAAAATTTCAATTTTTCCAATTCCTCAAAATGCCTAATTCCCGAAATTCCGTTTTTTACCGAATGTAAAAATGCATCAAGTCCAACCCCATTTGGAGCAACTATACCCATGCCAGTTATTACAACGCGGTTCTTCATTTATAATTACATTATTAAGCAATCATCCCAGAAATTGTTCCGCTACAAACAATTTCATTCTTTTGGTTTTTCATACTAACTTCACATTTTAGTTTTCCAAATCTGAAATATATTTTTTTAGAAACAACAACTACTTTTTCATTCGGGAATACGGGTTTTAAAAACTCAATATTAGTTGATGTTAAAGCAATTGAAATATTTGAATTAAAGTTTTCATTTAGTAAAAAAATCCCCAAACAAACTACTCCAATCTGAGCCATAACTTCTGTTAAAATCACACCTGGGGTAATCGGTTTTTCTTTAAAATGCCCTTTATAAAAATCCAGATTTTCATCAAAAGTGTACTCCCCTTCTACTCCATCTTCATCGATTTTAATGATTTCATCGACAAACAAAAAAGGTTTGCAATACGGTAATTTTGAAATTATTTCTTTTTTTTCCATTCAATTATTGTTCATATTCTAGTTCGCCACAAATTACACTAATTGTCACAAATTATATTTCGTTTTAATTACACGAATCACAAAAACTGATAAAATTCGCGTAATTCAATTTTTATTTATAAAAAAAATTAGTGACAATTAGTGTAATTTGTGGCTAACTTTTTAAAATCCTAAAACTGCAACAACACCCTTTGAGCCGAAAACCCAGGTCCAAAACTCAGCATTAACCCTTTAGTTCCTTTTTTTGGATTTTTATCCATAAAACGTTCCAAGACATACAGCACAGTTGCGCTTGACATATTTCCGTACAATTTCAAAACTTCCTTCGTATCGTTTATATCTTTTCCATAATCTGAAAAAAGATCTTCTACGATTTGAACAATTTTTTTCCCTCCAGGATGAAAAATTAAATGGTCAATATCCCCTATTTTTAAATTATTTTTTTTTAGAAATGGATGAATAATATCGCCAAAATGAGAAGCAATCGTTTCGGGCACATCAACATCCAAAATCATCTGTAAGCCAGAATTCGTAAGATTGAATCCCATCATGTGAATATTATCATAAAAATGATACATTTCTTCAGCTATTATTTCCGGTCCTTCCTCCTCTTCAACAGAAGAAAGCAAAACACAGGCCGCACCATCTCCAAAAATCGCCGCACTCACAATATTTGCCATCGAAAAATCATCTAATTGAAATGTTGCTGTAGGGCTTTCAACAGCAATAACGGCCGCCCTTTTACCCGGATTTGCTTGAAGAAATTTTTTAGCATAAATAATCCCTGAAATCCCGGCAGCACAACCCATTTCAGTAACCGGCAACCGAACAATATCCGGTCTCAATTTCAAACTGTTTATCAGATAAGCATCAAGCGAGGGAATCATTATCCCTGTACAGCTCACAGTGATGATATAATCCAAATCTTCAGGAAGCCATTGCGCTTTTTTCAAAGCTTTACTAAGGACTTTTTCTCCCAAATTGACAACCTCTTTACAATAAATGTTGTTTTTTTCTTCAAAAGAAGTTTTTTCAAAAACATCTATTGGACTCATTATAGAATACCGTTTATCGACTCCGGCTCCTTCAAATATTTTTTTTACTTTTCGAATAAAACGCTCTTCCTGACCTTTCAGCCAAATATCCAAAAAAGGAATAATTTCCTCTGTAGTTTTTGAAAACGAGGGTAATTCTTTGGCAACACATTTTATTTTTACGCTCATTAATTTAGATTTTGGGGTTTTATTCTAAAACTAAAAAACATTTTATTTTTGCACAATCCATTGGTAACGGAAAGCCCATTTCCAATGAATACTGTATTTCTTAAAATTAAGCCGTTCCGAAAAAGCAATCAATTCTTCCTTTTTGAATCCTCTCAATATCGAAATCAAACCATCTTTTCGCGACATTTCATTTAGCCTAAAAACAAAACAAAGCAACTGAAACAATCGATAAGCAACCGCATTTCGATGCAAATCATTTATCACAAAACCAAGTTTGGAATTCTTATCAAATAACGTCAATAATTTAATAATTTCTTGATTTTTAAAATGATGTAAAGTCAACGTACAAAGGATAATATCAAACTTTAATTCACAAAAAGATTGACTTAAAACATCTTCACAACGATAACTAATATTGGTATATTTTTTTGACAAATCAACAGCGTAATTTACAGTAAACGCATTGGCATCAATTCCGGTCAATTCTAGATTTAATTTATTTTGAAAACCAAAATCTGCCAATCTCCGCAACATATCTCCATTGCCACAGCCTACGTCCAAAATTGTAATTCGATTTGAAACAGGTTCCTTTTCGAGTAACTTTTCAACTCCTCTCCTAGTCAATCTATTTCCACCCAAAAACTGATTAATCTTCGCGATTTTATCCAATGCCTGTAACAGGACAACGCCTTTTAATTCAAAATCATCCATTATTTCAGGACTATCTATCCTATGTTTGGTATCTACAAGCACTTTTTGATTATTAAAAATTCAATTCTTTTTTTTTGAATAAAATCAAAATAACTATCCCTCTCTTAGGTTATTTCACAGAAATAGGCTTTCCATGTGTCTGCTTTATTATAATTGGTATTAAAAAGGGTAATTTAATCAAAATTTTTATAAAAAACACAGAAAACGTGTTTTTTTGCATTAAAAAAGCCAAAACACGACCAATTCTTATCCTTTTATCAAAATTAACTCTCCATTCTTCAATATACTTTTGTTCTAATTCTTCCAGGGACTTTATTTTTCCGACATAAAAATCACTTATCAATTCCGAAACAATTTTAGCACTGTGAATAGCCATCGCCATTCCGTTGCCACATAAAGGATGAATTAAACCTGCCGAATCACCAATCATCAGAATATGGTTTTCTACTGTTTCTTTTTTATCAAATGAAACCTGACTGATCGTCAACGGGGAATCAAAGACCATTTTTGCTTTCTCAAAAATTAATTTCAAATGTGGATTTTTGATTAAAACTTGATCTTGATATTCTTCAATGTTTTTATATTTTTTAAAAGTTTCATAATTCGCCAAATAACAAATATTCACACTGTTATTCTCAACTTTTGAGACTCCACAATATCCTCCTTCAAAATTATGCAAACCCACCACTTCATTAGAAAAATCGACCAAATAGTGTGCTTTTACAGCAAGCCAATGCGATTTTTTTCTGCTAAATCTCCTATTTAATTTTAAATCAATATTGGATCGTTTACCAAAAGCACCAATAACAATTTCGGAAGTAAAAATCCTGTTATTAGATGTTGAAACAGTAAAAATATTGTTTTCAAAAACAACATTATCGACTTGATCCTGAACGATTTCACAACCATTTTCGACAACTTTTTCAAACAAAAAAGCATCCAGAGCAAACCTACTCAAACCGAATCCGCCAAGTGGCAAATCACAACTTATCAATTCACCATCTGCATTCGAAAATTCTAATTTTGTAATCTGTGTGGGATTTAATTGAGACAAATCAACCGAAAGCCAATTGAGATATGGTAGTATTTCATTGGAGATATATTCACCACAAACCTTATGCTTTGGGTACTCATTTTTTTCAATTAAAACAACTTTCAACCCAATTTTAGACAAATGTATCGCCGAAGTTAAGCCGGCCAATCCTCCTCCAATAATGACAATCGCTTTAGTAGAATTCATTGAAGAAACTATTTTAAAGTATTGAATTTCAAATTCAAAGTGAAAATACACAAATATTCTCTTAAAATCGAATTCAAATCAATTTTTAAAGAAAACAAAACCTTGAAAAAATTAATTGCTTTTTGATTTTTCAAGTTCTATATTTGCTTTCGAATAAATAAATACATGGAACAATTTGTAGTATCGGCACGTAAATATCGTCCGCAAACATTTAAAGATGTTGTGGGACAAAAAGCGATTACCAACACGCTGCTCAACGCTATAGAAAACAACCACTTAGCTTCGGCACTTTTGTTTACAGGGCCACGTGGTGTAGGCAAAACAACCTGTGCCCGTATTTTGGCACGAAAAATAAATCAGCCAGGATATGATGATCCCAACGAAGATTTTGCATTCAATGTATTTGAACTAGATGCCGCTTCCAACAATTCTGTTGATGACATCCGAAATTTGATTGACCAAGTTCGTATTCCACCACAAACCGGGCAATATAAAGTATATATCATTGACGAGGTGCACATGTTGTCATCAGCCGCTTTCAATGCTTTTTTGAAAACATTGGAAGAACCGCCAAAACACGCCATTTTCATTTTGGCTACCACTGAAAAACACAAAATCATCCCAACGATTTTATCACGTTGTCAGATTTTTGATTTCAAAAGAATTACCGTAAAAGATGCAAAAGAACATCTTGCCGATGTAGCCTCAAGCCAGGGCGTTTCTTTTGAAGATGATGCTTTGCATATTATCGCTCAAAAAGCGGATGGTGCAATGCGTGATGCTTTATCTATTTTTGACCGAGTAGTTTCTTTCTGCGGAAACAACTTAACCCGTCAGGCCGTAACCGAAAATTTGAATGTTTTGGATTACGAAACCTATATTTCCGTTACGGATTTAATTTTGGAAAATAAAATCCCAGATTTATTATTGGCTTTCAATGATATTTTATCCAAAGGCTTTGATAGTCATCATTTTGTTTCGGGACTAGCCACTCATTTCAGAGATTTATTGGTTTGCAAAACTCCTGCGACACTCGTATTATTGGAAGTTGGTGAACAAGCACAAAAAATGTATGGCATTCAGGCGCAAAAATGCAATCAGGATTTTTTATTAAAAGGAATCGACATCACAAATGATTGTGATTTGAAATACAAATCCAGCCAAAACCAAAGATTACTTATCGAACTTTGCCTGATGCAACTTGCCTCTATCACTTTTGATGGAGAAAAAAAAAAGTTGACCAATTTATAATTCCTCCTACTTATTTCCGAAGAAACGATTATTCTATTGTTGAAGTAGCCAAAAAAGAAAACAACAATATTAATGTCAATGGCAATAGCAATGACAATGACAATGTAAATATTCAAAAGCCAGAAGTTTCCCAAACAAATGTAGTTCCTGAGGAAAAACCGCAAATCCAAAATTCTGTCCCTCCAAGTACTCCAAGCAACGAACCTAAATTTTCGGCTTTGTCACTTTCCAGTATTCGAGCCAAAAAATCTTTAGAAGAAAATATAAAAGGGTTCGTAAAAGAAGACAACAGCGTTTTGCCTACCGAAGCCTTTACGGAAACCGAAATGCTTTTGCAATGGACAAAATACGCCCAACGCCTGGGAAGCAAAGGATACAAAATAATGGAATCCTTACTCTTAATTAACGATCCAAAACTAAACGGTACAAAAATCTCTTTTGAATTACCCAATGAAGGATCCAAATTAGATTTTGAAAGTGAAATGATTGGTCTTTTGGGACATTTACGTGGACATTTGCACAATCACGATATCACCATTGAGGTAACCGTAAACGAAAGTATCGAAATCCGAAGAACTTTTACCGACCAAGATCGCTACAACCGTCTTTTGGAACTAAATCCAAATATTGAATTATTACGAACAACTTTTGGCTTGGATTTGAATGCCTAAAAAATCAATTATTCATGATAGTTATCATGTCAGAATAAATGTTATTTTTACAACTTTACCGCTTTAACCATGGTAAACTAAAAACATTTACTAACACTAACAAAAAAAGAAAAAAAATGGAAAACAAAACAGCAAATCCGGCACCTTTAGGGCTTTTGGGCTTTGGGATGACAACAATTTTATTAAACATTCACAATTTGGGATTTTTCCCCGTTAGCGGCGTTATTATATCAATGGGGATATTTTACGGAGGGATCGCACAAATTATAGCCGGAATATTATCATACAAAAACGGAAAAACTTTTGCTGGAACAGCTTTTACCTCTTATGGTTTCTTTTGGCTTACTTTAGTTGGAATCTGGCTTTTTCCAAATACCGGATTTGAAATGGCGGGAACTACTCCAGCTCCATTTTTCGGCTGTTACTTAATACTTTGGGGGATTTTTACCGCATTTATGTGGTGGGGAACCTGGGGTGGTAGCAAAGTACAGCAATTTGTATTTTTATCATTGACTGTTTTATTTTTCGTTCTTGCAATTGAAAAAATTTCTGGAATTGAAGCCTTAGCTCCAGTTGCAGGTGCAATTGGTGTTGTTTGCGGAAGTAGCGCATTTTACCTAGCTGTAGCAGAACTATTAGAAGAAGTGAAAAACGAAAAAGTTTTACCTTATTAATTCATATAATTATTTCCAAAAAAAGGCTCGAAACGATTGATGCGTTTCGAGCCTTTTTCATATTAGGTCAGAAAATCAAAAATTATCAATATCAAAATCCCATTTCAGCTCCTTGCTGTACCACAACTGCCCTTTTGAAACAAGCAAAGGGCAATCAAAATTATTGGTATATAAAGCACCAGTTCCTAATCCTTGAGGCATTGGATTATTGAGTGTAAAAGTCCACTGCGAAATCGCATTCAACCCGATATTACTTTCTAAGGCCGAAGTAATCCACCAACCAATATTGTGTTTTTCAGCTAAGGAAATCCACTCTTGAGTACCTCGAAATCCACCCACAAAACTTGGCTTCAAAATGACGTATTGTGGCTTGATTTTAAGCAACAATTCTTCTTTCTCTTTGAGTGTAAACACCCCTATCAATTCTTCATCCAAGGCAATAGGAAAAGGAGTCGTTTTACATAACTCTGACATACTGTCAGGTTGATTTTTTTTAATAGGCTGCTCAATGCTATGTAATTTAAATTCAGATAGTTGATGTAATTTATATAAAGCTTCATTTAAATCAAAAGCACCGTTTGCATCGACTCTTATTTCGACTTGTTCGGGAGTAAAATGTTGCCTAATAAAGCGCAATAATTGCAGTTCTTTATCAAAATCTATAGCGCCAATTTTGAGTTTTACGCATCGGAAACCACCCGCTAATTTCTCCTCAATTTGTTGCTTCATAAAAGCCTCATTTCCCATCCAAACCAATCCATTTATTTCGATTGATTTTGTTCCGTTTGTGAACTCGGAAGGAAAAAGCAAAAAAGGAGTTTTGCTAGCCAAAGACAAAAAAGCCATTTCGATTCCAAACTGAATTGAAGGAAATTCCAATAATTTTTCCCAAAGTTGATCTTTCCCAAGACGAATATTTGCGCAAACCCATTGTAATTTTTCTTCATAATCGAGACGGTCATCAATACTTAAACCTCTTAGGATTCCGCATTCGCCTATTCCCTTTTTACCGTTTTGTTCCAAAACGATAAACCAGGTTTCTTTTTCGGTCATAACACCACGGGAAGTACCGGATGGGCGTTTGAAGTTTAGGATATATTTGTGATAGGTTGCTTGCATACTATTTAGATTTAAAAAAGTCATCTAGTTTGTCATTCCGAGGAACGAGGAATCACATAATGAGAACAACTTGTGTGATTCCTCGTTCCTCGGAATGACAAAAATCACCAAATTGAAAACAATCAACTATTCTTTTAATAACTTCAAAACTCGCTGAAAATCTTCATTTTGAATTCCAACTTTTTGGAAATCTTTAAAATCCTGTTCGGTTTTTTGAACCCAACTTAAAGAATCCGTTACGTTTTGATTTTGATATTTTTTATAGATTTTTTTGGCTTCTTTATAATTATCGCTCAGTAAATAAGCGTGTGCTAAATTCAGTTGAACCAACAACTCCGTATTATCTAGTTTTTCGCCATCTTTCAAATACCTTAAGGCTTTACCATATTGTTTGGTCAATAAATAACTGCTCCCAATTGAGTTATAATCCGAAATAGTGGCTTTGCCGTCATTTATAATTACAGCCAATTTGCTAATTGCCTCACCGTATTTACCCTTTTTCATCAAAAGTGAGGCTTCTTTACGCAGGTCACTATAAACTGAGCTCGGAACGCTTGTTTCACCAAAACAACTATCACCAGCATCTTTAAAAACCTTGGAACGCTCTATCGCCAACAGCTTTTGAAATTCCTGGAATTTATATTTGGCTTGAATTTTTTCCAACACACATACACAAAAAATATCTGAGTTAGTCATTTTTTGAGCCATCGTAGATGTTTTGCATTGGTCAATAATCGCTTTTCTATTTTCGATGCTCCATCCACGACTTAATTTATTATCAACCCAGGGAACGACTTCCAAAACGATTTTTTGCTTCATAATCCAGTTTTTGCTTTCAAAACCAAACCATAAAGCAGACGAATTTCCATTAAGACAACTTGATTTGTCTACAGAAAGACGCTTGGCATCTTTACTAACAGGCTCATCCTGAACCACACAAGATCCTTTTGTTTCGCCAGAATCCTTGTACTCTGAAGCTAAATTTTCAGTTGAAAAAATTGCGTATTTACATTTGTCGTCACCGGATATTTTTGACAAAACAAAAACTGCTCCTGCAGACCCCTGACTGATTCCAGTTGGATCCGGAATTGATTTTAGAACCGAAACCAAACTGCTTGCAAGTTGTTGGTTTTCATCCAGCAGCGTAATTCTATATACTACTTCAGTAGTTCCTATTGGCAAATCTTCTGTTTTTACAACAATTCGATCTCTTGCTGAAACTATAATTTCTTTTGTTGTAGACCTGTTTTTGTCCCAATAACCATCTTGTTGTGAGAAAACGAGCGAAGTAAAAAGAAATGTAATAAATAAAAAAAGCCTTTTGGTCATTATTGAAAAATTAATATGATTTTAAAACAAATTGTCTTGAAACATGGAAAGCCCTAGCCCAGATGGAAACGGCATCCTGTTGTCCTGGGGTTCAGGACAACAGATATAGTGGACAGCTGGATTAAGCTCCAAATTATTATCGTTATAATTCGATGAAACTACCTATTTCAAGTAACATTAAATCTTTTCCTTTATCAAAAAATTTCTTTATGGCTTGTTCGTGATTGATTTCGATGTAACCAAATGTGTCGTAGTGACATCCTAAAATCTTATCGCATTCAACAAAATCAGAAGCGATTATAGCATCATCCACATCCATAGTAAAATTACCCCCGATTGGAAAAATAGCTAAATCCAACTTGGTTCGCATCGGGATGAGTTTCATATCCATTGTAAGAGCGGTATCTCCAGCAATGTAAATGTTTTTGTGTTCGCCTTCTATCACAAAACCACCGGGATTTCCTCCGTAAGTGCCGTCTGGAAAAGAACTCGAGTGAATGGAGCTTACATATTTCAATTTCCCAAAGTCAAAATCCCAACTACCTCCATGATTCATAGGATGCGATTGAAATCCTTTGTTTCCATAGTAAGTTGCAATTTCATAATTGGAAACAATTAAGGCTCCGGTACTTTTGGCAATGGTTTCAACATCGACAACATGATCGCCGTGAGCATGCGTCAACAGAATAAAATCGGCTTTAAGCGTATTAATATCAATGTGAGACGCTTTTGGATTGGCCGAAATATAGGGATCGACCAATATGCTTTTACCACTGACTTCTATTCCCAAAGAAGAATGGCCGTAGAATGTTATTTTCATTTTAGCTTAAGTTTTAAAAGTTATAAAAAAACAAAAAAAAATATTTCTATAGAACTTTGATATTTCAATTACGTTTGACTTTACCTTCCCCCAAGGAAAACATTCACAAAAATGTCTGAAATCAATGAAATCATGCATATAGACAATAATATCGAAAGTAAAAATGTGCTCAATGCCACTTTCTTTAATTCGGGATCAAGCAATTTGGGATCTTGATTTTTAGAAACCGTTACTAAATGTTTTGTCAACGGAATATATGCCAATAAAAACAAATATTGATCAAAACGAAAATCACTCAATATGGCAAAAACAATCACAGCAACCATAGCTGAAATAATTAGGAAATAATGATATTTTTTGGCTGCATCGGCGCCAATTTTTACCACGACTGTATTCTTCCCTGATTTGGCATCCGAAGCCTGATCACGCATGTTGTTCAAATTCAAAACTCCAACACTCAATAATCCAATGGCGATTGCTGGCAAAACAAGCACAAAATCCAATTGTTTTGAATACAAAAAATTAACTCCCAAAGTACTTACCAATCCGAAAAATCCGAAAACAAAAATATCGCCATATCCACGATACCCGTATGCAGAAGTTCCAACTGTATACCGAATTGCCGAAGCGATTGCCATAATTCCCAACGCCAAATAGAACAAGGAATACACAAGATTGCTTTCTCCAAAAGCTACATAAATAAGGAATATTGCAGAAGCCAGAGTTAATATTGAAGTAATTACCAGAGCTTTTTTCATGGCTTGTGGCGTAATTACTCCACTTTGAATGGCCCGTTTTGGTCCTACTCTATCTTCGTTATCCGTTCCTTTGATCCCATCGCCGTAATCATTTGCGAAATTTGAAAGTACCTGCAAGCCCAAAGTCGTTAATAACGCAAAAGCAAATATTTCCCAATTAAAAACGTCTGTTGGTGTCAATATTTCGTTGGTAGGGTTTGCCAATGCATACATACTTCCTACTATAATTCCCGAAACGGATAATGGTAATGTTCTTAATCTTGCTGCTTCAATCCAGTGTTTCATGTTTTTTTGTTTAAAGTTTAAAGTTTCATGTTTCAGGCTTTAAACTTGAAACCTGAGACTTGAAACAATTATTTACATCCAATTACTATCGGAAGTTTCCATTTCGTACAACCAAAGGTTGACATATTGTTTTATTGCTGTAAAATTACCCAATTGAAAGCTAATATCCCCACCTGCGGTATGCAAAGTTAAGGAGCCAATATTGATATTTTTGTGCCAAAACAATTGTGAAGTTGTAATCGCCTGAATTTTATTGGGTAAAATAATTTTGTTGGTTATGTCCCACGCGCCACTTTGCAGGATTATAAAGTCATTATTGATGTAAAGGCGGTTGTTTTTGAATATGAAAAATTGAATAATTCCTGCAAAAACAACATACAATAAAACCAAATAATCAATTGTAGGGAATTGTTCCAATATAAAATCCCTGACAAAATAAAATCCCAACAAAGGTAATCCAATGGTTAAAAAAACGGAAAATCCGAGTTTTCTGAAATTAGGTTTTAACATCACTCCTTTTTCGGGAATTTTTTGAAATAAAAGTTTCAGAATTGTGTCTTTTTCACATTTATTGCAACCCGGAATTTCAATATGCTGTTTTTGGTTTTCTTTTTCACCTCCGGTAGCCTGCTTTATTTTTAAATGCAAAACATCCATTTTCTTTTGAAAAAAATTCTGTGTGACACTTGTAATTTGGACTTTCTCTGGTTTTATAATAGTACTTTTAGTATTCAACAAACCATAAGACATTAATAAAGAACCCTTTTGCCTCGAAATTTTATAATCAAAATAAGTAAAAATTGTTTTGACCAAATTAATAATGATTACAGTCAAAAAGAAAACGATGAACAAAATCAATAATGCTATTGTAATTTGGCTTCCATCAACATAATCCTCAATTTTTTGATCATCTAAAACGTCTTTTCCTGTTATTTGTTTGATATGATCATAAACCGAAATAAAAAAAGCCAATAAGACAAAAAAGCTTTTTACATAATTGGACGTAATACCAATTTTGAGCAAGCTCAAAAAACTGATTTTCATAAACGGAACTTCTACATCGCTTTTTTCAATTGAAATAGCATTGGAAACATTGCTATCTTCATTAAAACCCAAAGCCATTTTATTTTCATTTTCCAATAAACGGGCTTTTAAATCCAAAGCCAAATCATGGGAAATCGCCTTGATGTTCCCCTCATTTTTATTGGAGCCAGCGGTATCTACAGCCAATTCGTAAACACCAACCAATTTTTGAATAAATGACTGATTGATATTTACCTGCTGAATTTTAAATAACTGAATAGCTGTTTTTGTTTTGTTAAAAACGCCTTCAGTTATAATAAACTCATTATTTTCTTTATCGATATAAAATGTAAAATTGAGATATTTCAAATAGGAAACTATTCCAATTATTAAAAAAACAACCAGAGTTCCCAGCAGTAAATAAACTTTATTAATCTCATTGAATTTAAAAATCCAAACAACCAAAATAGGCCATAAAGCCTTGGCATATACTTGAAGGGAATAAAAAAACATTACCAAAATCCCCACAATAGATTGTCGCTGTGGCTGATTAAAATCGGCACTCATTATAATTGTTTTTGAATTTTCCCCATCAACAATTGTTTGATTTTTTCAGCCTGTTCTTTTTCGATTCCAGGAATCATAATATCACTGGAACTCCCCCCGGCTGTAAAGATTTCAATTTTTGCCAACCCAAAAAAACGAGAAAGCAATCCTTCATGTAAAGACACATGCTGTACTCTGTTATAAGGAATTACGAGTGTATTTGTGGCGATAATTCCGTATCTAAATAATACATCATGATTGCGAAATGCAAATCCTTTTTTCTTAAAACTTAATCTCGAAAAGAAAATTACGAGTAACAATAAAACCACATAAAGAATACTGAGTTCCAAAATAAACGGATTTAGCTCTTTATTAAAATACAGTAAAGTGCACCCTCCTATTCCAATTATCAAAAAAAACACGGCAAGACTTATCAGAATCACTTTCCAATAATCAGGATGCAAAACAGAGAATTCAACTTCCTCGTATTTTGGCAGTTGATTAGTATCGATAGTCTCGTTTGTAAAATCTTCCATCATTTTTTTGTTTCAAGTTTCAGGTTTCAAGTTTAAAACTTAGAACCTGAAACTTTTAAACTGTTTTTATGGCAACCATTTTTTTTCAAAATTAGGCTTGCGTTTTTCTAGGAATGCATTTCTGCCTTCTTTGGCTTCTTCGGTCATATAAGCAAGTCTAGTTGCTTCGCCGGCAAACACTTGTTGTCCCACCATGCCGTCATCAGTAAGATTCATTGCAAATTTCAACATTTTGATAGATGTTGGCGATTTAGCCAAAATTTCCTGAGCCCATTGATAGGCCGTTTCTTCCAATTCTGCATGTGGAATAACCGCATTAACCATTCCCATCTCGTAAGCCTCCTGAGCCGAATAATTTCGCCCTAAAAAGAAAATTTCACGCGCTTTTTTCTGTCCAACCATTTTGGCTAAATATGCAGAACCGTATCCTCCATCAAAACTTGTTACATCGGCATCGGTTTGTTTAAAAATGGCGTGTTCTTTACTCGCCAAAGTCATATCACAAACAACATGTAAACTATGTCCTCCGCCAACGGCCCAACCCGGAACTACAGCAATAACAACTTTGGGCATGAAACGGATTAATCGTTGAACCTCAAGGATATTCAAACGATGTTGACCATCTTCACCAACATAACCTTGGTGTCCACGGGCATTTTGATCTCCGCCACTACAAAAAGAATACACTCCATCCTTAGAAGAAGGTCCTTCGGCAGAAAGCAAAACCACACCTATAGAAGTATCTTCTTGGGCATCATAGAAAGCCTGGTACAATTCGGAAGTCGTTTTTGGTCTAAAAGCGTTGCGAACATTAGGTCTGTTAAATGCAATTCGAGCAACACCATTGCATTTTTTATAGGTTATATCTTCAAATTCTTTGGCAACAATCCAATCCATTCTTTATACGTTTTAATTATTTTAGTGTAAAATTAAGCCATTTTTTTTACATTTCTAAAGCTTAATACAAGAGCCCACAAAAGAAACAAGCATATCCTGAATCAGCATTGGACTTTGGTAGATTTTTTTTCACGCAGACTACGCAGATTATCGCAGATTTTTTTAATTTAAAAAAAAAATCGTGCAATTTGTAGCAAATGCGTAATTTTTGAGTTTAATCAAAAAGTTATTGAAGAAATTATTAAAAAAATTATAAGTTCGATTATTTTTTTCTTTTGGGAATGATGAAAAAAATGCTAAATCTCTCTCTTTAGCCCCGATTGTAGTGGAAATCCTTGTTTGCCGGGGTTCGGCAAACAAGATTGCAACGTAAAGCGGGACCCATCTTCCTGAAAACACCTAATCTTTCTGCTCCAAAAAATTAATAATCGAGCTCCTTGCTTATAGTTTTATTCCCCATTCATTGGACATAGGTCGTCCCAATAAGGCATTGGCTTCTGAATCATTATCGAATTTTTCTTTTTCTGGGCTCCATTTTAATGGTCGTTTCAACTGATACGCAATATTACCAATATTACAAACAGTAGCTGTACGATGACCGGTTTCTACATCACAAATTGGTTTAACACGGGTGCGCATGGCATTCAAAAAATCTTTATAATGATTTTCACTTTTGTAAACATGCTTCTGATTATCACCAATTATTTGCGACTTTAACGATGCAGGAGTTGTTTCGAGTTTACCTCGACCTATGCGTATTTCACCTTCGGTACCTGTAAACAATACAGCATTGTTCCATTCCCATTTTTCATGAGTCATGATAACATTATTTTTATACTTATACGTAAGGAACGCATGATTCGCATCTGGTGCAAAAACTTCAGTCGGGCCACTGTTATCCATATCTAAAGCCCATTGGGCGATATCAAACATGTGAGCACCCCAATCTGTAACCATTCCGCCTCCAAATTCTTTGTAAAGTCTCCAATTTGGATAAACATCTTTTGTAATAGGTGGAGCTAGTTCAGAATTAAAAGGTTTAAATTCATTTGGTCCAAGCCACTTCTTCCAATCTAAACCGGCAGGCGTAACTTCCTCCGCTAAATTATATGCAATCGGTGGAGCACCAATATTTACTTTAATACTTTTTATTTCTCCGATATAACCATTACGCACTAATTCTACAGCCTGTCTGAATTCAGGCCACGAACGCTGCATGCTTCCTGTTTGAAAAATACGATTGTTTTTGCGAGTGGCATTGACCATTGCTCTTCCTTCTTTTACTGTAAGCGATAATGGTTTTTCGCAATAGATATCTTTTCCGGCTTCGGCTGCTCTCACCGCCATTGCTGCATGCCAATGATCGGGTGTTGCAATTACAACAGCATCAATATCTTTTCTGGAAAGTAATTCTCTGAAATCTGTATAAACACCAATATCATTCAAGTTACCACCTTGCTGGTACTTTTCCTGATTCTTTTTTATGATGTTAAGCATCTGTTCTGTTTTGTCTTTATAAACTTCACTCACCGCCCGAATCTTAATTTCGTTTGTCGATAAGAAAAAATTACTGAGTATTCCTCCCTGTTTACCACACCCAATAAATCCAAGCGAAATGATATCACTTGGAGCAATGTATCTAGAACCATCGGGACGGTTTCCTCCCAAAACATAGCGGGGTACAATAATAACCCCTGCGAGAGCTGTTGCTGATTGTTTTAAAAAATCTCTGCGGCTAGCGCCTAAATGGTTTTCCTTTTTATCGTTGCTCATTAATATTTGGTTTTTATTGGTAAGACTTTAATAGCCCGCCTAAAATACAAATATTATGTTAATTACAATAAATATAATTAAAAACCATGTTAAAATTCAAAACTATAATAAAACAATAATCCTCATTAAAAACCTATAGCTATTTTGAATATCAAAATTATCTTATCAAAAAATCAATCCATTAGCAATCATCCATTTTTCGCATGCATCTGCCCAATTTGTATTGGTTCCAGACGTGCCCAAACCATAACCATGCCCTCCATTTTCATAAAGGTGCATTTCGACCGGAATTTTATTTTGTTTTAACGCCAAATAATAATTTATACTATTCTCAACAGGAACATCTTTATCATCGGTTGAATGTACTAAAAAAGTTTTTGGAGTGATTTCATTGACCTGTTTTTCATTCGAATATTTCTCAATCAGTTCAACACTAGCATTCACTCCCAAAAGATTTTCTTTAGATCCTCTATGTGTAATCCCATCTTTCATTGAAATTACAGGATAAATTAGTATTGAAAAATCGGGACGAGCACTAATGTTATCTTTGGATTCATATACTTTGTCATCGTAATGTGTAGATAATGTAGCTGCTAAATGTCCCCCAGCGGAAAAACCAAAAATACCAATTCTTGATGTGTCAAGATTCCAATCTTCAGCGTTTCTTCTTAGAGTTCTTATCGCTTCTTGAGCATCTTGCAAAGGACCAATCGTTTTATCTTTCATAATAGCATCACTTGGCAATCTGTATTTTAAAACAAAAGCCGAGATGCCAATAGATTGGAGCCATTTGGCTACTTTATCACCCTCTTCTTCATGGGACAAATGAGAATAGGCTCCACCTGGGCAAATGATTACTCCAGCATTTTTAACTCCTTTATTATTTGTCAAAAAACATTTTAAGGTTGGTTCCTTCACTTTTTGAATTATCGAGACATTGTAATCCTCGTCAATTATTGTTCGTTCTATATATCCTTCGGCTTCAATAGAATTAGGAATTTTGCTCCATAATTTTAGTTCATTGTTCTCTAAAACACTAGAAATATTCTTTTCGATTTTGTTTGACACAGCTGTTCTTTCCATTTTGCGGAATAATAAAATAATTACTAAGAAAAAGTTTTAGTTAAAAATATAATTTCAAATATACTTTGAAATATTCTTTCTTTAGTTGATAATCTTCCCTTTGGAGAGTACAAATTTCCTTGATTTTGTTATTTAACAAATTCTGATGCAAATTCTGGTGTTTTCTTGTTAATTATCCTTCCGAAGTTTCAGTCTAATAATTCAATGGTTATACTAACAACGAGTGATATTTCGTTATATTTGAATGCTAATTGACGAATGAAAAAAAGTAGTTTTTTTTAAATAAAAAATCAAAATAATATCTTCATTCTAGAATTGAGTGGTCAATATCACCGGAATTTACAATTAGAATTCAAAACTGCTGATTTAAAATAAAAATAATTAAAATGTCTTACACTATGAAAAGAATTCTTATTTCAACTTTATTGATATTTTCATTTTGTGTATACGGACAAAGACTTAATGTTCTCCCAAAAGACGAGAATGGAAAAGTTCATTTTACCAAAACCATAGAGTCAAATAATTTGAGCCAAGAGCAAGCTTATAATAAATCAAAATCATTTTTCAGCAATAATTTTAATTCCGCCAAAGACGTAATTGAACTTGATGATAAGGAAAAAAGCACAATTATTGGTAAAGCACATACGATTCTTAATATTCAAAATGGCAAAATCACCACTCCGGTACCATTATCATTTTCAATAAAAATTGAATCTAAAAATAATAAATGCAACGTTGATATATACAATTTGATATATAATAACGGAACTTTTGCAGAAACATTCTTTAGCGAATACAACGAAGCCCGATATATTAAAGCAAATGTCAAAAATAAATTAATAATGGAAAGCTATCGAGACCAAACACTTGAAAAAATAGCATTTATTGAATCCAAAATTAAAGAGGAGCTTAATAAGAATTAACAATTCTAGTAAGGGACTTACAATAAATAAACAAACAAACGAAACAGATATAAAAATTTTTATTTGTGTACCCATGTTTCACTTTACTTGTAATCTAAAAGAGCTACATACCGTTTCACTTTTCACATAGATTGGGATCAAGACGAAAAGTTGTGGAGAAATTTAAAAATATAGACATTTGTCATTTCATATTATATGCCAATGCAAGATTCCTTTATCGACTTACTTAAATTGTTATTACCTGAAATAATTGTAGATTATTTTGAACTTACTTCTTATGAAAAAGGAGATGAGATACTTCATCTGTACCTTAGAGAGATTAATTCAGTTCCTAAAGAATACAGGGCGTCTAAATTAAGTTCAAAAGGATTCTTTGATGAGATAACGGTGCAGGATTTTCCTATCCGAGGACACCAAGTGTATTTGCATATCACTCGCAGAAGATGGCTTAACCAAGACACTGGAAAAGTGGTGTTTAGAGATTGGAATTTAGTAGCGGACGGCACTCGAGTAACACAAGAGTTTGCGTCTTTTTTAAAAGAGATCAATAGATTCCAAACCAAATGATTGTAATGCCATTGCCTCTTTCTATGGAGTTTCAGGTAGAAATTTACAATATCAATACAAAGAGTTTTTAAGTAATTTCAAAGCTTGGGATCAACTCAAACATGCGGAAAAATGGCTTCTCTTTCCCCAAAACATAGGCAAACGCTTGTCAATAGATGAAACTTCCCTTTCCAATGGCGAACTATATACCGTTGTAACCAACAAAGCGGCTAAAGGAAGAAAAGGAACCATAGTTGCTATGATTGCTGGAACTAAAGCGGAAACGGTAATATCTTTCATTGAACAAATCCCAATCAAACAGCGCAAGCAAGTCAAAGAAATTACTTTGGATATGGCAGCAAATATGGGATTAATAGCCAAGAAATGTTTTCCAAATGCAATTCAAGTCACCGACCGTTTCCATGTTCAAAAACTAGCACTAGACGCTTTACAAGAAATCAGAATAAAATACCGTTGGCAAGCGATAGACCTAGAAAACGAAGCTATTGAGAAGGCTAAAAGCAGTAAAATTAAGTACGAATCTCAAATGTTATCAAATGGAGATACCAATAAGTAATTATTAGCCAGAAGCCGGCACTTTCTCAACAAAAACAAGTCTAAATGGTCAAAAAGCCAAATAATTAGAGCTATATTATTGTTCGATTTATATCCTGAAATCCAAAAAGCATATGAATTAGCTCAAGACTTAAGAAACATCTTCGAGAATACACAGAATAAAATTATTGGACTCTCAAGATTGGCTAAATGGCACGAGAAAGTAAATCAATCCGGATATAAATCCTTTAACACAATCTCACGATCAATAGAGAATCACTATCAAACAATCTTGAATTATTTTGATAACAGAAGTACCAATGCTTCAGCTGAATCTTTTAATGCAAAAATAAAAGCGTTTAGATCTCAATTTAGAGGGGTTAGAAACATTGGATTCTTCCTTTTCAGGCTAACCAATATCTATGCATAAATTTTACTTCCCCACAGGTTTTAGGATTGATCCATAGATTGGCTATGTGGAAAATATGACACGCAATTTTCGAACAAAAAAAACCTCCAAAATCAAGTAATTTTGGAGGTTTGTGAATTTTGGTGGGCGATGAGGGGTTCGAACCCCCGACCCCCTCGGTGTAAACGAGGTGCTCTGAACCAGCTGAGCTAATCGCCCTATTGCGTGTGCAAATATACAACTAGAACTCGTAATTGCAAGCAAAATTACAGAAAAATAGAATAAATTTTATCCAGTTTTTATTTAATTACTCATAAACAGTGCTTTATTCGTAGTTGAAACTCTATCTTTTTTTTGGTTATCATCTTCTTATAGCCTTACATTTGTATTATAAAACAACTGTAATGGCACGATTCCAAGAAAATGATTTACCAAAATCGAAAATTACCGCAAGCTCCTTGCAAAAAGCAATCCTTATTTTCAAATATGCCGACAATCATAAATGGAAATTTTATCTCGGATTGATATTTCTACTCTTAACTAGTGTTACTGCCCTGGCCTTCCCAAAATTTATGGGAATGTTGGTTGACTGTGTTCACAAAAAAGATGGACACTTGGCAAATCAAATAGCACTTGGCTTAGGATTGGTCTTATTACTGCAATCATTATTCTCTTTTTTCAGACTTTCTTTATTTGTTAATTTTACCGAAAACACATTAGCAAATGTTCGTTTGGCCTTATATACCAATTTAGTCAAATTACCTATGTCGTTTTTCTCCCAAAAACGTGTTGGTGAATTGAACAGCCGAATAAGTAACGACATCACCCAGATTCAGGATACATTAACCACAACAATAGCCGAATTTTTAAGACAGTTTATACTAATTATCGGAAGTTTTGCAATGCTCGCCAGTATCAATATCAAATTGACTATTATGATGGTTTCGGTAGTGCCATTGGTTGGTGTTGCAGCTGTTATTTTTGGAAGATTTATTCGAAAATATTCCAAAAAGGTACAAGACCAGGTAGCCGAAAGTCAGGTGGTTGTAGAAGAAACAATGCAAGGAATTAGTATTGTTAAGGCTTTCGCCAATGAATGGTACGAAATTGCCCGTTACAAGGCAAAGATTAAAGAAGTCGTGAAAATGGGAATCAAAGGAGGCCAATTTAGAGGTTTCTTCGCTTCCTTTATTATTATTTGTTTGTTTGGAACCATTGTGGCCGTAGTTTGGTACGGAGTACAATTGAGTATCGCTGGAGAAATTACAGTTGGACAATTATTTACCTTTATATTATACTCAAGCTATGTTGGTGCATCATCAGGTGGAATTGCCGAGTTATATGCACAAATGCAAAAAGCAATTGGCGCTACCGAAAGAGTTTTTGAATTATTAGATGAAACACCAGAAGCAATCAATGCAAATTTGCATATTCCTTCGATAAATAAAATCAAAGGAGATGTAACTTTCAACAATGTTGCTTTTAGTTACCCAAGTCGAAAAGAAGTAAAAGTCCTGAAAGACATCAATTTTTCTGCAAGTTTTGGTCAAAAAATTGCTCTTGTAGGACCAAGCGGAATGGGAAAATCCACTATTGCTTCATTATTATTACGTTTCTACGATATTGATGGAGGTAAAATATTGATTGACGGAAAAAATATTTACGATTATGACCTAGAAAATCTTCGAGGAAATATGAGCATTGTTCCTCAGGATGTAATACTTTTTGGTGGAACCATAAAGGAAAACATAGCTTACGGAAAACCCAATGCCACCGATGAAGAAATTATTACGGCTGCCAAACAGGCCAATGCTTATCTATTTATAGAAAGTTTCCCTGAAAAATTTGATACAGTAGTTGGCGAGAGAGGGATCAAACTTTCGGGAGGACAAAGACAACGAATTGCCATTGCACGTGCTTTATTGAAAAACCCATCTATATTAATTTTGGACGAAGCAACTTCGTCTTTGGACAGCGAAAGCGAAAAACTGGTTCAGGAAGCACTAGAAGTCTTGATGGAAGGAAGAACAAGTATTATTATTGCCCATCGTCTTTCCACAATTCGTTCTGCCGACCAAATTTTGGTGCTTGATAACGGAAGAATCAGTGAACAAGGAACACACAATGAGTTGATTAATCTAGAAAACGGGTTGTACAAAAACCTAAGCAATTTACAGTTTAGCAATTCATAGGTTAAAAACATACTTTCAAAAAAAAAAAAAAAAAACCATCTGGAATTCGTTCCAAATGGTTTTTTTGCATTTAAATAAAACTTTAACTATTATAATTTTCTTCTGCTGCGTTCTGCTTTAATCATCGAAAGTTCACGACTGGTTTGTCCTGCTACTGATGTGTTTTCTTCGGCACGTCGAATCAAATACGGCATAACATCCTTTACTGGACCAAAAGGAAGGTATTTGGCAATATTGTATCCGCTGTTAGCCAAATTATAACTGATGTTATCACTCATTCCATACAATTGTCCAAACCAAATTCTATTATCGTTATTTGAAATTCCTTTGGCTTTCATCAATTCCATTAATTTGTAAGAACTCAATTCGTTATGAGTTCCTGCAAAAACAGTCATCGTGTCCAAATGCTCTGTCATATATTCAACGGCAGCATCAAAATTGATATCCGAAGCTTCTTTTGAAGAACATATTGGTGTCGGATACCCTTTTTCTATAGCACGCTCATTCTCTTTTTCCATGTAAGCCCCTCGAACCAATTTCATCCCGATGAAGAATCCTTCGGTTTTGGCCAATTCATGTATTTTTTTCAAATAATCCAGACGATCCCAACGGTACATCTGAAGTGTATTAAACACGATAGCTTTTTCCTTGTTGTATTTGCGCATCATTTCTGTAACTAAATCATCGGCGGCATTCTGCATCCAACTTTCTTCGGCATCAATTAACAACGCAACATCTTTTTTATAAGCTTCGTTACAAACCAAATCAAATCGGGTCACTACCCTATTCCACTCCGCTTGTTCATCTGGAGTCAAAATTTGTTTTTCTCCCACTTTTACATAAAGATCCAAACGACCTAAACCTGTTGGTTTAAAAACTGCAAAAGGAATGGCATTGCGTTCTTTGGCAAATTCAATAGTTTTAAGGGTCATCTGAAGAGCAGCGTCAAATTGGTCATCTTCTTCTTTACCTTCAACAGAATAATCCAAAACCGATGAAACTCCTTTGGTATACATTTTATCAACAACCGATAAACAATCATCTTCATTTACTCCACCACAAAAATGATCAAAAACGGTAGCACGAATAAGGTTTTCAACTGGTAAATTAGCCTTTATGGCAAAATTGGTCACAGCTGTTCCAATGCGCACAAGTGGTTGGCTGTTTATTAATTTAAATAAAAAATAGGCTCTTTCGAGTTCAGTGTCACTTTTTAATGCAAACGCAATTTGTGTGTTATTGAAAATATTATCCATATTTTGTTATATTTTTTATGCAAATATAAAGAGACTAAGCCATTAATATTATCAAAATTTGCCTTATTTTCGCCTAAAAATAAATTAAAATCATGCAATCGATTCAAGCCAATAATTATCCTGTTCATTTCAACGAAATAGGTTACGAAAAACTAAACCAACATCTGAAAGAGAATAAATATTCAAATCTGTTTATTATCACGGACACAAATACAAATGAACATTGCCTGCCTAAATTTCTTCCTTTACTGGAAACAGATTTAACCATTGAAATTATTGAGTTTGAAGCGGGAGAAATAAATAAGAATATCGAAACCTGCATCGAAATTTGGAATGTTTTGACTGAACTGGGTGCCGACAGAAAAACACTTATTATTAATGTAGGCGGCGGTGTTGTAACCGATTTAGGAGGTTTTGTAGCTTCTACTTTCAAAAGAGGTGTCGATTTTATTCACGTTCCCACAACCTTATTATCTATGGTGGATGCTTCTGTAGGTGGCAAAAATGGAGTGGATTTAGGAAATTTAAAAAATCAAATTGGAGTTATCAATACTCCAAAAATGCTATTAATTGACACTCAATACCTTCAAACTGTTCCTCAGAATGAAATGCGATCTGGTCTCGCCGAAATGCTAAAACACGGATTGATTTTTGACAAACCTTATTGGGAAGCTTTTTTAGATATAAAATCAATTGATTTTAGTGGTCTTGACGAACTGATTCATCGCTCTGTCGAAATCAAGAATATCATTGTGATGCAGGATCCAACCGAAAAAAACATTAGAAAATCATTGAATTTCGGACATACATTAGGACATGCTATTGAAAGCTATTTTTTGGAAAATGAAGAAAAAACGACTTTACTTCACGGTGAAGCCATAGCCGTTGGAATGATTTTGGAAAGTTATATTTCGTTGCAAAAAAACCTAATTTCATCTGAAGAATATCAACAAATAAAAACAACCCTAAAATCAATATATGATGATGTGGTTTTTGAGGAAAATGATATCGATCCTATTCTTGAATTGTTGATTCACGACAAAAAAAACGAGTACGGCATGATCCAATTTGCATTGATTGAAGGCATCGGAAAAATAAAAATCAATCAATCTGTTGAAAACGAGTTGATTTTAAAGGCTTTCGAGGATTACAAATCTTAGTTTTTTTTTAATAAAAGGATTGCTTTGCTTTTATTTTATTTTTTACATTTGCGCCAATGAACAAAAAACAAAATACTAAAAGATTTTCTACCAAAAAGAACAGTAACAATAGGTCTTTCCTAAGATTATTGAAACGCTTTTATGGCATAAAAGGTAATTTTAGTTTTGATGTTTTTCAATATTTCAGGGCCGACTACGAAAAGTTGCAAATTATTTATGCAAATATTAGAGTTTGAATTTATACTAATTCTGTTTTTTTTTAAATTTAATTATTATAAAACTCTATAGGACTAATGAATACAAAATATTCTGACTTAATAAATCAAACATATTACTTCCCTCAGGAAGAATTCAAATTAAACAAAGACAATCTTCAATTTCACAATATCGATTTGATGAAATTGGTAGAAACTTATGGTACTCCTTTAAAGTTTACCTATTTACCTCAAATTTCCAACAACATCAACAAAGCCAAAAGCTGGTTTCGTAAATCGATGGAAAAAAACAAATATGAGGCGAAATACTACTACTGTTATTGCACAAAAAGCTCTCATTTTGAATATATTATGAATGAAGCTTTCAAGAATAATATTCATATTGAAACATCTTCCGCTTTCGATATTAATATCGTTGAAAATTTGTTAGAAAACGGAAAAATAAACAAAAGCACATTTATCATTTGTAATGGTTTCAAAAGAGATCAATACATTGAAAATATTGCAAGATTGGTCAACAACGGCCATAAAAACACCATTCCAATTATTGATAATTACGAAGAATTGGATTTATTACAGGGAGAAATAAACGGAAAATTCAAAATTGGAATCCGTATTGCTGCCGAAGAGGAACCAAAATTTGAATTTTATACGTCGAGATTAGGTATTGGATACAAAAACATAGTTCCTTTTTATAAAAAAGAAATAAAAGAGAATAAAAATTTGGAACTGAAAATGTTGCACTTTTTTATCAATACAGGGATCAATGACAATGCTTATTACTGGAATGAACTTGTAAAATGTATCAAAGTTTATGTTGCTTTGAAAAAAGAATGCCCTACCCTTGATAGTTTAAATATTGGTGGTGGTTTCCCAATCAAAAATTCATTGGCTTTCGAATACGATTACCAATATATGATTGATGAAATTATCAATCAAATCAAAATTGCCTGTGACGAAGCAGAAGTAGACGTACCTCATATTTTTACTGAATTTGGTTCATTTACCGTTGGCGAAAGTGGAGGTGCAATTTATCAGGTTTTGTATCAAAAACAACAAAACGACAGAGAAAAGTGGAATATGATTGATTCTTCTTTTATCACCACTTTACCGGATACCTGGGCAATTAACAAACGTTTTATCATGCTGGCAATCAATAGATGGAATGACACTTATGAAAGAGTTTTATTGGGAGGAATGACCTGTGATAGTGATGATTACTACAATTCTGAACAAAACATGAATGCCATTTATTTGCCAAAATACAACAAAGAAAAACCATTGTATTTAGGGTTTTTTAATACAGGAGCTTATCAGGAAACTATCGGTGGTTTTGGAGGATTACAACACTGTTTAATTCCACAGCCAAGACACATTTTGATTGATCGTGATGAAAATGGAATATTAGCAACAGAAGTATTTTCGGAGCAACAAACCGCTGAAGACGTATTAAAAATATTAGGTTATAATAAATGATATTTTTTTTGGTTATAATAAATAATCATTAAAATTTGAGATTCTGAAAATTGATATTTATAAATTTCTTTTATTTGTATCACCAAATCTCTGATAACCTCTTTAAAATTTAAACAAAAAAAGAAAAGAAAAAGAAAATGAGTAAAGGACCAATAAGTCAATTTATCGAGAAACATTATTTACATTTTAATTCTGCCTCTTTAGTTGACGCTGCAAAAGCATACGAGCAGCAATTAGCCAATGGTGCAAAAATGATGGTAACTATGGCTGGTGCTATGAGTACTGCCGAAATTGGAAAAATTTTTTCCGAAATAATTCGTCAGGATAAAGTTCAGATTATTTCCTGTACAGGTGCCAACCTTGAAGAAGATATTATGAATTTGGTAGCACATTCACACTACGAAAGAGTACCACATTATCGTGATTTGACTCCGCAGGACGAATGGGATTTATTGGAAAGAGGATTGAATAGAGTTACAGATACTTGTATTCCTGAGCATGAAGCGTTTCGCCGTCTTCAAAAACACATTTACAAAATCTGGAAAGATGCTGATGACAAGGGAGAAAGATACTTTCCTCATGAATTTATGTACAAAATGTTACTTTCCGGAGTTTTGGAAGAATATTACGAAATTGACTTAAAAGACAGTTGGATGTATGCTGCTGCCGAGAAAAATTTACCTATTATTGTTCCTGGATGGGAAGACAGCACAATGGGGAATATTTTTGCATCTTATGTAATAAAAGGAGAATTGAAAGCTTCTACAATGAAATCAGGTATAGAATACATGACTTTCCTATCTGATTGGTACACAAAAAACAGTTCAAATGGAGTTGGATTTTTCCAAATTGGTGGCGGTATCGCTGGTGATTTCCCGATATGTGTAGTTCCTATGCTATATCAGGATATGGAAATGCATGATGTTCCGTTTTGGAGTTATTTTTGTCAAATTTCAGATTCAACGACTAGCTACGGTTCCTACTCCGGAGCAGTTCCTAATGAAAAAATTACTTGGGGTAAATTAGATATTAATACTCCTAAATTCATTATTGAGTCTGATGCTACTATTGTGGCTCCATTAATTTTTGCATATTTGTTAGATCTATAATAATTATTTATGAAAAGAATAATAGTTGATTACGCCAAATTGACCAACGAAATATTGAATCTTTTGGTCGAAAAATTCCCTGATGGTTATGATGATTCTGACATCATTAGATTCAGAAATGCCAAAAATGAATTAATTGAAGCAGTAGAAGTTAGAACTGAAGACACTATTTATTTGGTAAAAGTAAGTACTAAATTAGCAGACAGAATTGGGAATTTTGATGACGATGATGAAATTGATGATGTTGTAGAACCAATCAGCGGAATAGAATTGGATGTTGAAGATGCTGATGATGATGACGAAGATGAGAATCTAGACAAACCGGAAGTTGATGGTGATGATGAAGACGAAGACACCGATGAAGACAAAGATATTACTGATGATGATGACGAAGATGACGAAGATTAATTCGTTCAATTTCATAAAATTTAAAAGGAACTCAATATTGGGTTCCTTTTTTTATTAAATTTATGTTTTTAATATATACGCCAAAATGACATCAGAAACTTTACACGCCAAACTAAAAGAAAATTTTGGGTTTGAAAAATTTAGACCCAATCAGGAAAATGTTATCAATTCCATTTTATGTGGAAAAGATACGCTGGCAATTATGCCTACCGGAGGCGGAAAATCGATATGTTTTCAACTTCCTGCCTTACTCTTTCCGGGAATCACGATCGTTATTTCGCCATTAATCGCCTTGATGAAAGATCAGGTTGACAGTTTGAAAACCAATGGAATAGCCGCTTGTTACATCAACAGCAGTCAAACTTCAGATGAACAACAACTTCTCATCGAAAATTTAATCAACCAAAAACTCAAACTGGTTTATCTTGCTCCAGAAAGTTTACAATTTTTAGAAAATGTCATTAATCAGATAACTGTGAGCTTGATTGCTATTGACGAGGCACACTGTATTTCGGCTTGGGGTCACGACTTCCGACCGGCATATACCAATTTGGGATACCTGAAAAACCGCTACCCTTCTACTCCTATCCTCGCATTGACTGCGACTGCCGACAAAGCGACACGTACTGATATCTGTGAACAACTACAACTAAAAGATCCAAATATTTTTGTATCGTCATTTGACAGAAAAAATTTGAGTTTGGAAGTCAGACCTGCTTTGGATCGTGTCAAACAAATTATAGATTTTATAGAAAACAAACCAAATGAAGCGGGTATTGTTTATTGTTTAAGCAGAAAGACAACCGAAGAACTCTCAGAAAAATTACAAAAAAAGGGAATTAATGCCAAAGCATATCATGCGGGATTAGATAATAAAATTCGTTCCAAAACTCAGGATGGTTTTATCAATGATGATTTTCAAGTGGTTTGTGCCACAATTGCTTTCGGAATGGGAATCGACAAATCCAATGTTCGTTGGGTTATTCATTACAATTTACCAAAAAACATTGAAGGTTATTATCAAGAGATTGGCAGAGCAGGTCGTGATGGATTACCATCTGAGACAGTTTTGTTTGAAAGTTATGGTGATATGATACAGTTACAAAATTTTGCTTCGCAAGGTTTGAACTCCGAAGTACAACTAGCAAAGTTGGAAAGAATGAAACAATATGCTGATGCGTTGAGTTGTCGTAGAAAAATTTTACTTTCCTACTTTGGCGAACTGGTTTCCGATAATTGCGGAAACTGTGATATTTGCAAAAATCCGCCAGCATTTTTTGACGGAACCATTATTGCCCAAAAAGGACTTTCTGCGATAAGCCGTCTAAAAGAAACAGAGACATTACCAGTAATAATTGATTTTTTGAGAGGTTCTAAAAATGCTTCTATTTACGACAAAGCTTATCAAAATTTAAAAACTTACGGAGTTGGTGTGGATATTTCATGGTACGATTGGAATCAATATCTTATCCAACTAATAAACTTAGGATATTGCGAAATTGCTTTCCATCAGCAGAATAAAATAAAGTTAACCCCTTTTGCTAAAAAAGTACTATTTGATGGCGAAAAAGTTAAGCTAACTAGCATTCAAAAAATTAATAATCAACCAATTGAATCCAAAACTACTAAAACTAAATCATCTACAAACTCCCTTTTTGAATTTCTACGAAAATTACGAGCAGAAATTGCAAAAGAAGAAGAAGTTCCTGCTTATGTAATTTTTAATGACGCAACATTAAAACAGTTTGAAATTCACAGACCAATGAGTGATAACGAATTTCTAGCAATAGATGGAGTTGGAAAAGCTAAATTGGAAAAATATGGCGATGTTTTTATAAAAGCTATTATTGAATTTCAAAAAATTAAAAAAATAAGGGCAAAAAAAGAAAATACTACTTATAAAGAAACTCTGGAATTATTTAAACTTGGAATGTCCGTTGAAGAAATTGCTACCAAAAGAAAATTGGGTATTCCTACAATAATTTCACATTTAGCTAAATTATACGGTGATGGTCATCCTATAAATTTGAGAAATTTTATAAATGAAGAAGAAATATCAAAAATTGCAGAAGCAAAAATTAAACTAAAATCTCCAAATGCTTTAAAACCGTATTTTGATTTTTTTGAAGAACAAATTTCATATGACAAAATCAGAGTCGGTTTAACCATCCTCGAAAAAGAAAATCAAATATCTTAATTTTAGAACCAAAAAACTTCTGACTTATTCTATAAATTCAATAAAAACAGTTCTAATATTTTTTGGATCTATTCCTTAGAAACACCTTTTGTCAATAGGAAATATAATAATATTTATTTTCAAAAAATAATCACTTAAATCGGGATCATTTTCATCAAAAGTATTTGGGCGTGCCACCATTAGTAAAAGGGGGCAACATATTGTAACGCATATTCGCCCCCTTTCCCTAATGCTGTCGTGCTGTACGCGTTACTTCGGTAACTTGCTTCCATCACTCACGCGAGCACGGTCACTAAAAAAAGTATTCATTTCTGATCATCCCCAAACATCAATCTCTTCCCATTGAAAGTAAACCGGATTTCTATGCATAAATTTTACTTCCCCACAGGGTTTTAGGGGATTAAGACGAAAAGTTGTGGAGAAATTTAAAAATCTAGACATTTGTCATTTCATATTATATGCCAATGCAAGATTCCTTTATCGACTTACTTAAATTGTTATTACCTGAAATAATTGTAGATTATTTTGAACTTACTTCTTATGAAAAAGGAGATGAGATACTTCATCTGTACCTTAGAGAGATTAATTCAGTTCCTAAAGAATACAGGGCGTCTAAATTAAGTTCAAAAGGATTCTTTGATGAGATAACGGTGCAGGATTTTCCTATCCGAGGACACCAAGTGTATTTGCATATCACTCGCAGAAGATGGCTTAACCAAGACACTGGAAAAGTGGTGTTTAGAGATTGGAATTTAGTAGCGGACGGCACTCGAGTAACACAAGAGTTTGCGTCTTTTTTAAAAGAGATCAATAGATTCCAAACCAAATGATTGTAATGCCATTGCCTCTTTCTATGGAGTTTCAGGTAGAAATTTACAATATCAATACAAAGAGTTTTTAAGTAATTTCAAAGCTTGGGATCAACTCAAACATGCGGAAAAATGGCTTCTCTTTCCCCAAAACATAGGCAAACGCTTGTCAATAGATGAAACTTCCCTTTCCAATGGCGAACTATATACCGTTGTAACCAACAAAGCGGCTAAAGGAAGAAAAGGAACCATAGTTGCTATGATTGCTGGAACTAAAGCGGAAACGGTAATATCTTTCATTGAACAAATCCCAATCAAACAGCGCAAGCAAGTCAAAGAAATTACTTTGGATATGGCAGCAAATATGGGATTAATAGCCAAGAAATGTTTTCCAAATGCAATTCAAGTCACCGACCGTTTCCATGTTCAAAAACTAGCACTAGACGCTTTACAAGAAATCAGAGTAAAATACCGTTGGCAAGCGATAGACCTAGAAAACGAAGCTATTGAGAAGGCTAAAAGCAGTAAAATTAAGTACGAATCTCAAATGTTATCAAATGGAGATACCAATAAGCAATTATTAGCCAGAAGCCGGCACTTTCTCAACAAAAACAAGTCTAAATGGTCAAAAAGCCAAATAATTAGAGCTATATTATTGTTCGATTTATATCCTGAAATCCAAAAAGCATATGAATTAGCTCAAGACTTAAGAAACATCTTCGAGAATACACAGAATAAAATTATTGGACTCTCAAGATTGGCTAAATGGCACGAGAAAGTAAATCAATCCGGATTTAAATCCTTTAACACAATCTCACGATCAATAGAGAATCACTATCAAACAATCTTGAATTATTTTGATAACAGAAGTACCAATGCTTCAGCTGAATCTTTTAATGCAAAAATAAAAGCGTTTAGATCTCAATTTAGAGGGGTTAGAAACATTGGATTCTTCCTTTTCAGGCTAACCAATATCTATGCATAAATTTTACTTCCCCACAGGTTTTGGGATTGATCCATTTTCAGTCCATTGCTCTACCATCTGAGCTAAGGTACCAATATTATTTAACTATTTTATAAAAAATCCCGTCTCGAAATAAAAACGAGACGGGTTTTTTAAAAGAAAGGCAGCGACATACTCTCCCACAAAATTGCAGTACCATCTGCGCAGGCGGGCTTAACTACTCTGTTCGGGATGGGAAGAGGTGAGCCCCGCCGCAATAACCACCTTAAGGTTTTGCTTGAGGGTTTAAGGTTTAATTTTGTTTAAAGTTGTTTAACCAACAACCTCAAACTTTAAACGTTAAACTTTCAATACAGCTACGCTGTAAATATTTTAACATACTGAGATAAAGAACATAAAAAGTGTTTTAGAAAGTTTCTTCTCTCTCTCGTCTCGTTTAGAACGAGACCAGAGAGAGAAAAGGGTGTACATAAGCTTACGGGTTATTAGTACTACTCGGCTATGACATTACTGCCTTTACACCTATAGCCTATCAACGTGGTCATCTTCCACGACCCTTAAAAGAAATCTCATCTTGTGGTGGGTTTCGCGCTTATATGCTTTCAGCGCTTATCCCTTCCAAACGTAGCTACTCTGCGGTGCCCCTGGCGGGACAACAGATACACTAGAGGTTTGTCCAATTCGGTCCTCTCGTACTAGAATCAGATCCACTCAAATTTCTAACGCCCACAGTAGATAGAGACCGAACTGTCTCACGACGTTCTGAACCCAGCTCGCGTGCCACTTTAATGGGCGAACAGCCCAACCCTTGGGACCTTCTCCAGCCCCAGGATGTGACGAGCCGACATCGAGGTGCCAAACCCCCCCGTCGATATGAGCTCTTGGGGGAGATCAGCCTGTTATCCCCGGCGTACCTTTTATCCTTTGAGCGATGGCCCTTCCATGCGGAACCACCGGATCACTATGCTCTACTTTCGTACCTGATCGACCTGTATGTCTCTCAGTCAAGCTCCCTTATGCCATTGCACTCTTCGCACGGTTACCAAGCGTACTGAGGGAACCTTTAGAAGCCTCCGTTACTCTTTTGGAGGCGACCACCCCAGTCAAACTACCCACCAAGCAATGTCCCCCACAATATGGGGTTAGGCCTCAGATAAACAAAGGGTTGTATTTCAACAATGACTCCACAACGCCTGGCGACGCCACTTCACAGTCTCCAACCTATCCTACACATCATTTATCCAAGGTCAATACTAAGCTATAGTAAAGGTGCACAGGGTCTTTTCGTCCCACTGCGGGTAAACGGCATCTTCACCGTTACTACAATTTCACCGAGCTCATGGCTGAGACAGTGTCCAGATCGTTACACCATTCGTGCAGGTCGGAACTTACCCGACAAGGAATTTCGCTACCTTAGGACCGTTATAGTTACGGCCGCCGTTTACTGGGGCTTCAATTCAATGCTTCTCCGAAGATAACATCTCCTCTTAACCTTCCAGCACCGGGCAGGTGTCAGGCCCTATACTTCATCTTACGATTTTGCAGAGCCCTGTGTTTTTGATAAACAGTCGCCTGGACCTCTTCACTGCGGCCTCGTCTTACGACGAGGCGACCCTTCTCCCGAAGTTACGGGTCTATTTTGCCTAATTCCTTAGCCATGAATCTCTCGAGCACCTTAGGATTCTCTCCTCGACTACCTGTGTCGGTTTGCGGTACGGGTACTAATTACCTGAAGTTTAGAGGTTTTTCTTGGAAGCCCTTAGGCGCACTATCTCTTTGTCCGAAGACTCCGAGTACTATCGTATTTCACCAAAATCTACGGATTTGCCTATAGATCTTATAGCTAGGTACTTCAACGAACTATTCCGTCAGTTCGCGGCGCTTTCATCACTCCGTCACCCCATCACAGTAATCAGTAGTACGGGAATATTAACCCGTTGGCCATCGACTGTCCCTTTCGGGTTCGCCTTAGGTCCCGACTAACCCACAGCTGATTAGCATAGCTGTGGAAACCTTAGTCTTTCGGTGTGCGGGTTTCTCGCCCGCATTATCGTTACTTATGCCTACATTTTCTTTTCTGTCCAGTCCAGCTCTCCTTACGAAAAACCTTCAACCCTGACAGAATGCTCCCCTACCACTTGCAGTTGCCTGCAAATCCATAGCTTCGGTAATATGTTTATGCCCGATTATTATCCATGCTCGTCCGCTCGACTAGTGAGCTGTTACGCACTCTTTAAATGAATGGCTGCTTCCAAGCCAACATCCTAGCTGTCTGGGCAGACAAACCGCGTTCTTTCAACTTAACATATATTTGGGGACCTTAGCTGATGGTCTGGGTTCTTTCCCTCTCGGACTTGGACCTTAGCACCCAAGCCCTCACTGCATAAAAACATTATATAGCATTCGGAGTTTGTCAGGAATTGGTAGGCGGTGAAGCCCCCGCATCCAATCAGTAGCTCTACCTCTATATAACTTATAATATGCGCTGCACCTAAATGCATTTCGGGGAGTACGAGCTATTTCCGAGTTTGATTGGCCTTTCACCCCTACCCACAGGTCATCCGAAGACTTTTCAACGTCAACCGGTTCGGACCTCCACACTGTGTTACCAGCGCTTCATCCTGCCCATGGGTAGATCACACGGTTTCGCGTCTAACACTACTGACTAAAGCGCCCTATTCAGACTCGCTTTCGCTACGGATCCATGGCTTAACCACTTATCCTTGCCAGCAACGTTAACTCGTAGGCTCATTATGCAAAAGGCACGCCGTCACCCAACTAATGGGCTCCGACCGCTTGTAAGCGTATGGTTTCAGGATCTATTTCACTCCGTTATTCACGGTTCTTTTCACCTTTCCCTCACGGTACTGGTTCACTATCGGTCTCTCAGGAGTATTTAGCCTTAGCGGATGGTCCCGCCAAATTCAGACAGGGTTTCACGTGCCCCGCCCTACTCAGGATACCACTATCTATTACATTCATTACCCATACGGGGCTATCACCCTCTATGGCGTCACTTTCCAGTAACTTCCGGTTCTGTTTGCATAAAATATCGTGGTCCTACAACCCCAACATTGCCGTAACAACATTGGTTTGGGCTAATCCGCGTTCGCTCGCCACTACTTACGGAATCACTTTTGTTTTCTTCTCCTCCGCCTACTTAGATGTTTCAGTTCAGCGGGTTTGCCCACCTATCGGTGTACTATGTCTTCAACATAGTGGGTTGCCCCATTCGGATACCTGCGGATCAATCGGTGTGTGCCCGTCCCCGCAGCTTTTCGCAGCTTATCACGTCCTTCTTCGCCTCTGAGAGCCTAGGCATCCCCCATACGCCCTTATTTTGCTTATTGTACTTACGGTTTATTGTTTTTTGTTTATCGCTTATCGTTTTGTAACTACAAACTAAAAACTATCAACAACAAACGCATTTGTTCTTTCTACTTTTTATTATTTCTTATCTCAATATGTCAATGAACTTTAATATGTATTAAGATTCTTGTATTAAGTATTAAGATTTTGTCTTAATTCTTGATACTATCATCTTGATACTATCTGTGGAGAATAACGGAGTCGAACCGTTGACCTCCTGCGTGCAAGGCAGGCGCTCTAGCCAGCTGAGCTAATCCCCCAATCTAATTATGAATTGTGAATTATGAATTATGAATGATTATTCACAACCTCTCAACTCTAGAATTTCCTTTTTTTAAGCTTTCTACAGTCTTTTTTAATTTATAACTTATAATTCATAACTTATAACTCTAAAAAAGTAGTCCCGGGCAGACTCGAACTGCCGACCCCTACATTATCAGTGTAGTACTCTAACCAGCTGAGCTACGAGACTCTGTTTTTTACTTATTTTTAATTCTTTTTTTTAAATTAACAGCAAGAGTAATATAATCTTCGGTCTTGAAACCAATTGTCTCTTCGTCTTCTCTCTTTAGCGTGCCTTGCAGCTAACACTAAAGCTCTAGAAAGGAGGTGTTCCAGCCGCACCTTCCGGTACGGCTACCTTGTTACGACTTAGCCCTAGTTACCAGTTTTACCCTAGGCAGCTCCTTGCGGTCACCGACTTCAGGCACCCCCAGCTTCCATGGCTTGACGGGCGGTGTGTACAAGGCCCGGGAACGTATTCACCGGATCATGGCTGATATCCGATTACTAGCGATTCCAGCTTCACGGAGTCGAGTTGCAGACTCCGATCCGAACTGTGACCGGTTTTATAGATTCGCTCCTCCTCACGAAGTGGCTGCTCTCTGTACCGGCCATTGTAGCACGTGTGTAGCCCAAGGCGTAAGGGCCGTGATGATTTGACGTCATCCCCACCTTCCTCACAGTTTGCACTGGCAGTCTCGTTAGAGTTCCCGACATGACTCGCTGGCAACTAACAACAGGGGTTGCGCTCGTTATAGGACTTAACCTGACACCTCACGGCACGAGCTGACGACAACCATGCAGCACCTTGTAAATTGTCTTGCGAAAGATCTGTTTCCAAATCGGTCAATCTACATTTAAGCCTTGGTAAGGTTCCTCGCGTATCATCGAATTAAACCACATGCTCCACCGCTTGTGCGGGCCCCCGTCAATTCCTTTGAGTTTCAGGCTTGCGCCCGTACTCCCCAGGTGGGATACTTATCACTTTCGCTTAGCCACTGAAATTGCTCCCAACAGCTAGTATCCATCGTTTACGGCGTGGACTACCAGGGTATCTAATCCTGTTCGCTACCCACGCTTTCGTCCATCAGCGTCAATCCACTGGTAGTAACCTGCCTTCGCAATTGGTATTCCATGTAATCTCTAAGCATTTCACCGCTACACTACATATTCTAGTTACTTCCCAGTAATTCAAGTTCAGCAGTATCAATGGCCGTTCCACCGTTGAGCGATGGGCTTTCACCACTGACTTACTAAACCGCCTACGGACCCTTTAAACCCAATGATTCCGGATAACGCTTGGATCCTCCGTATTACCGCGGCTGCTGGCACGGAGTTAGCCGATCCTTATTCTTACGATACCGTCAAGCTCCTTCACGAAGGAGTGTTTCTTCTCGTACAAAAGCAGTTTACAATCCATAGGACCGTCATCCTGCACGCGGCATGGCTGGTTCAGGCTTGCGCCCATTGACCAATATTCCTCACTGCTGCCTCCCGTAGGAGTCTGGTCCGTGTCTCAGTACCAGTGTGGGGGATCTCCCTCTCAGGACCCCTACCCATCGTCGCCATGGTAAGCCGTTACCTTACCATCTAGCTAATGGGACGCATGCTCATCTTTTACCGTTGGAACTTTAATATAAACTTCATGCGAAGTCCATATACCATGGGGTATTAATCCAAATTTCTCTGGGCTATCCCCCTGTAAAAGGTAGATTGCATACGCGTTACGCACCCGTGCGCCGGTCTCTAGTTCCGAAAAACTATACCCCTCGACTTGCATGTGTTAAGCCTGCCGCTAGCGTTCATCCTGAGCCAGGATCAAACTCTTCATCGTATATTGTTAAGCATTACTGCTTGTCTTATTTTCGACTCCGATTCTAGTGGTTATTCTCAAATCTTCCGATTCTATTACTCTTATTTTATTTGTCTCGTCTTTCGGACGAGACGGCTGTCAATTCAATATGTCTAGGAACGTGTTCTTCTTTTGTTTTGCCCGAGACGCGATAAATCGCCGTCTCTACCAAAGCGGGTGCAAAAGTAACAATTCTTTTTTAACCAACAAGAAAATTTTGAAGTTTTTTTTGAAAATTTTATTTCCGTGTACTTCTCACTTTTCTTATTCAGTTTTTCAAGGAACGTTACGCATTTTGCGGGGTGCAAAAATAAGCTCTGTTTTCGAATCTCACAAGCTTTTTTGAATTTTTTTTGAAAAAAAATTTTTCTTTCTAATTCTATCAGCATGTCAGGATTTCTATGAACGTCTGCGTTGTTGCGGGTGCAAAAGTAGTGCGTTTATTCGTTTTGACAATGACTTTTTTAATCTTTTTTATATTTATTTTTTAAGTGGTTGATATGTTGATATTTATAAATACAAATGTTACAAGACTGCGAACTTATCAGCGCCGATGTCCGTGGTTGGGATACTTTTAACCTCTAAACAGAGTCGTTTTTTCTCGCAAAGACGCAAAGGCGCAAAGGCAAAACCGATTTCTTGGAGATCAGGAGACGCAAAACAAGAAAACGGGAGACGTATAACAAGGAGACATATTGTTATATATCTCTACGGCAGAATCCCTTCTATTGTATCATTGGAGATACACGCAAAAACGGATTTCATTTTGGATAATTCCCTCCTATATATATTATGGTGTCGATTATCTGCCTTCCCTCTTATGAAAACCCATCCCCTAGCCCTGATGGGAATGGAAAGCCTCGAGGAAATAAACCTATTTTTCCTGGACCGACAGAGCGACCAACGTAAGCTCCTGACGGGACGATAGGAAAAATGGTTTATGACCGAGAGCTTGTAATGAACAGCAGGAAATAGCTCCTTATTATTTGTCGTATATTAAAAACAAAAAAAAGAGGTAACTACCTAAATATATTACCTCTTCTTTTTTGAAATCTTATTTACTACTTGCCTTATTTAGCCAAGATTCTTCCAACTTATCATAATCTACAGGATGTGCCGCTTCCTGTTTTCGCAACCTCCCTGACTCAAATCCCCTGACTAATATAGTCTCTATCAAAAAATCCTCGTTGACTTCATAAGGCTGATACTTTAATTTCAAGTCTATATCAAACAAACTAGCTGTGGTGTTGGACCAAAATGCTTTCCACCCGCTTTTTAGACTCTTTATTAATTCATATGTACTTGACCCTGTTTGCCTGTCAATTAATTTAACCAATATCTGACCTTGTTTTCTTGAGAGTTTTTTTAATCTTGCTTCAAATTCATTACTCAAATAATCTTCCACGATTTTAAAATATCTCTTTTTATCCTTGTTATTGGTAAATTTTGACATCCCTCTATTCAACGAAGTAAGCCTTTCGGAGGCAACTCTTGCATAAGGATATGTTGCATAAACTCTTTTTTGAAGCAATAAAAATTGTTTTTTATCTTCATCACTCATCTTGTGCCTATCTATTACTAATTCCGGCAACACAATCGTATCGCCAAATATGGTATCTGATTCTGTCAAAACATAACCCATCGGGGCATTGCTATCCTTAATGTCTTGAGCGTAACCCGACAGCGATAATAAAAAGAAAAAAGCTATGATTTTATAAAGCTTCATAAAGAAATATTTTTAGCACAAAAATATACATTAAATACAGAACTGTGAATACAAATTTCTAATTTAGCGAAAAAATTATAATAATAAATTATGAGTACTGAATCTATACTAAAAGCATCGTCTATAACATTTTTGGAAAACTATTTGAATAATGCTTCACCTACCGGATTTGAAAGTGAAGGACAAAAAATATGGATGGAATACCTAAAACCATACGTTGACACCTTTATTACAGATACTTACGGAACAGCAGTTGGCGTTATAAATCCTGAATCTCCATACAAAGTAGTTATAGAAGGACATGCTGATGAAATTTCGTGGTATGTGAACTACATAACTGATGACGGAATGATTTATGTTATACGCAATGGGGGTTCTGACCACCAAATTGCACCATCGAAACGCGTTAACATTCATACCAAAAAAGGAATTATAAAAGGTGTTTTTGGGTGGCCAGCCATTCATACAAGAAACAGGGATAAAGAAGAAAATCCAAAAATCAGCAATATTTTTATCGATTTGGGTTGTGAAACCAAAGAAGAAGTTGAAAGATTAGGAGTTCATGTTGGTTGCGTGGTTACTTATCCTGATGAATTTATGATTATGAACGAAAATAAATTCATATGTCGCGCCATTGATAATCGTATGGGAGGATTTATGATTGCAGAAGTTGCCCGTTTGTTGCATGAAAACAATATAAAACTACCTTTTGGGTTATATATCACCAACGCGGTTCAGGAAGAAGTAGGTTTGCGCGGTGCTGAGATGATTACCCAAACCATCAAGCCGAATGTTGCTATCATTACAGACGTATGTCATGATTCTACCACCCCAATGATTGATAAGAAAATAGAAGGTGATACTAAAATTGGCAAAGGCCCTGTGATAACTTATGCTCCCGCGGTTCAAAACAATTTAAGAGAATTAATTCTTGATACGGCTGCAGAAAAAAATATTCCGTTCCAACGCCTGGCTTCTTCAAGAGTTACAGGAACAGATACCGATGCTTTTGCTTACAGCAATGGTGGTGTTGCTTCTGCATTGATTTCTTTACCGCTTCGATACATGCACACAACAGTTGAAATGGTTCATCGTGAAGATGTGGAAAATGTTATTAAATTGATTTATGAAACATTATTGAAGATTGAAAATAACGAAACTTTTTCTTATTTTAAATAATAAAAAAAAGCACCATTATGAGGACTATAATGGTGCTTTTTTTATACTACAGGAAATCCTTTTTAATCCATTCCGACAAATCGTTTTGGTAGCTCTTTAAACACAGAGTTGTTATTGATTTTTTTAAAATCCAATGGTCTTAGGTCGTTATTTTCCTTACTCTCGATAATCATTTCAAGCTCACATATTTCATCCTCCGGAGTTCTTTCATTAAACAAAGGATAAGTCTCATTTGAAACAGTGTTCTCGATAATCAAATCCGATTGTGCAATTATTTCCTTCATAGATTCTTCAAAAGCTATAAATTCAAAATCATCAGAAACTGAATTTTCAGTTATCTTATCGCCTTCAATGATAATTTCTTTGACTGTTTTACTTTTATAAGGGATAATTATTTCAGGATTAACCACATCTGTATCCTCATTTAAAGAAATATTTTCTACAATAACTTCTTCAGTTGGAAATTTTCCACCATTAGCGTCCGCAAAAAGATCATTTTGAAATGGACTTTTTGACTCACCAGCAAAACTTTTTGCATTACAAACATTAGCAAAAGACACTAATGCAATTCCTAAAATTAAAAATGAATTTTTCATGATTATTTTGTTTTGATTGATTGTTTTTAACTGAATTTTCTTTTTATCTAAGACAACCTTTCTGTCTCTTTAAAATTACATCTTAACTATTTTTCAAAAGCCCAATGGCTTCTTTTGCATTGGATAATTGAGCATATTTCAAAGCTGTAAATCCATGTTCGTCTTTTTCATTTAAGCGAGCTCCCTTTGACAGCAAGAATTTAATTATTTCCGTTTTATTATAACGGGCTGCAATCATTAATGGACTTAAACCTTCGGAAGTTTCGTTTACATCCACACCATATTCAACAAATTTCTTTACTGTTTCCAAATCGCCTTTTCTAATAGCAACATTCAAAGGTGTTACTGTTTGACTAAAGACTATTCTGTTTTTTATATCAGAAACTGGTCTTTCTTTTGAAGCAAATGAAACATTTGCAAAAGCTATTAAAGCTACTCCTAAATAAACAACTGATTTTTTCATAATGATTTGTTTTTTGATTAATGATTGATTTTAAACTTATTAAAAACTGATTTTTCTAATAATATCTTATACAAATTTATATCTTTTAAAAGGTATTATGTATCACATAGTACTATTTTTTAACTACATTTTAACTTTTGACTCGCATTTATTGGCAAAAATGTATTTTGATTTTTTAACAAGGCGATTATAAACTATATTTCAATAACAACCTGATAATCAATAGACTTGATTTTATGGATAATGTTACTTTATTTAGTAAAAAATTAACACAGCGACTACAACAACTGTCGAATTTGCTTTTACAGCAAAAAAAAACTGCTCCAAAATTTGAAGCAGTTTATTATGTAATTTAAATTTTAAAGAAGCTTATTCGACTTTACCTTTTATAATTTCTTCTACAATTTCAGGATTAAGTAATGTAGTAATATCACCAAAATTCGAATAATCACCTTCAGCAATTTTACGCAAAATTCGACGCATGATTTTTCCAGATCTTGTTTTTGGTAATCCTGTCACGTATTGAATTTTGTCCAATTTTGCAATTGGCCCAATGTGATCAGCAATCTGTTGATTTATCTCTTTGGTCAAATTATCTCTATCTCTGTACTCACCAGATTCTTTAAGTATAACATATCCGTACAATGCATTTCCTTTAATATCATGAGGGAAACCTACAATTGCTGATTCTGCAACAGCAGGGTGCTCATTTATAGCATCCTCAATCGGAGCAGTTCCTAAATTATGTCCAGAAACAATAACTACGTCATCAACACGTCCCGTAATTCTATAATACCCTACTTCGTCACGCAAAGCTCCGTCACCTGTAAAATATTTACCTGGAAAAGTTGAAAAATATGTGTCTTTATATCTTTGATGATCTCCCCAAATAGTACGAGCAATACCTGGCCAAGGGAATTTTATACAAAGACTTCCAACTACCTGATTTCCTTCAATTTCATTACGCTTATCATCCATCAAAACAGGTTGGATTCCCGGCAATGGCAATGTAGCATATGTTGGTTTTGTAGGTGTAATAAATGATAATGGTGCAATCATAATACCACCTGTTTCTGTTTGCCACCAAGTATCTACAACCGGACAGCGCTTCCCTCCTACGTGGTCATTGTACCAGTGCCAAGCTTCTTCATTAATAGGCTCTCCTACTGAACCAATTACTTTCAATGATTTTAGTGGAAATCTTTGAACATAAGACAAATTCTCTTTTGCTAAAGCTCGGATTGCAGTCGGAGCGGTATAAAATTGAGTTACTTTATGTTTTTCGATTGTTTCCCAAAAACGACTGAAATCAGGATAAGAAGGAATTCCTTCGTAAATTACAGTTGTAGCTCCATTTAACAACGGACCATACAAAATATAAGAATGACCAGTTATCCAACCGATATCGGCAGTACACCAAAAAATATCATTCTCTTCGTAATTGAAAACATTTTTGAAAGTATAAGCTGTATAAACCATATAACCGGCAGTGGTATGAACCATTCCTTTTGGTTTTCCTGTAGAACCAGAAGTATATAATATAAACAATGGATCTTCGGCATCCATAATTTCGGCAACACTATTGTTTACAGCGTTATCAAGAAGTGGTTGCAACCATTGATCACGACCAGGTTTCATCTTGATGTCTGCATTTGTTCTTTTTGCTACCAAAACAGTTTCTACTGACGGACAGGTTTCTAAAGCATCATCAATTATTCCTTTCAAATCAATAACTTTATTCCCTCTATATCCTCCGTCAGAAGTAATAACCATTTTACATTCACAATCATTTATTCTTGAAGCAACTGCAGAAGCAGAAAAACCAGCAAAAACAACGGAATGTATTGCACCAATTCTAGCACAAGCCAAAACAGCTACAGCTAATTCAGGAATCATTGGCAAATAAATACAAACACGGTCTCCCTTATTTATGCCTTGCTCTTTTAAAACATTGGCCATTTTGGAAACGCGTTCATATAATTCGTTATAACTTATGTGTAAAGCTTCTTCTGAAGGGTCGTTTGGTTCAAAAATGATAGCTGTTTTATCACCTTTTTTTGCCAAATGTCTATCAATACAGTTTTTTGTAATATTAACTTTTGCATCAACAAACCATTTAACTTCGGCATCTGCCATATTAAAATCCACAACTTTGTCCCAGTATTGATACCAAGTAAAATTTTCTTCGGCGATTTTACCCCAAAATTTTCGAGGTTCACGTATTGATTTATTATAATGTTTAAAGTATTGTTCTAAACTATCAATCTTAAAATAACTCATGTTTCTTAATTTTTTTATAAAAGTATTAAATCTGTTCGGTTTTCAAAACTATTAATTTATAAAATGCTATAAAAAAACAATAAAAAATAGTGCTTCTTCCAAAATCTTATGGGCTTTTCACAACGTTTTAGAATAAACTACTTATTTAAAACAAAAAAAAGAACATATTAGAAAACTAAAATGTTCTTTAATTAACAATTACTATTCTTTTTAAACCAAATGAATTTCAATATTAAATAATTTGGGATTACTTCACTTAACTTACAACACTACCGAAGTTAAGTGAAAGTAATAATGCAAAATATCATTATTTGTCTAATAAGTGCTTACTAATTCAAAATATTTAAACATAAACTGATACTATGCAAATCCCAGCACACTTTCATATGAAAATGCTTATTATATTTTTATCCAACAATTTTTTTCATTGCTGTCATCGATTCTCTCAACCAGGCTCCAACTTCTTCAACTGGGTGGTTTCTAATGATTGAATTAACTTCTATTAATTCTTTGTTATCAACTCCGTTATTTCCGTTATTGAATGGACGACCTACTAAGTTACTTGGTGCATTTTTTACGTAATCAGCGATTAATGGCTTACAAGCATGATCAAATAAATAACATCCGTACTCGGCAGTATCAGAAATTACACGGTTCATTTCGAATAATTTTTTTCTTGCAATTGTATTAGCAATAAGCGGAGTTTCGTGTAATGATTCGTAATAAGCAGATTCTTCAATAATTCCTGAATCAGTCATTGCTTCAAAAGCCAATTCTACACCAGCTCTTACCATTGCAACCATTAATACTCCATTGTCAAAATACTCTTGTTCAGAAATTTCAACATTACCTGCTGGAGTTTTTTCAAAATTAGTTTCTCCTGTTGCAGCTCTCCAAGACAACAAATTAACATCATCATTTGCCCAATCTTCCATCATTGTTTTAGAAAAGTGACCAGAAATAATATCATCCATGTGTTTTCTGAATAACGGACGCATAATGTCTTTTAATTCTTCAGAAGCATTAAATGCAGCTATTTTAGCTGGATTAGATAATCTATCCATCATGTTTGTGATACCACCATATTTCAATGCTTCTGTGATAGTTTCCCATCCGTATTGAATTAATTTAGATGCATATCCTGGTTCTACACCTTCGGCAACCATTTTGTCAAAACACAAGATAGAACCTGTTTGCAACAATCCACACAAGATTGTTTGCTCACCCATTAAATCTGATTTTACTTCGGCAACAAAAGAAGATCTCAAAACTCCCGCTCTGTGACCTCCAGTAGCAGCAGCATAAGCTTTTGCTTGATCCAATCCTACTCCATTAGGATCGTTTTCTGGGTGAACAGCGATAAGAGTTGGAACTCCAAAACCTCTTTTATATTCTTCACGCACTTCAGATCCTGGACACTTAGGTGCACACATAATAACAGTAATGTCTTTACGGATTTGCATTCCTTCTTCAACAATATTGAAACCGTGTGAATATGCCAATGTAGCTCCTTGTTTCATCAAAGGCATAATTGCAGTAACCACAGCAGTGTGTTGTTTATCTGGTGTAAGGTTACAAACTAAATCAGCTGTTGGGATTAGTTCTTCATAAGTTCCCACTTTGAAACCATTATCATTAGCATTTTTAAAAGAAGCTCTTTTTTCTGCAATAGCTTCAGCACGAAGTGCATAAGAAATATCCAAACCTGAATCTCTCATGTTCAAACCTTGGTTCAAACCTTGGGCTCCACAACCTACAATGACTACTTTTTTTCCTGCTAATGCATCTATTCCATTTGCAAATTCTGATTGATCCATGAATTCGCAAACTCCTAATTGTTCTAATTGTAATCTAAGTGGTAATGAATTGAAATAATTTGCCATTTTTTTAATATTTAATGAATGTAAAATTTATAATTGAATTGTAATCTGCTTTATTTTTGCAATGCTTTTGCAGATTGTATTTATTTAAATGCTTCTAATATTGCTGAAATTTCCATTTTTTGTTTTGAAATCGAAATTCTTCCTGAACGCGCAAACTGCATGATTCCAAAAGGTTTCAATTTCTCATATAAATCTTCAATTTCAGATCTTTTTCCAGATTTTGAAATCACAAAAAATTCTCTTGATACAGTAACAATCTCCGATTTACTGTCTTTTATAATATTTTGAATTTGTCTTTCATCAAAAAGTAAATTAGAAGCTATTTTGAAAATTGCACTTTCCAAAAAAATTGTCTCTTCATCTACATGATAAAAAGCCTTGATAACCTCAATTTGTTTTTCGATCTGACCAACAATATTCTGTACCCATTTTTCGGTTGTATTTACAACAATAATAAACCTTGAAACAGCTTCTATTTCAGATTCGGATACATTTAGACTCAATATATTAATGTGGCGCTTCAAGAATATACCAGATATCCTGTTGAGTAAGCCAACGTTGTTTTCTGAATAAACAGAAATAGTGAATGTTTTATTTTCCATTTTTTTAGTTTTTTTTGTTTCAAGTGCAAGGTTTCATATATCTGAAACTTAAGCCTTGAAACGAGAAACTTTTTTAACTTAATCGCATTTCCGAAACCGATGCTCCTGTCGGAATCATTGGGAATACGTTATTTTCTTTTTCAATCATAACTTCCAAGAAATAAGAATCTTTTGAAGCCAACATCTCGGCAACAGCACCTTCTAGTTCTTCTCTTTTGGTTACTTTTTTAGCTTGAATGTGATACCCCTCAGCAATTGCTATAAAGTTTGGGTTCGTCATTATAGTTGAAGCGTATCTGCTATCAAAGAATAATTCTTGCCATTGGCGTACCATTCCTAAAAATTCATTATTCAAAACGACTATTTTCACAGGAACTTTGGTTTGAAAAATAGTTCCTAATTCCTGAATATTCATTTGGAAACCACCATCACCAATAATTGCTACAACCTCACGATCTGGTTTTCCCATTTTGGCACCTATCGCAGCCGGCAAAGCAAATCCCATTGTTCCTAAACCTCCAGAAGTAACGTTACTTTTCGTTGAATTAAATTTAGCATAACGACAAGCAAACATTTGGTGTTGTCCTACATCCGAAACAATTATTGCATCTCCGTTAGAATATTTATTAATCATTTCAATAGTTTCACCCATTGAAATTCCATTTTTTGCAGGGTTTAATTCCTCTTTAATTACCGCGTCAAATTCAATTTTGTATTTTTCTTTGAATTCATTGTGCCAAGCATCATGTTTTTTGCTTTCGATAAGCGGAAGCAAAGCCGTCAATGATTCCTTAACATCTGCCCAAACAGCAACTTCTGTTTTTACATTTTTGTCAATTTCGGCATGATCAATTTCAAAATGAATTACTTTGGCTTGTTTGGCATAAGTAGCCAAATTTCCTGTAACACGATCATCAAAACGCATTCCCAGCGCAATTAACACATCACACTCGTTGGTCAACAAATTAGGTCCATAATTTCCGTGCATCCCAACCATTCCTACGTTCAAAGGATGATCTGTTGGCAATGCCGAAAGACCTAGAATTGTCCAAGCGGCAGGAATTCCTGATTTTTCAACAAAAGCTTTTAGTTCTGCTTCAGCCTGACCAAGAATAATTCCCTGACCAAAAACTATATAAGGTTTTTTGGCCTGATTGATTAAAGCTGCAGCTTCCTTAACTTTCTCTAAATTTAAAGTTGGTTTAGGAGTATAACTTCTAATGCTGTTACATTTTTTGTAACTAAAATCCATTAAGTCAAATTGTGCATTTTTCGTGATATCTATTAATACCGGTCCCGGTCTTCCAGATTTAGCAATGAAAAAAGCTTTTGCAATTACTTCCGGAATTTGAGACGCTTCGGTAATTTGAAAATTCCACTTAGTGATAGGAGTAGAAATTCCGATAATATCTGTTTCTTGAAATGCATCCGATCCCAACAAATGTCTTCCAACTTGCCCTGTAATACATACAATAGGAGTTGAATCAATTTGAGCATCGGCAATACCTGTAACCAAATTTGTTGCTCCGGGTCCAGAAGTTGCTATCGCAACACCTACTTTTCCTGTGGCTCTTGCAAAACCTTGGGCTGCATGTATTGCACCTTGTTCATGACGTACCAGAACATGATGTAATTCATCTTGAAATTTATACAATTCGTCATAAACAGGCATTATCGCCCCGCCAGGATAACCATAAACTAGGTCAACTCCTTCAGCCAATAAACATCTTATAACGGCTTCTGCTCCTGAAATTCTGTTATTTTCCATTTTATTTTTTTTTAGCATTTAGCAAATATTTATTTTGCTTTAGCTTTTTTTGTCTATTTAGTTCTTCCCTTTTGAGGTAGTATTAAGATTATTTATCGGTAACGCAACCTGTTGAAGCGCTTGAAACCGATTTTGCATATTTAAGCAAAACTCCTTTTGTAACTTTTAAAGGAGGCTGAACCCAACTCGCTTTTCGAGTCGCAAATTCCTCGTCGGATATTTTCAGGTTTATAGTATTTTTTACAGCATCGATAGCAATTAAATCACCATCTTTTACTAATGCAATACCACCACCATCATAAGCTTCAGGTGTAATGTGTCCAACCACAAATCCATGTGAACCACCAGAGAATCGACCATCAGTTATAAGAGCACAGCTACTTCCTAATCCTGCACCAATAATGGCAGAGGTAGGTTTTAACATTTCTGGCATTCCCGGGCCACCTTTTGGTCCACAATACCTGATGACGACTACATCTCCAGGTTTTACTTTTCCCGCCTGAACCCCAGGAATCACATCAAATTCACCTTCAAAAACCACAGCCGGTCCCTCAAAATATTCTCCTTCTTTACCGCTGATTTTTGCAACACAACCTTCGGAGGCAAGATTCCCATAAAGAATCTGAATATTCCCTGTTGGTTTCAACGCTTTTTGAATGTCATGAACTACTTGTTGTCCATCTTGCAAATCAGGAATTGAAGCCAAATTTTCAGCAACCGTTTTTCCGGTTACTGTCAAACAGTCTCCATGAATAAATCCTTCTTTCAATAGATATTTCATTACGGCAGGAACACCTCCAACAGCATGAATATCTTCCATCATATATTTACCGCTCGGTTTCAAATCTGCAAGAACTGGAGTTTTATCACTGATTCTTTGAAAATCGTCAATTGTGATTTCAACATCTACAGAATGTGCCATTGCGATTAAGTGCATAACTGCATTTGTAGAACCACCAAGAACAGCCACAAGAGTAATTGCATTTTCAAAAGCCTTACGAGTCATTATATCTCTAGGCTTTATATCTTTTTCCAATAATACTCTAATTGCTTTACCAGCGTTTAAACATTCATCTCTTTTTTCCTGACTTAATGCAGGATTTGAAGAACTGTATGGCAAACTCATTCCTAATGCTTCAATCGCAGAAGACATAGTGTTGGCAGTGTACATTCCCCCACAGGCACCAGGTCCCGGGCAAGAATTCTGAATTACACCTTTATAATCCTCATCACTTATTTCATTTTTGAACTTTTTACCTAAAGCTTCAAATGCAGAAACAATATTTAATGATTCTCCTTTCCATTTTCCGGAGTGAATTGAGCCACCGTAAACCATAAGAGCAGGACGATTTAATCTTCCCATTGCAATTAAAGCGCCAGGCATATTTTTGTCACAACCCGGAATTGCAATTAAACTGTCGTACCATTGTGCACCTACAACTGTTTCTATAGAATCAGCAATTACATCACGAGAAACCAACGAATAACGCATTCCTTCGGTTCCATTTGAAATTCCATCACTTACTCCAATAGTATTAAAAATAAGTCCGACTAAATCCGCATCCCAAACACCTTTTTTTACATCTTTGGCCAAATCATTTAAGTGCATGTTACAAGTATTACCTTCGTAACCCATACTCACTATTCCGACTTGTGCTTTTTTTAGATCATCCTCCGTTAAACCTATTCCGTACAACATTGCTTGTGCGGCTGGCTGAGTAACATCTTGCGTAATCGTCTTACTGTATTTGTTCAACTCCATTGTATTTTACAATTTGTCTGTTTTAACTTTTATCTATAAAAAAACCTCCCAAAATTATGGGAGGCTTTAAATATTTTTCTAATTATATTTATACCAATCCCTTCTCATATGTGATAACCACAATGACACTTAAAACTAAAAGGACGTTGGTAATGTGTTTCATTTTCTTTATTTTTTTAACACTGCAAAAGTATAAAAAACAAACCCAATAAAAAAATATTTTACCAACAATCTAAGAGTTTTTAGTGAAATAATGCAACGTTTTATGATTTTTACTAACTAAACGATAGTCGATTGCCCAATTTGAACATTATCGTTTTTAAAATATAAATCATCTTTACTCAATATAACATTCGAAATAAAATCCCCCACATCATTTGTACCAAATCTCGAATCTGGATTTAAATCCAATGTAACCACTTTATATTCAATCGCTTTTTCAACAGCTTCATACACCTTTCTAGCTTCTTTTTCCAATCCAAAATGCTGTAACAACATTGCTGCAGACAAAATAGAAGCAATGGGATTTGCTATATTTTTCCCTTTTGCCTGTGGATAAGAACCATGAATAGGTTCAAAAAGAGCCTTAGTATCACCTACCGAAGCCGAAGGCAATAAACCAATTGACCCCATAATCGCGCAAGCTTCATCTGAAAGTATATCTCCAAATAAATTTTCAGTCAAAATTACGTCGTACTGCTTAGGATCAGTGATTATCTGCATGGCAACATTATCAATATATTGACATTCCAATTTCACATCTGGATATTGAAGCGCAATTTTCTTAACTAATTTTCGCCACAATCTGGAAGTTTCAAGAACATTTGCTTTATCTACCAATGTTACTTTTTTCCTTCTTTTTTGAGCTTCTTTAAATGCTAAATGTGTAATTCTGGTAATTTCATTTTCGGAGTATTCGCAAATATCTGAAGCAAATGTACCCTCTTCGTTCAAAACCTTTTCTCCGTAATAGGATCCACCTGTAAGTTCTCTGAAAACAACAAAATCAACATTTTCAATAACCTCTTTTTTGATTGGAGATGCATCTAGCAAATTCTTAAACGGTTTTATTGGTCTAATGTTTGCATAAAGCCCTAATTCTTTTCTTAGCTTTAATAATCCTTGTTCTGGTCGAACTTTTGATTCAGGATTGTTATCAAATTTAGGATTACCAATAGCTCCAAACAAAACAGCATCGGTATTAAGACAAAGATTCAATGTTTGTTCTGGCAAAGGATTTCTCGTTTTTTCGATAGCTACTGCACCAATCAAAGCGTCTTCAAAAATAAACTCATGATCATAGGCAACGCTAATGGCATACAAAGCTTTTTTAGCCTGTAAAATAACCTCAGGTCCTACTCCATCTCCCGAAAGCACTGCTATTTTTAAGTTCATTTTATTTATTTTTTAAGTTATTACCAATAAATTAGCTAACACTTATTTTGGACGCTTCAACAATCTGATGAATATCCTCGTCCAAAACTTCTTTTTTGATATCTGCGAATTTCAAAAATTCTACATAAACGATATCCAATTGCGTTTTGGTAAGTTCGTAACCCACTTTTTTTGCTCTGTAAGCCAAAGCCGCTCTTCCGCTTCTTGCTGTCAAAATAATAGAAGACTCATTGACACCAACATCCAAAGGATCCATGATTTCATAAGTAGCTCTATTTTTAATCACACCATCTTGATGAATTCCTGAACTATGTGCAAAAGCATTTGCCCCAACAATAGCTTTATTTGGCTGTACCATCATTCCCATACTTTCAGAAACCAATCGACTCATTTCGTTCAATTGTTTACTGTCAATGTCAGTATACAAATTAAGATATGGATGTTGTTTAAAAATCATAACCACTTCTTCAAGCGCTGTATTTCCTGCTCTTTCCCCTATGCCATTAATAGTACATTCTATCTGACGAGCACCATTTATAGCTCCAGAAATTGAATTGGCAGTAGCCATACCCAAATCATTATGACAATGACAGGAAAGAATAACATTTTCAATTCCTTTTACATTTTCTCTAAGGTATTTTATTTTTGCACCATACTCTTCCGGCAAACAATAACCGGTAGTATCAGGTATATTAAGAACTGTCGCTCCAGATTTGATTACTTCTTCACAAACTTTAGCCAGGAATGCATTCTCGGTTCTACCAGCATCTTCAGCATAAAATTCTACATCTTCTACATAGGTTTTAGCATGAGCAACAGCGTGTTTCGCACGTGCAATAACATCTTCGGGGGTGGTTTGCAATTTGTGATAAATATGTGAGTCGGAAGTTCCGATACCTGTATGTATTCTGGGTCTTACCGCATTTTTCAAAGCGGCTGCTGCGACATCAATATCATTTTCTACAGCTCTTGTAAGCCCGCATACAGTTGCATTTTTAACAATTTTACATATTTCGGAAACAGATAAAAAATCACCAGGGCTAGAAACAGGGAAACCAGCTTCGATGATATCAACTCCCATTTCATCTAGTCGATTGGCTATCACGAGTTTTTGCTTGGTGTCTAATTTACATCCTGGGACTTGTTCTCCGTCTCTTAAAGTGGTGTCAAAAATTTGGACTTTGTCTCTATTCATTTTAATTTATTTAATGTAATTTCACATCTTAAAACAAAAATAGTTTTCATTTACTTAGAACTAAACCTGCTTTTAACTAAATATACTATTTATAAAGTAAAAAATAACAATCTAACAACCTGTAAATCAACACATTAAATACTTTTATAATACAATGGCTAACTATCAAAAAGATTTTTTATTTGTATTAATAAAATCCCTTTCCAAATCTGAAAAAAGACAATTCAAAATATTTGCAAGCCGATTGGAAACTAGTTCCAATACCAAGTTTATAGAGCTTTTTAATATTTTGGATAAATCCGAAGTGTATGATGAGAAACTGATTCTAAAAAGCGGTTTGATTAAAAAAGCTCAATTATCAAACCTAAAATCCTATTTGTACAAACAAATTTTGGTGAGTATTCGTTTGAATATTCCCAGTCAAAACATTCGATACCAACTAAGAGAACAAATTGATTTTGCTGCAATTCTCTACAACAAAGGGCTTTACAGGCAAAGCTTGAAAATATTGGATAAAACCAAACAACAAGCCATCGAAAATGATGAAAAATACATGGCTTTTGAAATTGTTGAATTTGAAAAATTAATCGAATCCCAATACATCACTAGAAGTATTCAAGGGCGCGCAGACGAATTGGTTATTCAAGCCAAAGAATTGAATTATCGCAACACGATTTCGAGTAAATTATCCAATTTGTCACTTCAATTGTACAGCATAATGCTCAAAACAGGTTATGTAAAAAGCGATGAAGAATACAAATATATAGATGATTATTTTAATAAACATATTTCCCACTTGGATCAATCCAAATTTGAGTTTAGGGAAAAATATTGGTTTTACAATGCCAATTTATGGAGAAGCTTCTTGGTTCAAGATTTTCTTTCCTGCTATAAGTACGCCTACAAATGGGTGACCTTATTTTATGATAATCCAAATATGATTTTTCTAAATCCTGTTTTTTTTCTTAAGGGAAATCATTACTTGCTAGAGTCATTATTTATGCTCAAATACAAAACCAATTTCAAAAAATATCTGGAATTGTTGGAAGAAACCATAAACGACCCTCGTTTTCCGGTAAATGACAATATTGCTTCGTTGTCATTCCTTTATTTGTATAACAACAAACTAAACTATCATATCCTGGAAGGTACTTTTGCGGAAAGCGAATACTTAATTCCTGAGATTTTAAACAAAATAAAAGTTCACAGCGAACATCTGGATGAGCACCACGAAATGATGTTTTATTACAAAATAGCTTGTATTTATTTTGGAAATGAAAAATATCAGGAATGTATCCTTTATTTGGAGAAAATCATCAACAACAAAAACCTCACAATGAGGGAAGATTTAATGTGTTTTTCCAGAATTTTATGTCTAATTGCGCATTATGAACTTGGCAAAGATTATTATTTGGAAAGTCAGCTCAAAAACACTTATAAGTTTTTGATAAAAATGAATGATTTACACGAAGTGCAAAAAGAAATTATTCGTTTTCTTAAGAATTTGAGCAATTTGTATCCAAGTGACATCAAAAAAGAATTCATAAAAATGAGAGCGCGTTTTATTGAATTGGAAGAAAAAACATATGAAAAAAGAGCTTTTCTTTATCTCGATATAATTTCATGGCTTGAAAGCAAAATCGAAAACAAAAAAATAAGTGACATTATTAAGGAAAAAGCTAAGTTGAGTAACCGATAATTTTCTATTCACATTACTAAAAGAAAAGCGATTCGTTTGGAATTGCTTTTCTTTTGGAATTCAATTCGACGATTAATTCCCCTACTCTTGGGATTGCTTTACAGAGCCATTAACCATTGCATTGGCATTTTCTCTAATTTCGGTATGACGAATTTCTCCTCCTGAAGTTCCCACTTTTTGCGCAAAAAACAACCCAATGACAGCAACAACCAATGCCAAAAAAGAAAACAATATTGCTTTGCCATTATTTTTAAAGTTCAAATACAATCCGACAAGAGAAATTACTCCCAAAACATACAGTAAAACACTAAATTTTTCGGCCAATTCTTCATGTTCGTGGATGATTTGTTTTCCAATGTCTGGCATATCTTCTACCAACTCCTCAGCACCTTCTCCCGTTCCCAAACTTATTGCTCCAAAAACAGCTGCAACCACAAACAAAGCATAAGCCGTATTAATAACAGTTTTATTTTTCAAAAACAGGCCAACAGTCAAAATTCCAAATCCAAAAAAAAGCCCTATAATTGGAAAATGGTTTACCACTAAATGTAAATGTGCTTCATTCATAATTTTATTAAATTATTAAAGGTTATAATTCTTTTACTATAAAGATAACTCAAAAAAAATAATCTTTTATACCACCATTTTAAGATAATTACAGATTCAATAAATCAGAACCCAAAACACATAACAAACTGATTTACAACACAAAAAAAAGAATAATTTTACATTTTCACAATAAGAATATACGCGATAATATTTTGAAAACTTAAAATGATGCTTTTTATCTTTTTCAATATTTACTGTGAATTATTTAATTTTATAATCAAAACAACTGAATTTTTCTACATTTGCCTTCTGTTTACTCAAAATAGTACAAAAATTATTCTAACATTTTTTTTAAAACAGGTAAAAATTAAAAGCTTTACTTTTGCCAAAAATTAATCTTTATGTCATTATTCAAAAAGTTCTCCCCTTTTTACAATCTTGCTCTTTTTTATATTGTTGTAAGTTTCGTTCTAAGAATCGTTTTAGCCTTACACCCTATTACACAAACCTCATTTTCTTTTATCGACAGTTTAAAAATCTTTTCACTGGGATTAATTTCAGATGCATTTGTGTTTGTAATAGCTTCAGGATTTTTATGGCTATACCTGATTTTCATATCCAATTCAAAATACTACAAACCCTACGGTAACATTATATTAGGATTGTTCGCAGCATTATTTATTTATGTTGCTTCAGGAAAAAGTGTCCTTTCTGAATACGGAGGAGCCCTGCCAAAAATCGGAATGATTTTTATAGGTATCAAAACCTTGCTTTTTGGACTTTTACTTTTTTTACCAAAATACAGAAGCAAAATCAGATTTTGGTTGTTCACTTTTGTGATGTTTCTATACGTTGTCCTCATCCTTCAAAACGGAATAAGTGAATATTTCTTTTGGAATGAATTTGGTGTTAAATACAATTTTATAGCCGTAAATTATTTGGTTTACACCAATGAGGTAATCGGGAACATCATGGAATCTTATCCTGTAATTCCGCTATTTTCAGCATTATTTCTAATAGCTGGAATTGTCACTTATTTTATTGTCAAAAGAACAAGAAACTACATTGACGCCATTCCAACTTTTGCTGAGAAATTAAAAATTTCCGGAATTTATCTTGCTTTATTTGCCATTTCTTTGGTAGCTGTTCCTTATTTAGCCAAAAAAGAAAACTCTCAAAATGTATTTACAAATGAGTTACAAGCCAACGGAATGTACCGTTTCTATCTGGCTTTTATGAACAGCGAATTGGATTATTTTAAATTTTATAAAACCATGCCCGAAAATGAAGCTTTTGCTTTGCTTGACAAACAAATCCCTTCGATTTCGGGAATATCGACTGTGAGAGAAATCAAAAGCGATTCGGCCGAAATCCCTAAAAACGTTGTTTTAATCACCATTGAAAGCTACAGTGCTGATTTTATGAAAATGTACGGAAACGAACAAAATATCACTCCGTTTCTAGACAATCTGGCTCAAAAAAGTTTGTTATTTACCAATTTATACGCAGTTGGAAACAGAACCGTTCGTGGTCTTGAAGCCGTAACGCTTTGTTTTCCTCCAACAGCCGGTGAAAGTGTGGTAAAAAGAGAAGACAATAAAAACAAATTTTCGACCGGAGCTCTTTTTAAACAAAAAGGATATAACGTAAAATTCCTATACGGAGGAGATGCTTTTTTTGATAATATGGAAGATTTCTTTGGTGGAAATGGTTATGACATAGTTGACAAAAAAACATTCACACCCGAAGAAATTACGTTTGCCAATATTTGGGGAGTTTGCGACGAAGATATGGCCAACAAAGCCATAAAAGTGATGAATGCAGAAGCAAAAGCCGGCAAACCTTTCTTTAATCACTGGATGACCGTGAGTAATCACCGTCCGTTTACGTATCCTAATGATAAAATTGATATTCCGGGCGATATAAAATCTCGTGAAGGTGGTGTAAAATACACTGATTATGCTATTAAAAAATTCTTTGAGATGGCAAGTAAACAACCTTGGTTCAAAAATACGGTATTCGTTATTCTTGCTGATCATTGTGCTTCGAGTGCAGGAAAAACAGAACTTCCTGTAGACAAATACAGAATCCCTGCCATGATTTACAGCCCCGGTTTCGTTCAGCCTCAAAAATATACAAACGTAATGTCTCAAATAGATGTTATGCCAACACTCTTTGGTTTATTGCATTTTAATTACCAAAGTAAATTTTACGGACAAGATGTTTTACAACCGGATTACAAACCAAGAGCTTTGATTGCTACATATCAAGATTTGGGATTGATAAAGGACAATGTTTTGACGATTCTTTCTCCAAAACAAACCGTAAAACAATTTCAGCTGACTTTAAAACCGGATCAAAAATTGCCGACGGATTTTCAAATCTATTACAATCAGGTGCCTTTAGCCAATGAAAGAACCGACTTAATAAACGAAACCATTTCGTATTACCAAACAGCTTCGGATATATTAAAGAAAAAGAAATACCAAATGATTGAATAAAGTTGCTGAGTTTCTAAGTCACTAAGACTCTAAGTTTTTTATTTAAACTTTAAAACAATTGCAAAGAAAAAGCCTGTAAAACTAAATTTTTACAGGCTTTTGTTTTTATTTATATCTAATGGAATTAAAATTCACTTTCGCTTTCCAAACCAAAAACTTTTCCGGTTTTCCAAAGCTTTAAATCATTTTGCAGATTCTTTTTATTGCGATTCGTCAACTCCTTTGAATCCAAATTATCAAGATTAGGTTTTCCTGCATTTACCCAAGCTGTGTACCAAAAATTAGCTGTGGCAACAATCGCTTTTCGCATTTGTTTTTCCACCATTCCATTCAGTGCTGAATGAAATTGAGTCACATACTCTTTGGAATATATCATTTCATTATATTTATTTTTGGCGATATTTCCTTTTTCATCCTTTTCATACATAGTTTCTGTTGTAAAGGTTGAACGCAGTTTTTTGTCAATAGCCAAAAGAGGCTCTACCTGACTGTGTGAATCTTTCAACATATCCCAAGTCGCTTTTTCAACATTATCAATATACTTGGCTTCACCGGTATAAAAATTGTAGTTTTTGCCAAACAATTCCGGAATACGGGATTCCCACATAGAATGTATCCCTTTTTGATTGCTAAGCTGTCCATCGTGATTTGCCGAAGTATGCAAAGGCATATTCGCATCGCCTATATAATGTGCCAAATCACCCGCCAAAAACAAAATTTCGTTCTTTCTTTTGTCCTTCATAGCCTTTGTTAATTTTGCCATCGTTTCCTGAATGTACCAAGGCAAAATACCATTATCTGCTAAGAATTTATCATCATACTTTTTCTTTACATCCTCAAATGCTAATGGAACAGCATCTATATCACCAAAATTCTCCATATCCATATAATGACGTGGATTTTCGGCTTTGTCATGCAAAACATATTTGCGCAAATCAGGAATAGATGACTCCTGGGTTATAAAATCAATATGATTGTAAAAAAAGGTTTGTATTGGCTTTGGCAAAGCCATAACTGCCGCATTATTAATATGCTCGTGGCCGAAAACTCCCCAAGACAACGTAATAAAAGCAATACTGATTGCGGAAAAAACAAGTACTGTTTGTTTGAATTTAAAATTTTTCATTATTTTTATTTTATTGAAATGCAAATGTATTTTTTTTAAAGATAATTTAAGCAATGAACTTTAAATTTATGTAAATCCAAAAAAAATAAATTCAAAATGTTTAGACATAAAGGCAAAAACAGAACTTCAAAACACAATTTACGACTTGCTGTATTATTGTCTTATGTTGCTGGAATAGTAAATATAACGGGAGTTTTATCAGTAAAAACGTTAACGACCAATGTGACCGGCCATTTTGCTTTTTTTGCTGAAGAAGTTACCAAACACAATTATCAGGCAGCTATCATCTTTTTAATATATACCTTGTTCTTTTTAGCTGGATCTTTTACTTCTAATTTTTTGGCTGAATTGATTTCAATAAAAAACTCAAATCTTTTTCATGTAGCACCAATTACAATCGAAATTGCGATTTTAATCTCCTTGGGACTCTTTGGGATGCGCCCTGATTTTAATTTATTTGATGAAAAATGGACTGCTTTTGGTTTACTTTTTGCCATGGGAATTCAAAATTCATTAGTAACCAAAATTTCACAATCTACCGTAAGAACAACACACTTAACAGGACTCTTTACCGATTTGGGCATCGAGTTATCTCAATTGTTTTTCTACAAAAAACCAGAAGAGAGGAACATTTTAAAAACGAGTATTTATCTGCGATTATCAATTATTTTTTTCTTCTTTTTGGGCTGTTTTTCAGGTGGTTTTATTTATGGTTTTCTAGTTCTAAAAACATTATTTGTAGCCGTGTTTTTTCTTTTTGCAGCCCTTTATTATGATTATATCAGATTTAATTTGATTGCTATAAAAAGAAAGAAAATCAATTTTAACTAAAAAACATTATTGCCAACAAAGTTCCAACCGCAATACTCACCCATAACAACACACCTTGTAACAAAGGAAATACCCCAACTGATTTTAAAACGCAACTATTCAAGCCTGCTCCTATCAAAAATAAAGTTACAGTAAGTCCAATTTTTGCAATTGAAACCAAATAAGGAGTTACACTTGCAAAAGGAGAAAAATACGTATTGCAAATCATTGCCAAAATAAACAATCCTATAAAATAAGGAATCTTCACTTTGCTCGCATTATTTTTAAAAACAACAGCAGTAACCAAAGCCACCGGAATAATCCACAAAGCTCTTGCTAATTTTACTGTCGTGGCTACCTGTAGTGCTTCCGGTCCGTATTTACTAGCCGCTCCAACAACAGAACTCGTATCGTGAATGGCAATCGCACACCACAAACCAAATTCATTTTGAGACATTTGTAACCAATGTCCAACAACAGGAAACACAAACAAAGCGATTGTATTCAGGATAAAAATTACTCCCAACGCCACCGAAGTCTGTTTTTCATCCGATTTTATCACAGGAGCAATGGCGGCGATGGCACTTCCTCCACAAATAGCAGTTCCGCAAGAAATCAAATGTGAGGTTTTCTTCTGAATTTTGAGCCATTTTCCCAACAAACTTCCCAAAGTTATTGTCACTGCGATAGAACCGACTGTAAAAAGAAAACCTTCTTTTCCAGCAGCAACAGCACTGTTAACATTCATTCCGAATCCCAATCCAATTACAGAAGCCTGCAGCAATATATTTGTTGCCTTGTGATTCAAATGCAAAAAAGGATGTCCTGAAAGATTAGCCACTATTAATCCCAACAACAATGCGATTGGTGGAGAAATTACAGGAAATAAGCAAACAAGTAACAATAAAACAAAAATAATCTGTTGTAACGTTACATTGATTCTGATAAAATTGGGTTTGGTAATACTATCGGTTTTCATTTCTATGGAGCATTTTAGTATGACAAAGGTCTCCATAAACCTAAAAGAAAGCCAATCGTTATAAATAATCCACTATAACTTCAGATTATAATAACTCGAGATGTTTTTTATAAATAACTCCGAAAGGGAATCTGATTTCCCTTGAAGAGTAATAATATAAAAGAAGCGTTCAATAATTAAATCGTCAACGTCAATAATTTGCAATTCTTTATTTTTCAATTCTTTAGAAACCGCATGTATCGACATAAAAGCAACACAATCTGAATTCATCAAATAGGATTTTATGCTTTCGGTACTTCCCAATTGCATTTCAATCTGTAATTGATCGATTTTGATATTGAAAGGTTTCAAAGCATATTCAATAACTTCAAGTGTTCCAGAACCTTGCTCTCGCACCAAAAACTTTAATAATTTAAGATCTTCCGGTGCAACTTCTCTTTTCTTAACCAATGGATTATTAGAATTGCACACCAAAACCAGTTCATCCCTAATGAATTGCGTGTACTTAATAGATTGATTTTTGGATTGTCCTTCCACAATGCCAATTTCGATTTCTTTCTTTATTAGGGCATTTTCAATTTGCTCCGTATTACCGTTGAGCAAATTCACCTTGACAGATTCCAGTTTTTGATGAAAACGAGCCAGAAGCGGCGGAATAATATATTGGGAAATTGTTGTACTCGCCCCCAATCGCAACAACCCTTTACGCTCGTTGCTAAATGTGCTCATATCAAAATCAATTTCTCTGTAAATTTCGAAGATATTTTTTGTGTGTTTCAATAGTACTTCTCCGGCATTGGTGAGCGCTATTTTAGAGCCGTTTCTTTCAAAAAGTTTTATTTTATATTCTTCTTCCAGCTCCTGAATATGCTTTGAAATAGCCGGTTGTGTAATAAACAATTCGGAAGCGGCCTTCGTAAAGCTCAATCGGGAAGCGACAGTAAAAAATACTTTTAGTCTGAAATCCATATTTTATTAGTCCAAAGTGATTCGTAAATAGTTATTAGCTTAAACCTCAAAACCCATAACTCAAAAACCTACAACATTCCATTGTATTTTCTAAAAAACCATTCTGTAGAAAGAAAAACTGCAATCAAAACCAACAGCCATTTCCAGTCAATCAAAGGCGATTTGGTTACAACATCTTTTTGAACGGCTTTATATTCATCGTTTTCCAACAAAGTTTTTATCAAAGTTTCGATTTGATTTGGATGAAAAGCCGTTCCTTTCGTTTGTGCCGCCAATTGCTTTAATTTTTGAACATCAGGATTCACAAATTGCTTTTCGATGTCAAAATCAAGAATCTCAAAATGTCCGGAATACGATGTTTTGGAGTTCAGTTCTTTTACAGAAAAATCATAACTTCCTGCTAAAAGTCCGTCAAGATTTACTTTGTAAGCATTATTCCCTTTCAAAAGATCATAATTCCTCGTTTGTCTGGTTTTAACATTGGTTACAGCAATTGTCAAACGCGCTTTCTCATCAAAATCATAATTTTTGTTGAAATATTGAGCTGTAATTTCGATTGCTTCACCAGTGTTGTAAAAACTTTCGTGATTTACAACCAATGATTTTTTGGCATTATTGGAAGCTAAATATTGTATAATTTTATTTATAAAAATATCATATTTTTCAAAAGACTGATTGTCTATATGGCTTTGCAAACGCCATTTCCAACTGTTTTCCCCAAATAAATAAGCGGATCTTTTCCCTTGATTTTCTGTAAAAGAAAGCAAAGGCGCCTTTGTCTCAATATTTCTGATTTTGGCAGAAAGCAACACATTTACTTCTCCGTTTGAAGTAATGGAACCATAATTATTCTGCAAAGGCGGTAAACTTTCAAAACCTAAATTATCCACAGCAAAAAGATTAAACTGCGAATCAAAGTCTGCCTGATAATCCTCTTCCTGACCGCTCATTTTGAAAACAAAATTGTTTTGTTCCTGGTTCAAAAATGAAAAATCCGTAGCGGTTCCCGTTATAGTAAATGTATTGAGATTGGCTTTTTTATTTGCTTCAAAAACCGACTTAAAAGCCGAAGTTGGCTGATACAAAACAAGAACATTAAAATCCTGTAATGAATTAATTTCGTTTGGCTTAACCAAAGTTACTTTATGTTGTAAATTAGATTCAATTGCTCTTTTTAAAGCACCAATATCCGGGTGATTTATTGCCGAAACTATTGCTATAGAAGTTTTCTGATCTATAACTTCAACGGCAAAATTCTTGATATTATTGAAGGTATTTTTTTCTTTTTCCCCCGATTCAATTTTTGCTTTATAAACTTGCAAACCAACTTTATTTGCAGGTAGCAGCACATTTACAACCGCTGTTTTCTTTGATGGAGAAAACGAAACATTTTGTTTATACAATACTTCGTTTCCTTGTGCAACACTAAAACTAGCTGTCACACTTTTATCTCCTGAGTATTGCAAAAACACTTCAACTGGAAATTTATTTTTCAAAAAAGCATATCTATTAACATTTAGTTGATTGATTTTTAAATCAAAAACCTTTGTGGTATCACCTAAAATTAAAGGATAAACTTTATTGTTTTCGGCAAAGCTATAAACATAATCATTTCCGGTAGTCTGGTTACCGTCTGTGATGATAACCGATGGATAAAATGCGTTTTTATAGATACTCTTGAGATTTTTAGCCACCAAATCCAAATTGGTTTGATTCCCCTTAAAAGTCAAACTATCCGATTGTTTAAAATCATTATCAAAAAGATAGGATTGCACGTCAAATTTTTCCTGAATCGCGCTGTTTGACGCCAATTTCCGTGCTAATTCAACTGCCTTTTCTTTGGCATTCAAAAAAGAAACAGAACTTGAATTATCGACAATAATTGGCAAAGGAGTTTTGATAATTTCCAATTTACTGGTCGTGACGATAGGATTTATCAAGAGCAACAAAATAGAAAAAATACTCAGAAAACGCAAAAAAGTCAAAAACAAATGCGCATTCGATTTGTTTTTGACTTTGTATAAATATTGAAAAAATGACAAGCAACCTGCTATTAATAATGAAAGTAGTAATAATAGAATAGTGCCTGTTGTCATGTTTAGTGATTAAAAGATTGAAAAATTAAAAGATTGAAAAATTGCAAATCTTTAAATCTTTTAATTATTAAATCATTAAATTATTAAGTAAGCATTCCTCCGCAAACGTTCAACACTTGTCCCGTAACATAAGAACTCATATCTGAAGCTAAGAATAAACAAGCATTGGCAACATCTTCGGCAGAACCTCCGCGTTTCAATGGAATTCCTTCTCTCCATCCTTTTACAACATCTTCACTCAATTTTGCTGTCATTTCAGTTTCGATAAAACCTGGAGCAATTGCGTTGCAACGAATATTACGAGAACCTAACTCCAATGCCACTGATTTTGTAAAACCAATTGCACCCGCTTTTGAAGCGGCATAATTCGTTTGTCCTGCATTTCCAGACACACCAACAACAGAACTAATATTAATAATTGAACCCGCACGTTGTTTCAAGAAAGTCTTTTGAATCGCTTTAGTCATATTAAAAACTGACTTTAAGTTAACATCGATAACTTGGTCAAAATCAGCTTCAGACATACGCATCAATAAATTATCTTTGGTAATTCCTGCATTGTTTATCAAGATGTCAACCGTTCCAAAATCGGCCAAAACAGCATCAACAAATTTTTGCGCTTCATTAAAATCAGCAGCATTTGATTGATATCCTTTGGCTTTTATACCCAAAGCATTTAGTTCGTTTTCCAAAGCCTGAGCAGATTCTACTGATGAACTATAAGTAAAGGCAACATTTGCACCGTTTTTTGCAAAAACTTCAGCAATTCCTTTTCCAATTCCACGACTTGCGCCAGTAATAATGGCTACTTTTCCTTCTAGTAATTTCATGTGTTAATTATATTATTTTTTTTATTGGTCACATGTAATTCGCATATAAACATTGGTGTAACAACCAATTTATGTTAATGCTCATTTCATATTCTGTTAAAATTATTTTTAGATATTCTTTGTAATTATGCCTATTATTTTTTTGTTTAAACAATAAAACCGAGAAAGAACAGGGATTAATTACATTCGTCAAATATATAATAAAAATGCGGAATGAAAAAAATTACATTTTCGCCACAAATTCACGAATTTTTATTTACAATCTTTACGTAATTCTCATACCGGTTTTTAATTTAAAACCAAACCCTACCAAATGTTTTGTTCCAAAAAACCAAACTAATTCAGCTGTGAAGCCACAATAAAAACGACTGCTAACAAAGCCAGCAAAAGACCAATTATATTCAGTTTTGTCACTTTCTCCTTGAAAACAAAAACCCCAACAAGACTTCCAATCATGATAACTCCCATATTCATTCCCGCAAAAACGGTAGATGGATTTTGGGCAAATACCTGATGCGCCTTGAGGTAAAACAATATATTGCCGAAATTAAAAATCCCAACCAATCCTCCGAAAATGATACTTTTGAAACCCATTTTGACTTTTCGGGAAAGCATTTCATAGCCATTGAAAAATATCATTATAAAAAATGAAATTAAAAAAAGAACAAATAATGAAGTTGTAAAAGGAAGCACCGAAGTCAAGGCAATTTGCTTAAAAAGAATATCAATCACTCCAAAACCAACCAACACAAGAGCCGGATAAATCCATTTATTTTCTTTATTACCAACAGGTTTGTCCAAAATGAGTATTATTGCCGGAAATCCAAACAAAAGCGCGGTTAATTTTAGACCGCTAAATTGCTCTCCAAAAAACAACCATGCGCCCAAAATGGAAATAATAAGCGATAATCGTTGAGCAACATCGGTTTTTGCAATTCCCATATGTTTAATGGAAGCAGCCAGAAGAAGAAACACTACAGGTAGCAAAATACCTAAAGGAATTAGCACTTCCCACGGTGAAGAAACATCTAAAGCCTTTAAATCCGGACTAAAGAATAGATAACACAACATCAAGGCAAACAAATAATTATACCCAACAATTTGCATCGAAGACGTTCCATAAATTCGGGCAATTTTAAAAATAACTCCCACCGTCACACTGCAAATCACACTCAGTAAAAGAAATAACATAGTACTTTTTTTTTGTTTTGGCAAAAATACTATTTAAAGACAAATCGAACATTAATTTCAACCGACAATAATAGCAATTAAGACCGGATACAATTTTTTTTTAATGAATTTTATACTATTTTTAATATTATTTGAGTTCTATAAAAGTAAATTGCACAAAAAACAAACTGAAATGGATAAAATAAAAATACTTTGGGTTGATGACGAAATCGATTTACTCAAACCACACATTTTATTTCTGGAGAAAAAAAATTACAGCGTTACTACTTGCAATAACGGTCGTGATGCTATTGATATTTTTGATGAAAACAATTTTGATATTGTTTTTCTTGATGAAAATATGCCTGGAATGAGCGGTTTGGATACTTTATCTGAAATGAAAGAGAAAAAATCTTCGGTTCCTATGATTATGATTACAAAAAGCGAAGAAGAATATATCATGGAAGAAGCCATTGGTTCTAAAATAGCCGATTATCTTATCAAACCTGTAAATCCAAATCAAATTTTGTTGAGTTTGAAAAAAAACCTAGATAATTCACGATTGATTTCCCAAAAAACAACTTTGGATTATCAAAAAGAATTTCGAAAAATAACTATGGAACTAGCAATGGTCAACTCTTATGAAGACTGGGTAGAACTGTATAAAAAACTATTATTTTGGGAACTTGAACTCGAAGATATTGATGACCAGGGAATGATTGAAATTCTGGAATCTCAAAAAGTAGAAGCCAATTCACAATTCGGGAAATACATTGAACGCAATTACGCCGATTGGTTTGAACCAAAAGCAGACAAACCGATTCAATCCCACAATTTATTCAAAGAATTGGTCGTTCCTGAAATTCTGAAAAAAGACAAACCTGTGCTTTTTATCGTAATTGACAATTTGCGCTACGATCAATGGAAAGCTTTTGAAAACGTTGTGGGTAACTATTACAAACTCGAAAAAGAAGTTCCTTATTTTTCGATACTACCTACTGCTACTCAATATGCAAGAAATGCCATTTTCTCTGGATTAACGCCTTTGGAAATGGAAAAACAATTCCCACAATATTGGAAAAATGACCCGGAAGAAGGTGGAAAAAACCTGTATGAAGCCGAATTTTTAACAGCGCAAATTAAGCGACTGAGATTGGACATCAAGGAGGATTATTTCAAAATCACCAATTTAGCAGGCGGAAAAAAACTAGTCGAAAGTTTTAAATCACTTAAGGACAATGACCTCATAACCGTTGTTTACAATTTTGTAGATATGCTTTCGCATGCTAAAACCGAAATGGATGTAGTTAAAGAACTAGCATCAGACGACAAAGCGTATCGCTCTCTTACATTGAGTTGGTTTAAAAATTCACCTTTACTGGAACTCATTCAACAAGCCCAAAAATTAGGATTCAAATTGATTTTGACTACAGACCATGGCACCATTAATGTAAAAAACCCATCAAAAGTGGTAGGTGATAAAAATACCAGTTTGAATTTACGTTATAAAACCGGTCGTAGTTTGACATACGAACAAAAAGATGTTTATTCGGTAAAAGAACCTAAAAACATCGGTTTGCCTGCCATAAACATGAGTAGTTCTTATATTTTTGCAAAAAATGATTTATTTTTGGCTTACGTAAACAACTACAATCATTATGTGAGTTATTATAAAAATACCTATCAGCACGGCGGAATCTCTTTGGAAGAAATGATTATTCCGTTCCTGGTTTTTAATCCGAAATAAAAAAGTTATCAGTTGTCAGTTTTGAGTTATCAGTAAGAAAGCAGATGAATAAACAAAAAAGCCATTTATTGATTACTGACAATTCAAAACTCATAACACAATACTAATAAAAACAAATGACTACTACATTTTCAATAGCACAACTAGAAGACGTTTCAAAACAAATTTTAAGTCAAAGCCCGAACAAAGTAATTCTTTTTAATGGAGAAATGGGAGTTGGCAAAACTACTTTAATCAAACAACTTTGTAAAACATTGGGAGTTAAAGAAACTACAAGCAGCCCCACTTTTTCATTGGTCAATGAATATCATACAGATAATAACCAAACGGTATATCATTTTGATTTTTATAGGCTAAACAAAGAAACCGAGGCTTTGGATATGGGTGTAGATGATTATTTTTATTCTGGAAACTGGTGTTTTGTAGAATGGCCCGAAAAAATTGAGAGTCTAATTCCTCATCAGCATACCTCTATTACAATTGAATTACTACCCAATGGAGAGCGTTCATTGGTTTTAAAGTAAAATAATGCAGCCAAAAAAGTTTATCAAGACTTTTTTTCTACAGATTATGCTAGATTTCAAACTCAATACTTAAAGAAATCTGTGTAACTCTTTTTAATTTATGGCAAATTTTAGCCATTTAGACACAGGCAAAGCTTAATATTTTCAATCTTTTTCGTAAATTGTACCACTAATTACTTGAAATCAATGTCTCTAAGTCCATTTACAAAAGAACAATTACTGCCTCAGGAAGAAAAATTGGAAATAGCCAAGCAAAAAAGTCAACTTTTTATAGGAATTCCCAAAGAGAACAGTTACCAAGAAAGACGCATTTGCCTTACCCCCGATGCCGTAAATTCGCTTACCTATCAAGGACACAGAGTAATGATTGAGTCCGGAGCCGGAGTAAGTTCCAGCTACAGCGACAAAGAATACAGTGATGCCGGTGCCGAAATCACACAAGACACAAAAAAAGTGTTTGGGTGTCCCATGATTTTAAAAGTAGAACCGCCCACAATTGCCGAAATTGAAATGATGAATCCAAAAGCCATTTTGATATCAGCCATTCAATTAAAAACCAGAAAAAAAACATACTTCGAAGCTTTATCCCGAAAAAAAATTACCTCTTTAGCTTTTGAATACCTTAAAGACACTGATGGCTCCTACCCTGCCGTGAGATCATTGAGCGAAATTGCAGGAACCGCATCCATTCTGATTGCCGCCGAGTTAATGACAACAAATAAATTTGGAAAAGGGTTATTGTTCGGTAATATTACAGGTGTTGCCCCTACAGATGTGGTGATACTTGGAGCCGGAACCGCAGGGGAATTTGCAGCCAGGACTGCCCTTGGACTTGGAGCAAGCGTAAAAGTTTTTGACAATTCAATTACAAAATTACGTCGTTTGCAAAACAATTTAAACCAACGCATTTTCACTTCGACCATTCAACAAAAATCGCTGTTAAAAGCACTAAGACGCTGTGATGTAGCCATTGGAGCAATGCGAGGATTGGAGCGATGTCCTATTATTGTGACCGAAACAATGGTCGAACACATGAAAAAAGGAGCTGTAATTGTCGATATTAGTATTGACACCGGAGGTTGTTTTGAAACATCTGAAGTGACAACCCACGAAAAACCTACTTACATCAAACACAATGTATTGCATTATTGTGTTCCCAATATTCCTTCCCGTTATTCCAAAACGGCCTCACTTTCTATAAGCAACATTATCACTCCTTATTTATTACAAATTGCTGAAGACGGTGGCATCGAAAGTTCTATTCGCTGCAATGCCGGACTTAAAAACGGCATTTATCTCTATCACGGAATCCTTACCAACAAAGCAATTGGCGACTGGTTTGATTTACCCGATAACGATATCAATTTAATTGTTTTTTAATTAAACTTTCCCATACCTTTGCCAAAAATTAAAAAATGAAATGAGCATAAATTTCTATTGTTTATAAACACTAGAAATGGCAATGTGAATTACATATTACCAATAAAAAACAATAAATATTAAATATGAATTTTATACAACGTTTTGCTTACTATTTGGTCGGTTTAGTTATGGGATTATTTGTAGTGGCAGCCATATTCAGCGGAAAAGACACCCGCTGCAATTATTTTCCAAACGCAAGAGTTTTGAATGACTTGAGCACCAAACCTTTTCACTATTCCGATAAAGCAACACTTATTTTATCACAAAAATGGATTGACACTACCGATATAAGAAACACGCTTAAATTTGGAGATGTCGATTTTGACAAAAGTAATGTCCCGTACAAAAAAGGAAAACTATATGTGATTGAAGGCAAAACTAGGAAAAATCAGGAAATAATTATCAAAGTGATTAATTATTCAAACAAAGCAGTTCTCGAAGACATCAACAAAAAATAATTTACTCAAACTCTTCCATTGCGAAGAGTTTTTTTTTCTTTTTAGGAGCAAGACAAAAGGAATTGTCAGGAAACATAATACCCGCTATCCGTTTCAAACGAAGTTCACTGAACTCCGCTTAAAATAAAAGTTAAGTGAAGTAATCTTTTTATTTTTAAAGAAAAAATAAAAAGGATTTCCACTTCTATCGGGGCTAAAATTAAACATAGTGCCTCTTTGTTATCATTTATAACCACAAAAAAAAAAGCCACAACTCAAAAACTGAGTTATGGCTGTATATAAACGCCAAATAGCGATTTAATATTAATTATCGTTTTGCTAAATAATCCAAAACGTTTTTCTCGATTCTTTCGTTGATATTCGAAATATCAGCTTTCACAAATTTTTCGCCGATAATATTTTCATACAATTCGATATAACGTTCAGAAACAGATTCGATATACTCATCGGTCATATCCGGAATTTGTTGTCCATCTTTTCCCTGGAATCCGTTTTGGATTAACCAACGACGAACAAATTCTTTGGACAATTGCTTTTGTTCCTCACCATTTGCTTGTCTTTCCTCATATCCTTCAGAATAAAAATAACGAGAAGAATCTGGAGTATGAATTTCGTCAATCAAAACAATTTTACCCTCTTTTGTTTTCCCGAATTCATATTTGGTGTCAACCAAAATCAAACCACGACTTGCGGCAATTTCAGTTCCTCTTTGAAACAAAGCACGAGTATATTTTTCTAAAACCAAATAATCTTCTTCGCTTACAATTCCTTTTGACAAAATAGCTTCGCGAGAAATATCTTCATCATGTTCACCGTTATCCGCTTTTGTGGTTGGCGTGATAATTGGTTCTGGAAATTTATCATTTTCTTTCAAACCTTCAGCCATTGTTACACCGCAAAGTTGTCTTTTTCCCGCAGCATATTCTCGGGCAGCATGACCCGAAAGATAGCCCCGAATAACCATTTCTACTTTGAAAGGATCACACAAATGACCTACAGCAACACTTGGATCTGGAGTAGCAACCAACCAATTTGGCACAATATCCTGAGTCAATTCCATGAATTTTGTAGCAATTTGATTCAAAATTTGTCCTTTGTACGGAATCCCTTTTGGCAGAACCACATCAAAAGCCGAAAGCCTGTCGGTGGCAATCATCACCAGTAAATCATCATTGATGTTGTAAACTTCCCTTACTTTTCCGCGATACACTGACTTTTGATTCGGAAAATTAAAATTGGTTGTGGTAATTGTGTTGCTCATTAGTTAAGTGTTGTGTTTTATTTTTATGATTGCAAATTTAAAACTATTTCACAGAGTTACACAATGAAAAAGAAGAGATTCACCAATAAAAACAAAAAATTTGTTTTTTAGAGAAATCTTTAAAACGGCAAGCTTCAATTTTAAAATTTAATTATTTAATATGACTGTCAAATAAGCAGACAAAAAAGTATTGTTTTTTTTTACCATTAAGGAATTAAGAAAATTAAGTTTTCAGGCTTAATGAACCTTAATTCCTTAATGGCAATATTAATGAATAGTCATTTTATCTCAGATTAAGCAATAAGAATAAATTTCACGAAGATACCCAGAGGATACACGAAGATTCGCAAAGAAAAAGTGTCTTCTTGAAAATGGCTTTAAAAATTTCGTGGAACTTTGCGAATTCTTTGCGTTTCTTTGCGAAATGAAATCTAATGCGGATTTTGGGTCTATTTAAAATCCAAAATTCCTTTACCTAAATCTTTTATAGCAGTATCAAAAGAATGAATTTTAGTTTCCTTTAATTTCTTGATTTCTTTGGTTGTAGCAACATATATTTGTCCGTTCTCTTTGGCCGGCGGAATAGGAACAAACACCACTACCCTTCCATCTTGATTTTCTTCGATTAAATAGGCGGGTTGCCAATATTCGCCAACTTTAAACAGGATTGGCATTGGTTCTTCAAGTGAATCTTTTTTTGCTTGCCCAATCAGTTTTTCTTCGGCAAGTTTTTTTTGCTGTTCGTAGCCAGGGACAAAAATCATCAGTTTTTCATCAATCCAATTACTGAAATTTCTAAAAAAAGATAAACTAACCAGGTAACCACTCAAATAAACAAGCAACAATAAAAAAATACCTCCCAAAAGATCTTTTGCAATATCTCCCAAAAGATCATCAAGACTCAACAACTTTGCAAATTTGTTACCATAATTTTCAAAAAAGCCCCAAAATTTTTTAAAAAGAACTAAAAAAACCAATATTGGCAATAACAATACAAGTCCTGAAACAATTTTTTTCTTGATTTGGTCTACTGTCTTTTCCATACGATTGAAATAATTAAAAATAAATAACGCTCTGTTCTTTATAAAGTTATAATTTATTTTCAAATCATCCAATTCAAAAAATCAACATTTAACCTTGCTATTCAATATATGGGTAGAAAGATACTTTGCCACTCCATCTTCAACATTATTGCTAATAACTTCCAAATGAGGCAATTTATTTTTTAAATTTTCGGGAGCATTCCCCATAATTAATCCAATTCCGGCAGCATCCAGCATTTTCTCATCATTAAAGCCATCTCCAAAAGAAATAGCTTCTGCAAAAGAATACCCTTCTTTTTCGAGAATCTTAGCAATGGCGACACTTTTATCGACCGATTTATCCATAAATTCCAAACAAATAGGCAAGCTAAACGCATGATGAAAAACATCGGAATTATTTTCGAGAATACGATTTTTAAGTTCTACCAATTTTTGATGGTCATCATGGGTGAAGAATATTTTTATTGCACTATAATCATCCAATTCTGCAAAATCGACCACTTCGGGAGGATAAGCCAAATCTTTCTGAAAGGCATTCAATTTTTTATTCGTTTTGGAAGTTTGCCAAACATTTTCCTTGAATATAACGGTGGTAATTTCTGGATCGATATCCAATGACAACATTGATTTGACGGCATCTGCTTCTAAATTAAAAGCATACAAAAGCTCTTTTTGAGGCGAATGAATCCTTGCCCCGTTTGAAGTCACTAAATAAATTGGGAGTTCCAAACTACTGATTATTGCCATCGCATCCATGTGATGGCGCCCGGTTGCTACGATAATAAGATAATCCTGGCGGTGTAATTCCTGAAAAACAGATTTAGTATAGGCTGATATGGTATGATCTGAATTGAGTAATGTACCGTCCAAATCACTTATTATTACTTTTATTTTTTTCTTCTTCGACATTTTATATTCCAATTTCATTTTTATAATATCCCCAAATTTATTGTTTTCAAAGAAGATACCCAAGAATTTATCCATATATACAACGTTTTTAACTTAATCGTATTGTTCCGCTAACTTTAACAATGAGTAAAACAAAAAACACAAACCCAGAATCCGAATTAGGATTTTTTTCACGCAGACTACGAAGATTATCGCAGATTTTTTAATTCTTTAAAGAAAAAATTTGTACCAATTAGTGTAATTCGAGTCTGATGCGTAATTTGGATAAACCAACAGTAATAACCATTTTTTATAAAAAAAAAGGAAAAGCTCTACAACTGAACTTTTCCTTTTTTTACTTGATTATATGACTAATCATTTATGCTAATTTCAATTTAATAATCATTGTTTTCAATTTGCTTGTAAGCATCGATTACTTTTTTCACTAATCGGTGGCGTACAATATCTTTATCATCCAAATAAATAATTCCAATTCCGTCAACATCCTTCAAGACCAGTATGGCCTCTTTTAATCCAGAAATTGTGCGTCGCGGCAAATCCACTTGTCCCGGATCTCCGGTAATCATAAACTTGGCGCTTTTTCCCATACGGGTCAAAAACATTTTCATTTGCGAATGCGTCGTATTTTGGGCTTCATCCAAAATCACAAAAGCATGATCCAATGTTCGTCCACGCATAAAAGCCAAAGGGGCGATTTGAATAATTCCTTTTGATATATAATCTTCCAATTTTTCATTGGGAAGCATATCTCGCAAAGCATCGTATAAAGGCTGCAAATATGGATCCAGCTTTTCTTTCATGTCCCCGGGAAGAAAACCAAGATTTTCACCGGCTTCAACTGCGGGACGGGTTAGAATAATACGCTTGACTTGTTTTTCTTTTAAAGCTTTTACAGCCATGGCAACACCTGTATAGGTTTTTCCGGTTCCAGCTGGACCAACGGCAAAAACCATATCGTTTTTATCCATTGTGTCAACCAGCAATTGCTGATTAGGCGTCATTGGTTTAATGATTTTCCCACCTACACCATGAACCAGAATTTTGTCATGTCCATATGCTTTTTTATCATCCTGATCGTCGCTCTGAATCACTCTTTCGATTACATTGTCGTCTATGGTGTTGTATCTTGTAAAATGCAACATCAAACGCTGAAATCGTTTTTCGAATTCGTCCAGGACTTCTTTGTCTCCAAAAGCTTTTAGAGTAGTTCCCCTCGCGACAATTTTAAGTTTAGGATAATATTTCTTGATGGACTCCAAATGTGAGTCCTGTGTGCCCCAAAAGTCTTTTGGAGCAATGTCGATGAGCTCGATGATTCTTTCGTTCAAAATAAGAAGTTTTTAAGTTAATTAATTGAGTCTAAATCAATTTTAATATTTACGGCTGCAAACTTCCATGCAGTTTTTAATTTATAATACAGTAAATAACACTAAAAAACATCTTTCTAGAATTTCATTTATTCTAGTTCTAAGTTAAACATTGGCTTTAAACTTTTTCAACAAAGATTCATTTAATAATTCAGAAGCTTTAATAGATAATATTTCACAAAGATTGTCCTTAAAAAGTAATTCAACCCTTGTTTCATTCAAATCTTTAATAGTTAAAACTTCTATTTTTTCTTTTTTAATTTTTACTGATTCACCCAAAAAATTCGATTTATCTGTTGTGGTATTTGACAAACCGCTTTGACTAAAAGAATGCAGACTGCTTAAGAAAAGAAATAAAATAAAAATAAACTTAGGCATAATTTTTGTTTTTAATTCTTACCAATTTCTGTCCAAATAAAGAACAAAATATTTTAAATTTGCTTTTTATCAAATTTACTAAAATTTTAGTTTCAGTCGCCACAAAAACCAATAGTTATAAACAAATTTATGTCAATAATTACCCTTACAACTGATTACGGACTGAAAGACCACTTTGTTGGCGCGCTTAAGGGAAAAATATTATCTGAGTATTCTGATGCTACAATTGTTGACATTTCACACTACATCGACCCATTTAATACCGCTGAGGCCAGCTACATTATTTCGGCCTGTTATGACAGTTTTCCTAAAGGAACCGTTCATATTATAGGCGTCGATTCTGAGTTCAACAAAGAAAATCAACATGTCGCCATGCAATGGAACGATCATTTCTTTATTGCAGCCGATAACGGAATATTGAGTATGCTTTCGCAAAAAATTATTCCTCAAAAAATAGTCGCTATTACCATTCATGACCGACTGCACAGCGATGCAACTGACTTGGATGTTTTTGTAAAAGTAGCCTGCCATATCGCAAGGGGTGGCGTTCTGAATGTCATCGGAAAGGAAATCAACAGCCTGAAACAAGTTACAGATATGCAGGTTATTCTTTCGGATGACGGAAATCAATTAAAAGGAAACGTAATTTATATTGATCATTTTGGAAATGTGGTTACCAATATTTCCAAAAAACAATTCATGGAATGTTCCAAAGGAAGAGATTATGAAGTTGTTTACAGAAATCAATCCATTAAGACTATCTTACCATTTTACTCTGCTATCGCAAGTTCAGATAAATATCCTGTAAAATATTACGAAGGACAAAAATTGGCTATTTTCAACGAAGCCGGTTTTCTCGAAATTGCAATATTCAGAAGCAATCCACTTACCGTAGGCTCTGCAAGTACTTTGCTCGGGCTTAATTACCGTGATGTGGTTTCTATTCAGTTTAAGAATTAAGGATTTATGATTTTAGATTGAAGATTAACGATTTTTGATTTTGAAAAAGAAATAAGAAAGTCGAGATTTTTGATTTAAAATTTTTAAAAATATCAGCAAAGCTTAGCGATCCTTGCGGAATATATGAACCAATAAAACTCTTTGCGATCCTTGCGGTTAAAATTATTATATAAAAAAGAAAATCTTTCGCTCCAAAAAAATCATCAAATAAAAATCAAGTTCTGAGATCAATCTAAAATCAAAAATCGTTAATCAAAAATCAGCAATCAAAATGTTTGTACGAATTGTAAAACTGAGTTTCCATGAGGAAAATATTCCTGCTTTTTTGGAAAACTTTGACGTAATGAAAAATCAAATTCGGAATGCTCCCGGAAATCGTTTCCTGGAATTGTATCAGGACAAAAACAATAAAAACATTTTCTTCACCTACAGTTATTGGGAAACCGAATCGGATTTGGAAAATTATCGAAATTCTGAACTTTTCGATACAGTATGGACATTTACCAAACAATTATTCAATGCCAAACCCGAGGCTTGGAGTGTCGATAAATTAGTTAGTCTACCGTAAATAAAATTATCCCAAGACAGATTAAAAAACTTACTATATTTGCACACTTCAGACGAAAAATAACCATAAATAGTAACGCCATAACGGCAACAAAACAAACATGAAGTCAATAGTATTTCGCGAAATAAAATCCTTTTTTGGTTCGCCAATCGGATATTTGGTAATTGCTCTTTTCCTGATTGGAAATGGTTTATTCCTTTGGGTTTTTGAAGGGGATTATAACATCCTGAACACCGGTTTTGCCGACTTAACACCTTTTTTTACTCTAGCTCCATGGATTTTGATTTTTCTGATTCCTGCCGTAACCATGCGTAGTTTCTCGGACGAAAAAAAACAGGGAACACTCGAGTTATTACTCACAAAACCCATCAGTATCTGGGAAATTGTAAACGGAAAATTTTTGGGTGCCTTTTTATTGATACTAATGGCAATCATCCCAACATTCATTTATGTTGAAGCAATTTGGAATTTAGGTGCACCCGAAGGAAACATCGATATGGGAAGTACACTAGGCTCCTATTTTGGATTACTTTTCTTAATGGCAGCATATTCTGCCATCGGGATATTTACTTCATCAATTTCTGAAAATCAAATAGTTTCGTTTATTATTGCGGTTTTTCTGTGCTTCTTATTTTATTTTGGTTTTCAGGGATTAGCTTCCGTTTCACCAAGTTTTTCTTCGATTATTGCCTATTTTGGAATGCAAGACCATTACAAAAGCATGAGCCGAGGAGTTATAGATACGAGAGATGTAATCTATTTTGCCAGTATAACTGTACTGTTTCTTTCCTTCACTGTTTATAATTTAAAATCTATCAAGTCGTAATGAATGCATTCAATACAAAAAAAACCAAATCGATATTGATTACTGTTGCGGTAGTTTTACTTTTAAACATTATTAGCAATTTCTTTTTTCATCGTTTTGATTTAACTCAAGATCATCGCTATACCCTATCTCCTACTACTTTAAAAATCCTTAAAGACGTAAAAAATCCATTGTCAATAAAGGTTTATTTACAAGGAGAATTGCCTGCCAAATTCAAGCGATTGCAATTGGAATCCAAACAGCTTTTGGAAGAATTTCAGGCCTACAATTCTAATATCATCATCGAATTTGTTGATCCTTTGGAAAACAAAGATGAAAGTATGGAAAACATCAAGGAATTGTATAGAAAAGGCTTAACACCAGTAAACATCACCGTTGACGACAAAGGAAAACAGTCACAATCGATGGTTTTTCCGTGGGCAATTGCAGTTTACAACAATAAGGAAGTCAATATTCCGCTGTTGAAAAACATCATGGGAGCATCAACAACCCAAAAAGTGATCGGCTCTGTTCAGCATCTTGAATATTCTATTTCGGATGGAATCAATAAAATTTCCAAAAACAAGCAAAAGAAAGTTGCCTTCATAAAAGGAAACGGAGAACTTCAGGAGCGTTACATTGCTAAATTTCTATTGCAAGTTCGCGAAAGTTATTTCATTGCCCCATTTACTTTGGATTCTGTAGCAAAAAATCCGGAAGGAACTTTAAAATCACTGCAAAACTATGATTTGGCAGTCATTGCCAAGCCAACCGAAGCTTTTACTGATGAAGAAAAACTGGTTTTGGACCAATACATTATTCATGGAGGAAAAACCCTTTGGCTTATCGACCAAGTAAATGCCGAAATGGACAGCCTTTACAACCCTTCGGGAGCAACTTTGGCTTTCCCAAAAGATTTGAATCTAAACGATATGTTCTTCAAATACGGAGTTCGAATTAATCCCGATTTAATAAAAGATGAACGAGGAAGCCCAATAAAACTGGCAAGCGGCGAACAAGGAAGTGCTACACAATACCAAGATTTTATCTGGAAATTTGCTCCTCAGGTATATCCTATCAGCAAACATCCTATTGTGAAAAACCTTGGCGGAATCAAATTTGATTTTGCTAATGCGATAGACACTTTGAAAAACGGAATCAAAAAAACGGTTTTACTGCAATCTTCCCCTTATTCCAAAAAAATAGGGACTCCGGTACCAATCAGCTTGAATATGGTCGCCGAACAAACCAATCCTGCGGAATATCTTAACAAAGGAAATATTCCGATGGCCGTTTTGCTCGAAGGCTCTTTTCACTCAGTTTTTGAAAATCGAATTTTGCCTTTTGAAGAAAAATCATTCGAAGCCAAAGGAAAAGAAAGCAAAATGATTGTGATTTCGGATGGAGATATTGTAAAAAATCAATTGGATAAAACCGGACAACCTGTAGAATTGGGTTACGACCAACGTTCTGGAAACTTATACGACAATAAAGATTTCATGATGAATTGTGTCAATTATCTGCTGGACGATACCGGACTTATTAACATTCGTAGCAAAGATGTTGATTTGCCTTTATTAGATAAAGAAAAAGTATATGAAAACTACACCTATACGCAATTCATAACTATCGGGCTTCCAATCTTAATTTTGCTCTTATTTGGACTCGGATTTACATTTTTGAGAAAAAGAATCTACAGCAAATAGATGTTAATAAAAAATTTGCAATACTCAAATAGTTTACAATATATTTGTAAAGTGTATTAAAAATTCTGATTCAGAAAAAGCACACCATTAAAAACAAAACCATACAGATGAAATTTATAGTATCGAGTTCGTACTTATTAAAACAATTACAAGTTTTAGGTAGCGTTATCAACAATAACAATACTTTGCCAATTCTGGATAACTTCTTATTTGAATTAAATAATAACGAATTAACTGTTTCGGCATCCGATTTGGAGACTACCATGTCTGCAACGTTGAATATCGACTCAACCAGTAAAGGAAGTGTTGCAGTACCTGCTAAATTATTATTGGAAATCCTTAAAACTTTTCCGGAACAGCCCTTAACTTTTACCGTTGAAGAAAACAGCACTATCGAAATAAGTTCCAACTCAGGAAAATATGCCTTGGCGTATGCACCAGGTGAAGAATTTCCAAAATCTGTAAACTTAGACGAACCATCCGTAACATTAGTACCTGCAGATGTTTTGGCGACAGCCGTAAGCAAAACTATTTTTGCAGCAGGAAACGATGATTTACGTCCAGTAATGTCTGGGGTTTTCTTCCAGTTTTCTCCAGAAGGTTTAATTTTTGTAGCAACAGATGCACACAAATTGGTAAAATATGCCCGCACAGATGTGAAAGCATCGCAAGTGGCTGAGTTTATTATGCCAAAGAAACCTTTGAATATTTTAAAAAGTATCCTTAGCAGCTCAGATGCTGAAGTAAAAATAGAATACAACGATTCGAACGCTACTTTCTCTTTTGATAATTACATTTTATTATGTCGTTTAATCGATGGAAAATACCCAAATTACGAAGCGGTTATCCCAAAAGAAAATCCAAACAAATTATTGATGGATCGTTCTCAATTTTTGAGTTCTGTACGTCGTGTTGCCATTTTCTCTAACAAAACAACTCACCAAATTCGTTTGAAAGTTGCCGGAGCCGAATTAAACATTTCTGCTGAAGATATTGATTACTCCAACAAAGCCGAAGAAAGATTGACTTGTGACTACCAAGGAGACGATATGCAAATAGGTTTCAACTCTCGTTTCTTGACCGAAATGCTGAACAACCTACAATCAGACATGATTATGCTTGAAATGTCATTACCAAACAGAGCCGGAATCCTTACTCCTGTTGACGGATTGGAAGATGGAGAAACCGTAACAATGCTTGTTATGCCGGTAATGCTAAACAGCTAGATTTTACAAAATACGAAACTAACCAAAACCATTTTTATACTTTGAAAAACCGAAACTCACTAACCAGAGTTTTGGTTTTTTTTATTTTAGAATTAAATTTAAAAAAGGGTTTAACTTAAATTTCAAGCTAAACCCTTTTTTTTTATTACAAATCAAATCCGACATAAAAGTGCCAAACCCTATTGTATGCTTTACTGCTATCATATAAATCACCCAAACCTAAATGATAACGCACCCCAAAACTCACTGCTGAATTTGTTTTGAATCCTGCTCCAAAATTCATTCCCCAATCAAAACTATTAGGATCATACTTTTGAGAACTGCTAATAAATCCATCATACTCTTCTTTATGACTAATTGCTAATCCAATTTGTGGACCGGCTTCCAAAAAGAAATTATTTGACGGATAAACTTTTAACATTACTGGAAAATTAATATAATCTAATTTTTGTTTAAATGTTCCTCCTGAATCTTTTATCTCATATCCTTGTTGTGAATACAATAATTCTGGTTGGATAGATATATTTTGGCTAACAAAAGATTCTCCATAAACCCCGATATGGAATCCATGACGCTGATCTGTTTCTGCATCGCCATCAAAACTAACAGCGGCTAAATTATACCCGCCTTTTATTCCTCCACTTGTTTTACGTCCTTGATTTTGTGAATGTGACACTGATAATACTCCAAAAAATAATGCTAATGCTAAGTAGGTTTTTTTCATTTTTCTAAATTCTATTTTCTATTTCAATTAATCTTTTGTCTTTTTTCTAATATCTATATAATCTTAAATAATTTCTATTTCCCTCCATTGGCTCTAAGATCGGCGATACATTGGGCATCTAATTTTGGAACTGTTCCTCCTGAAACCATATTACCAAAACTATTTCCAGATTCCGATAACCAATACATCAGACAGCTTTCTACATTGCAATGTTTCGGATGTGCGGTATCTTCATGGTTACTTTGCATCTTTGCACCTAAATTAGTCAGTCCGAGGATATGTCCGAATTCATGTTCGATAACCGTCGTTTCCAATAAACTTCTATTGGGCTCAAATGGACTGTTACTCAATCCCTGTATCGTTTTTTCAAAAATAACAAAAGACGTATTTCTGTAAGATACTCCTAAAACATAGGAATTACCCGAATTGCTAGACGAATCTCCATCAACAAAAAAAGCCCATACTGCAATTTGGTCGGAAGTATTGTATTTTGTCCTGTTAGCATTTTCAATCGCAACAATATCCTCATTGGTAAAGGTAGTTTTCCCCGGCGAAGCAATAGGCCTTTTTACAACATCTATTCCTAGAGGTTTATTGACTCTCTCATTCAAAAAAGCAACAAAATGATTGATTGCGGCAGCAGATGGTTCATACCCTTGAACATAAGCCACCTCAATAACTATACTTTTAAAAGTATCATCGGAAAGTAAATCATGAGAAGAAGTTCCTAGTGCTTTTTGATTATTCGCAACCGGATTCCCTCCTATAGTCATTCCGTCTTCATCATCTTTTGAACAGGAAATGATTAAGGCAAAAAATAGTATCAGAATTACAATTCTTCCTTTCATATTTTCACTATTAATTAAAAACTGTTGTTACAAAATCAATACTAATTACTCAAAAGTATTTAATAAGTACAAAAGCATCATAATACTTATCAATTGCTTAAAACTCAAATTATGCGCTAAAATTGTAATTGAAAAATAAAATTTAACAAATAAAAAAATCAAAAAACAGGTTTTATCTACATAAAATACTGTTTTTCAAAAATCTACATTAATTTTTTGAAAAGAATTTTGTTATAAAATAAAAGGCTCATGAAAGTTTATTTTTTTAAATAACTCCCATTTTTTTCATCAAGAAAGTAGCACTTTTGTTTTTGCAAATACCGTCTCGAAGTTGGTAGTCAAAATGCAGTTCGTTGTTGCTGATTTCAACTTCAAAACATTTATTTGTAAGAATATCGGGATATTCATTTGTAGTCAGACAAACTTCTATATCGTGTGTGGCGATGGCTCCAATTGCTTTTTTGACAATTACTTTCTTAATTACTTCAATAGTTCCGTTACGCTTGTCATCAGAATTGGTACCTCGCAAAATTTCGTCCAAAAGAACAAAAGCAGGATTCGTTTCCAATTCATCCATGATTTGTTTCAAACGTTTTATTTCGGCAAAGAAATAAGACTCACTGTCGGATAGCGAATCAGAAAGTCGCATAGATACCAAAACAGGCAACGGATGCACATTTGCCTTAGTGGCACAAACTGGAGCACCAGTTCCTGTAAGCACCATGTTGATCCCCAAACTCCTGAGAAAAGTACTTTTGCCAGACATATTAGAACCGGTCAAAATCATAAAGGACTGTGGGTAAAACTGTACCTCATTCCCTACTCTTGTTTTCGGATTTAACAGTGGGTGACTTAAATTGGAAAAATCTATTTTATAATCGGAATTTAACACTGGATATACAAAATCAGGGTTATTATACGAAAAATTGGCCAAACTGTTTAGCATTTCAAATTCACCTATCACTTCCAGCCATTCTTCTAATACGGTTGCATGTTCTTTTTTCCAATCCAATAATGCTTTCAACACATGCAGATTGAACAGAAACGTTCCGTTAAACAATATAGCAGTCACAAAATTCCCAATGGTATCCATTCTGGAAAACAACTCTGCCAACTGCGCTAAATGAATGCTCGCTTTTCGGTTTTGAAAGTTCAATTTTTGCTGTAAAGCAATTAATTTCTCCGATTGAAACGCTTCATTTTCAATTTTTTGAACCAATAAACTATATTGACTGATAATCACATTAATATTATCGGCCTGGGCAATTTCCATTTTGATTCGTTTCGTAAAAAAACCCAAAATCATCAAATTGCAAACAAACAAAAATGATAAATAGGAAAGAAAGACAATGTTTGAGGTCAATAAATACCCTAAAAAAACTCCTAAAAACAAAACCGGAAACAAATACGAAATAAATACAGCCCCTTTGGACAACGGTTTGCTATTGAAGACTCTCCATTGCAATAAGGTTTTATAAAGAGATTCATTGTCTTGTCCCACTTTGGCGAAAGCCAAAAATTCCTGACGCCAATCCAACTTTTCTTTTAATTCCTTTACCGCCAGCTGGTTCGAAATTATTTCATCATTTGATAAAAGTGTCAATAATTGCTTGGCCAATGTTTTTTTTCCAATAAAAGTGGCAGTTCTATTTAGGTTTTGAAACAAGGAATGTTCACCAAAAATATCCAAATCGTAGGCATAAGGATGGTGAAAATCAATGAATTCGGCACCATTTTCAAAAGGAATTGATTTGCGTTCCAAATAAGCAATTTCGTTATCATTGATTTTCACCAAAGCATTTTTAATCTTTTTTTGAAAAGACAATTTGGAATGGATTCGCATCAAAATAAGAAAACCGGAAAAAAGCACTGCTGCCAGGGTAACAAACACTAAATCTCCGGTTTTTATGTAATAAAATAAGCTTGCTAAAAAAAGTAAAATACTTAATAGCCTAAGCAAACTGATAGTATTGTATTTGGCGTTGATTTTTTTTAATTCCTCAGAATGACCTTGGCTATTGCTTTTGTATATTTCCATTTTTTCCTATAATGATACACAAATGTAGGCAATCAAAATTTTAATGGCAACGGCAAACAATATCAATATCAATGTCAATGTCAATGTCAATGTTAATGTCAATATCAATACGAAATGGCAATGGCAATGGTAATAGCAATAATGATGACAATTAAAAATCTAAAATCTGAATTCCAAAATCAAAATCTAAAATCTGAAATCTGCAATCTACCCTTCTTCATGCATTGCCAAAACAGGCACAATCGAAATATTAGCTATTTTTTGAGTAAGGCTTGGGCTGAATAATTCAGAAAAAAAGTTACGTTTATGGGTTATCATTGCCAAAATATCAATGTTTTTATGGGAAATGAAATCCAAAATAGTTTCTTTGACCAAATCACTGTTTACGATTGAAAAATTAACCGGTTCGTTTTCGAATTCTGTTTTCCATTCATTAATGGTTTCCTCCGAAACATCAGACTTACTGGTTTTTACATATAAACATTTCACCACTGCCGACGTTTTTTTGGCAATTTTAATAACATTTTTCAATGGCTTTTTATCTATATCTCTAAACCGGGTTGTAAAACCAATTGTTTTTACCTTATCATATTGAGCTTCAAAGGGTACACTAAGTACAGGAACACCAACTGCAGAAACCACGGAACCCGTATTGGAACCTACAAAAAATGATTCCCAACCTGTTGCCCCAGAAGTTCCCATTACAATAAAATCAATATTTTCGTCTTTGACAACTTGTTTTATCGCATAAATTAAATCGCCATCCATCAATTTGTGGGTCAATTTAATGTCTTCCAAGTTTCTTTTCCTGGCTAGTTCTCGAAGTTTGGGAATTTCTTCTTTGAACATGTCAAATTGTGCCAGTTGCAGGGAATCAAAAACATTGTAATAATTATCTGGAATAAATTGATTATCGACAATAGGCAGCTCAAAAGTATGCAACAACAACAGCTCTCCTTTTACAATTTTTGCAAATTCCAAAGCATGAACAAAAGCATTATTGGCAACTTCAGAAAAATCGGTGGGGAATAAAATCTTTTTCATTTTTATATGAATTATGGGTTGAACTTTGATTTAAGAAGTAAGATTTTAGATTTTTGATTAACGATTGTCGATTTCAGATTTGGTGTGACTAAATAGTAGATTCTCTTTTTTCTAGATCTTTTACTTCTTAAATCAAAAATCGTTAATCAAAAATCTAAAATTTCTTAACTCACTGGCGCTTTGCGTGAGGGATAGAAGCTAGCTACCGAAGTAGCGCGGATAGCCCGACCCAGTAAAGTAAAGGGGCGTATAAGCGGTACTCTACATAGGCCCCCTTTACTTTACTGGGGCACGCCCAAATTTATAAAATCAATAAATCTAATGAACGGATAAAATTGGGATATTGATATGAAATGACAACTTTTTGGAGAGGCTTACTTGAAAGAGTTTTTCAAAAAACCCTCTGTGTCGCTCATGAATCGCTACCATATTTATTTTATTTTTTTCGATAAAATCCAAAATAACGCCTTCTATATCGCTTGCCAAAACGGAATGAAACGCAATATCGGTATCTTTGAAAACATTCTGAAAATCGACCACAAAATCGTCATTATAAACAGTATGAGGCGGTTTTATATTTAAACAATCAACATGCGAATGAAACACATTGGCCAGATTTGTCACTTTTTTTAAAGGTTCGATATCACTCATGTTATATCTTGTGCTGAACAAAATTCTTTCGATAGGCATATAACTGCATTTTTCTGGGATTGCCAAAACGGTGACGTTGCATTCATTCATTATTTTTGCCGCCACTGTCCCCAAAAAAACTTCCCGCAAGTGGGTCACTCCTTTGGTTCCTATAACTATGAAATCTATGTTTTCCTTTTGGGAAAGTTTGACTACCTCTTTCACCAAATAGCCTTGTATGAGAACATTACTTATTTTTATATGCCCGAGATTATTGTCTTCGGCAATTTTTCGCAAAACTGGAACCTCATCTTTATAATTTTCAAAATCACTAAGCTCTTCATATTGATAAATATCTTCCAAATAGATTGAAACATCCAAATAGGCTGGTGAATCCAATTCATAAACGTGCAATGTAATAATTTCGGCTCCAATGGCATCCGCTAGTTTTAAAGCATAAATAAAAGCGTTTTTTGAAACTGCTGAAAAATCCGTTGGAAACAATATCTTTTTCATAATACATTTAATTTATTGAATATCAATCACCTATATAAAGTTACAAAACTTATAAAAACAAAGCATGATAATTGTCATTTAACTAAGTTTATTGTTTGTTGTTAATAGTTAATAGTTTGTCACTAAGGCATCTCAAATAATTACCCAGGACTAATTTCTAATCACTAAAGACTATTGAGTAATTTGCTTACTTTTGCATAAATTTCTTGTTATGATTCAAAACGACTCCATAGTTGCCTTAGCCACTCCTTCGGGAGCGGGCGCCATTGCTGTAATCCGAATTTCTGGCGAAGATGCCATCGCTATAGGACAGTCTGTTTTTCGATCTAAAAAAAACAAAGATTTAAGGGAACAAAAATCGCATACGCTTCATTTGGGGAATATTGTAGATAATCAAAAAACACTGGACGAGGTTTTGGTTTCTGTTTTCAAAGGACCAAACTCGTATACGGGAGAAAACACTATCGAAATTTCCTGTCACGGTTCTACTTATATTCAACAACAAATTATTCAGTTATTGTTGCGAAAAGGCTGTCGAATGGCCAATGCCGGTGAATTTACCCTTAGAGCTTTCCTGAACGGGAAACTAGATTTGTCGCAAGCTGAGGCTGTAGCCGATTTGATTTCGTCTGACAATGAAGCTTCACACCAAATTGCGATGCAACAAATGCGCGGCGGTTTTTCTAACGAAATTGCCAAACTGCGAGAGGAACTTCTAAATTTTGCTTCACTTATTGAACTTGAACTGGATTTTGCAGAAGAAGACGTAGAATTTGCAGACAGAACTCAATTTCATGAATTATTGAATAGAATAGAATTTGTCCTGAAACGTTTAATTGATTCATTTGCTGTGGGGAATGTTATCAAAAACGGAATTCCGGTGGCAATTGTGGGAGAACCGAATGTGGGAAAATCTACTTTATTGAATGCTCTTTTGAACGAAGAACGAGCCATTGTTTCGGAAATTGCAGGAACAACCCGCGATACCATTGAAGATGAATTAGTGATTGGTGGAATTGGTTTCAGATTCATCGATACTGCAGGTATTCGTGAAACGGCTGATGTCGTGGAAAGCATAGGAATTAAGAAAACCTTCGAAAAAATAGAACAAGCACAAGTGGTTATCTTTCTATTTGATGGTTTAAAATTTCAAGTCTCAAGTTTTGAATTTGTTTCTGAGATTGAACAAATCAAAAATAAATATCCACTAAAACCTTTGATAATTGTAGTAAATAAAAAAGATATATTGTCTGCTGATGAAGTTTCAAACATCACATCAAAGCTTGAAAATCTGAATGCAAAACTGCTATTGATTTCAGCTAAAGAGAAAATTGGTGTTGATGATTTAAAGAATGAATTACTTTCTTTTGTTAACACAGGAGCGCTTCGAAATAATGAAACAATCGTAACTAACACAAGACATTATGACTCTTTATTAAAAGCTTTGGATGAAATACAAAAGGTAAAATTCGGATTGGAAACCAACTTATCTAGTGATTTAATGGCATTGGATATCCGAGAAGCTTTGTACCAATTTGGAATGATCACAGGCCAAGTCACAAATGACGAACTGTTGGGTAATATTTTTGCTAACTTCTGCATCGGAAAGTAACCACCATTATTCAACAGATACCAAAACACAACAAATAACAACAAACCGCTGTTTATCAGCGGTTTTTTTTATACCTTTAATATTGTTTGTTAATATTTATTAAGTGTTAATTAAGTATTTATTTGTACCTTATTTGTACCTTTGACATATTGAGGTACAAATTTAGCATCAAAATATTTTTATTAGTTTACAAAGTTTACACTTTTGAACAACTTATTACACAAACAGACAAAATGAGTTCAAATATCCAAGTACAAAGAATTTGCGAACATTGCAAAAATGAATTTACAGCAAAGACTACTGTAACACGTTTTTGTTCCATGAAATGCACTAAAGCATCAAGCAAACAAAAAATCAGAAATACCAAAATTGAAATAAGTAATCAAGAGACTAAAAAAATAAAAAATGAACCAATTGAAAAATTAAAAGAAAAAGAGTTTTTAAGTGTTACTGAGGTCTCTAAATTAATTGGATGTTCCCGCCAGAATGTTTACAAACTTATAAATCACGGAAAATTAGATGCTACAAATATTTTAGAGAAGAAAACTATTGTTAAGCGTTCAGATCTTGATAAACTATTTGAAAAACCTCAACATATTCCTGTAGAAGCAGAACCAATAGAATACGATCTTTCAGAATGCTACAACCTTACAGAAATTAAATTAAAATTCCGAATTTCTGAAAGTGGAATTTACGGTTTGATTAAAAAACACAATATCCCAAAAATAAAGGATTGGCGATATGTGTATGTCCCCAAAAACATCATTGATAAGCTATTAACCTAAATTCGATTTATTTTCTTTTATACAACTACATTTTCACACTTTCTAGATTAATTTAATTAAAACTATGGCAACTAAAGTAACATTAAGGCAAAAACCTATAAGTAAAGGGCGTAAAAGTTTGTATTTAGATTTTTACCCACCTATTACCGTAGCCGGATTAGACAAACCAACACGAAGAGAGTTTTTAGGTCTTTACATTATAGATAACCCGAAAAATCCATTGGAAAAACTTGGTAATAAGGAAACGTTATTAGTTGCAGAACAGATTAGGCAAAAGCGTGAGAATGAACTAACAAAACCCGAGGTTTATAACGCCTTTGAAATAGAGCAACTAAAAGCTAAAGAAAAAGGAGAACTCTCTTTTATCGCTTATTTTGAGCAACTAATGGAAAAAAGAATTGGCAAAAATTATGATGTGTGGTTTTCATCTTTATTCTATCTAAAAGAATTTACTAAAGGCAGTTTAAAATTTATAGATCTCAACGAAAAATTTTGTAATGATTATAGAGAGTATCTATTAAAAACAAAGAGCCGAAGAACCGGAACTACAAATCTTTCACAAAACACCGCCCACAGTTATTTTAATAAATTCAAAGCAACTGTGAAACAAGCGTTCAAAGACAGTTTAATTCCTATCGATTTAAACGGTAAAATTGAACCTATAAAAGAAGCCGATTCCAATAGATTGTTTTTATCTATGGAAGAACTCAATCAACTGGCAAAAACAGATTGCCCCAACCCTATTCTAAAACAAGCTTCTTTATTTTCAGCACTGACAGGCTTAAGATTTTCTGATATTGAAAAATTAACATGGAGCGAAGTGGTATATAAAAACGGGCAAGGCTATTTTATATATTTCCAACAAAAGAAAACGAAAAGCAATGAGTATTTACCAATTTCCGAACAGGCATACACATTACTTGGAACTCGTAAAGAAGCAAACCATCAAGTTTTTGAGGGATTAGTTTATTCAGCACATCAAAATACTGTATTGTTAAAATGGGCAATGACCGCTGGAATACAAAAGCATTTAACCTTCCATAGCTTCAGACACACCTATGCCGTATTACAGCTTCAAGCAGGTACAGATATTTACACAATTTCAAAAATGTTAGGACACCGGGAGCTAAAAACGACCCAGGTTTATGCCAAAATAGTTGACGAAACCAAACGAAAAGCAACGGATAAAATAATTTTAAATTTTAATCAAAATGAATATTAACGATTTAAGAGAACTTGACTACTCAAATGCCATTTCATTACCCAATGCAATACGGAAGGAACTTGAAAAAGGAGGATATGGATTTACCGTTGAACTTGATGGGACATACTATTCTCATAACGTTTTCAATAATCTAAATGCAGATATTTCTTTAGCCTCAGACGAAGCTAAATTAAAATTATATGTTGATTTCAATAAAAATTTATCCTTAACAAATGCTCAATACGTAGCTGGATTTAGTGATGGATACCGCGATCGAAAATTTCTTAAAGGATATCCAGAAAATGAAAACAAAATATTTCAAATATTTTTTGGGGTTTACAATAAAGGCAATCACATTCATAACCCAAACATATTGAGATTCAAAAAAAATGCTCATACCTATAACGACTTAAAATTCCTACAAAAACAATTCTATGATTACGGATATGAAGTAGGCTGCTTCATTAGAAACTGGACAATTATTTTCAATAATGTTAACCTATTTGAAAGCATTTTTAACACTCATTATTCGGTGAAAAATGACCTACTAGGAAATCAGGAACTTGAGAATATTGAACAAAGCAAAACAAAAAAGATTAGATCAAAACCGATCGAAAAAATAGATATTAAAAAATAAAAGACATAATAAAACCCCTAAGCGGTTACTGGAACAAAAAACTAATTTTGAATGAAAATGACTTTCTTAGATTAACTAATTACATTTTTTTTATCATAGAAAAGCACTGTTTACCTGAAGAAACACTCCAATTTAACTTTACACCTGCATCTATTGAATTTATAAGAAAGACCGTCCATCTTGTTTATATTGAAATAGGAAAGAGAGATAAAGAAGTGTTTGTTTTATTGATTCACCTATTCAAACAGTTAGAAAATACAAATTCGGAGACAACTAAAACCAAGTTTTCAGTGTATTCAGGTGAGTATCAAAATGACATAAAAAACATGATTACTTATTGATTAGTAATTTTGGTAATCGCCAAATTACCAATTGATTACCAATAAATTACCATTTTTATTTGCGGTATTAATTTTCAAAAATATCGCCATGGAATTACTAAAATTCGAGCAATTACCATATGTAATCGCAGAACTAAAAACCGAGGTTAAAGAAATGAAAAACCTTTTACTCCAAAAGGTAGAACCTCAACCCGAAGCTGATGATCCGAAAAACATCAATGAAATTTCGAAACTAACCGGATTTAAAAAAAACACTCTCTACGATTATTGCAAACGCAATGAAATTCCTTATCACAAAAAAGGAAACAAATTGTTTTTTTTCAAATCTGAAATACTTGATTGGATCCGAACTGGTAAACAAAAAACAATTAAGGAGATCCAGGAAGATGCTAATGCTTATCTATTAAACAATAAAAAAGGCTTAAACTATGGAAAATAATATTTTACCTCAGCTAAGCCCCTTCCATATTTGTAATAGACAAGACAAATATACAGGTAAAACCAAACAATATCAAGTATTTACAATACAAATAAGTATTGATACTTTAGACCAACCACGCGTTTATAATATCTGGGCTGATATAATTCTACTGCCATTAACTAATCAATTATTTTTTTAGACAATGGAAAGGGATAATTTAAAAAAGCTAATTACAAACGATATTGTAAAGCTTGAAAACAGCATTGAGCCAATTCAAAAGACAACTGATGACATTTTACAGGAACTTTTAAAGTGTATCGGAAAAATAGACTTTCAAACATTGGCTTTTCCTGAAAGTGAAGATATTCAAAAGCAATATAGCATTTTGGAATCAATTCTTTTAAATAAAGGCGTATTATCCGAAAGTCAGCAAACTGAATTTGAGAAACTTGCTAAAAAGTTAAAAACATTCAAACTTGCTAAAAAACATTACTTAATTCTTTGTATTGAGCAACTCATAGCAATTGCCGAAGCAAATCAATGGGGATTATGCAAGAATAACGGCTTTATTTATTTGTTTAATGCTTGTTATTGGGTTGAAATAGACAAAGAATGTTTTCAATTTTTTTTGGGAAATGTGGCTTTGAAAATGGGAGTTGAAAAATTCGAAGGCAAAATTCACACGTTCAAAGAAGACCTTTATAAACAATTTATGGCAGATGTATATTTGCCTACACCTAAAGGAAAATTAAACTGTACCCTAATTAATTTTTTAAATGGTACACTTGAAATAACACCAAAAGGTAGGATCTTTAGAGAATTTAGACAGGAAGATTTTATAACATACCAGTTACCGTTTGAGTATGATCCTGAAGCCACCGCCCCACTATTTCAAAAGTTTTTAGATGAAGTTTTACCCGACAAAGACAAGCAAAAAGTACTTGCTGAATATTGCGGTTACATTTTCATTAAACAGAGTGTTTTAAAACTTGAAAAAATGTTACTCCTTTTCGGAACTGGCGCCAATGGAAAAAGTGTATGTTTTGAAATAGTTACTGCATTGTTTGGACGTGAAAATGTAAGCAATTATTCATTGCAAAGTTTAACAGAAGAAAAGGGATTTTACCGAGCAAAGATTGCCAACAAGTTAGTAAACTATGCAACGGAAATAAACGGAAAATTGGAAACAAGTTTATTTAAAGCGTTGGTTTCAGGCGAACCCGTTGAAGCCTGTGCAAAGTATGGGCAACCCTTCACAATGGTCGACTACGCAAAGTTTATTTTCAATTGTAATGAACTACCGAAAGATGTAGAACATACAAACGCCTACTTCAGACGGTTTTTGATTATCAATTTTGATGTAACCATTCCCGAAGACAAACAGGATAAACAGCTTTCACAAAAGATAATTCAAAATGAACTCCCTGGTGTGTTTAACTGGACATTGCAAGGACTTGACAGAGTATTGGAGCAAAAGAATTTTAGTAAATGTGAATCGGTGGACAACGCCCGCAGCGATTATGAAAAGCAAAGTGATAGCGTTCAGTTATTCATTAGCGAAATGGAATATAAGGTCTCAGCTACTGATTATATTTTAATTTCCGAATTATTCCCGAAGTATAAAGCATTTTGCATTGAAGACAATTACAGACCAGTTGGGAAATCAAATTTTATCAAACGATTGAAGCATTATAAGATTGAGGTTAAAAAGATTAACAAGGGTAATGTAGCTTATTTAACTCATGATAATTATTGAAAAAAAAGATTGTTTTTAGAAGCGCACTTTTTGCACCTTTTGCACCAGTCCAATTTCTTAAAGTGCAAAAGGTGCAAAAAGTGCACGCAAAACAAAACATTTATTATTATGGAAAATTTAAGATACAACCTCGATAAAAGCAGTAAAAAATTTATTTGTCCTAAATGTAACCATCGAACTTTTGTTTTGTATGTGGACATCGAAACTGGCAACTATTTACCTGATGCTTTTGGATGGTGCGACCGCGCAACAAACTGTCACTATCACAATGCACCTCCAAATGGCAAAAAGGCTTTTTGCATTCCTTTCTTGTCCTTAAAAAGTATTTCAGAAAAGGCATATAAATTGACCGATTCAAATGGTATTATTTCAATAATTCCAAAATCGCAAATACTGGAGCAAGCGAAAAATAATTGTTGGATTACAGAATGGTTTTTAAAAAACAGTATAATTCTATATCTATCAAACGAAAGCAAATATTTTATTACTGATGAAATTGGTTTTATAAATGTAGTCACACCGACAGAACAACCTCCAAAACTTCCTCCTAGTTTTCACAGTTTGCAACAATTGGACGAAATGTATATTAAAAATGCACAGATCGATAATTTAACCGAGTTCCTCCTAACTAAATTTTCTAAAGAAGAAGTTTTTACAGTAATGCAAAAATTCTTCATCACCGGAACTAATCATTTTTGGAAAAATGCAACGGCTTTTTTTCAAATTGATGATAAAGTGGAAAAAACGGTCAAATTGACCACCTCTTTCCAGTATAAATTGACCACCAGTTCCAGAGCAAACTGACCACCCCATTCCAGTTCAAATTGACCACCTAATTTTGGGGTAAATTAATTATTAAAAACTACAGACTTTTTCATGTCGTTAGAACCATACATTCGCAAAAAAAAAGCGGATTATGGCAAACAAAATAACAGACATGAGTAAAATTAGAAAAGTAATTAAATTCTATTGTGATGGAAAAAGTAAGTTATTTATAAGTAGCTACTTATCCCTTTCTAGGAATACGGTAAAGAAGTATATTTCTTTATTTGAAGTTCTCGGATTAAACTTTGAATTTATTGATAAAAAAACAGATGCTGAACTAGAACTTTTGTTTTCACAGACTACTGTGGAATCAATTAGTCCCAAATTACAAACACTCCATAATTATTTTCCTAAAATGGAGCGTGAGCTAAAAAAAGTTGGCGTTACCATACAACATATGTGGGAACAATATGCTGCCATAAACCCTGATGGTTACAGGAGTTCTCAATTTGCTCATTATTACAAAGTATGGAGTAAACAAGTCAATCCAGTGATGCATATGAATCATAAATCCGGTGATAAAATGTATGTTGATTATGCTGGAAAAACACTATCCATTATTGATAGCGACACTGGAGAAATCAAAGAAGTACAATTCTTTGTGGCTATATTAGGGGCTAGTCAATACACCTATGCTGAAGCTTCTATGAGCCAGCAAAAGGAAGATTTTGTTACTTCTGTAGAAAATGCCATGCGCTTTTTTGAAGGCACTCCTGCAGCAATTGTTCCAGATAATTTAAAATCTGCAGTAATAAAAAGCAGTCGTTTTGAGCCAACAATTAATGAAACTTTAGCCGACTTAGCGGAACATTACGAAACTACAATCTTGCCAACTAGAGCTTATAAACCTAGAGATAAGTCATTAGTTGAAGGGGCTGTAAAGATATTATACAGAAGAATTTATGTAACACTAAAAGAAACCAAATTCTTTTCTCTAGAAGAATTAAACCAACAGATATGGGATTTATTAGACATTCATAATAATCGAAAACTAACAGGTCGTCCTTACTCACGAAAAGAATTGTTTGTAGAAGATGAGAAACAAAAACTGCGTCCACTACCACAAGAACGCTTTGAAATCAAATATCAATCCTTTGCAACGGTAATGCAAAATGGTCATGTCCAATTAAGTCAAGACAAAAATTATTACAGCGTTCCGTATCAATATGTAAAGAAAAAAACGAAACTCTTGTACACAAGATCAACCGTAGAGATCTATTATAAATACAATCGAATAGCGGTTCATCAGCGAAATTACAAACCTTATGTCTATACCACAACTCCAGAACATTTAGCCAGTTCACATCAGTTTGTAGCTCAGTGGAGTGCTGCTCGATTCATTGATTGGGCAGGTAGTATTGATGAGTCAGTAGGAGAATATATTATGCAGATAATCGAAAGCAGAAACCATCCTGAACAGGCTTATAAAAGTTGTTTAGGAATACTAAACTTTGAAAAAAAGGTTGGTAAGCAGCGATTAATAAATGCCTGTAAACGAGCGCTTGACTTTAGAATTTACAATTTTAAGACCATCCAAAATATTTTAGAAAACAACTTAGATCGTATTGATTTAGAACAGGAACCTGAGCATGAACTTCCGAACCACGGAAACATAAGAGGCAAACAGTATTATAATTAAATTAAATCTTAAAAACATGAATGAATCCACAGTAACAAAAATGAGACAAATGAAACTTTACGGAATGTTTAATGCTTTTAAAACAGCGATTGAAAGCGGAAGAACAGACCACTACACACTCGATCAATTTGTATCGATGATTATTGATGCTGAATGGGACGAAAGGCACAATCGTCGTATAGAACGCAGTATAAAGAATGCTAAATTCCATTACAAATCAAATATTGAAAATGTCAATTTTGATGTATCCCGCAATCTTGACCGGAATACAGTTCTTCGTCTGGCAGAATGCGAATTTGTTGAAAAAAATGAAAACATCTTAATCACAGGAAGTACAGGTGTAGGCAAAAGTTATTTAGGTACCGCATTGGGTTACCAAGCCTGTATTCATGGCTATAAAGTAAGCTATTTTAATACTTCGAAGCTGTTTGCTAAATTAAAAATGGCCAAAGCAGATGGTTCTTACCTAAGAGAACTTGCCAAAATTGAAAGGCAAGACGTTATCATACTTGACGATTTTGGACTCCAGGCATTAGATAGTCAAAACCGAATTACACTTTTGGAGATTATTGAAGACAGGCATAATAACGGTTCTATAATTGTTACATCGCAAATTCCTGTACAAGGTTGGTATGATATAATTGGCGAAAAAACTATAGCTGACGCAATTTTGGATAGACTTATACATCAAGCCCACAGACTCGAATTGCATGGGGAATCTATGAGAAAGAAAAGAGGAATAAACAAGGAATAATATTTTAAGTATATTTGAGTACTAATTAGCGCATGAAAAAAAGTAGTTTTTTATGAAAACGGGGTGGTCACTTTGCTCCGGAATTAGGTGGTCATTTTGAATTGGAATCAGGTGGTCACTTTAAATTGGAATTGGGTGGTCAATATCACTGGAATTTACACTTATTACATTACCGATGAAGATTTAAACTTATCATCATCACCCCCACCGCTAGATAATACAACTAAATTTGTTTATCATTCTTTTGGCAAGAGCTCTACAATTGATAAATTACTTACACTTGATGAAATTCTATCAATAATAAAAAATGGAGATAAGAATCTATCTGACTTACTTTTTATAAGAAAACTTGGAAAAAATCATCCAAAATATATAGATTTAAAAATTACACTACCAACAGTTAGATTTAATTTTTCATTCAAACATAAAGTTTCTAATGAAAATATTATTGGTTCAACAGGTTATATTTATATCGATGTTGATAATAATGATAATATTAATTTATCCAATCCATTGATAGTAGCCGCATGGAAATCTCTATCTAATACTGGATATGGAATACTTGTTAGAGTGAATGGATTAACTACTGATAACTTTTACGATTCCTATGATGCTATTTCTAAAGAATTAGGTTTATCTAGTGACGTAGGTGCTAGAAAACCTACTCAACCTAATATATTATCATATGACCCAAATATTTATATTAATTATGACTATATAGTATTTGAAGCTATAGAAAAGGTATCATCTGTCTTATATAAAGAAGATTTTAATAAAAAAGTATCATCTGTCTTATATAATGAAAATATCAATAAAAAAGTATCATCTGTCCCTATACAGTATGATATGGAAAAGGTATCATCTATCTTATATAATGAAAATATTAATAAAAAAGTATCATCTGCCTTATATAATGAAACTATTATTAATAATGAATTATTATCTTTTGATAATAATATTAATAGTGTTTTAGCCCCGCAGGGTTTAGAGAGAGAAAAGACTTATCAGACAAATGATACTTTTTTAAAATCAAGTAAAATAAGATTTTCCAATATTGATGAATATTTTGTTGGAGAAAATTATAATAAGAAATATATTGTTTTTGACACCAAAGAATTAATATGTAATCCATTTATTCCAAGAAGAATACCAGCAGGTAAAAGAAATATAATTATGTATTATAATTTATCTATGTATGCATTACTTAATCCAAATTGTGATTCCAAATTATTAATAGCTTGTGGTAATTCAATCAATAAAAATTTCATTGAAAAATATACACTAGAAAAAATTATAAGCATAGTAAATGCTATACTTAAAAAAAGAGAAAATAATACACTTGAAATGTTTAAAAACCAAGAACGATTAATTCTATTCAACCCAAAATATAAATTAACTAGAGAAGAAAAATATAAAATAATTGGTGGAGTAATGGGAAAAAGAAAAATAGATAAAACTCAATCAGAATTATATATAATAATAGAACAATGGGATTTTGTGAATAATGGAAAAATTAGTCAAATTAAAGTTGCAGAAGAATTAAAGAAAACTATAATTACAGTTAAAAGACATTGGCACGTAGTAAAAGACTTAGTGAAACAAATGAATGCGGATTTCAAAAATGGAGTAAAATATTATGATTTAAAGAACGAAATATTCAATGACAAAACAATATCTATTCAACATGGAATAATCCAACCTGAACCAGCTATTGAAGTGGTAAAGGAAATTAAAATTGAAGTTGCGAATGAGTTAAAAGAAGTAGAGAAGAATAAACTTATATTTGAATTTGAAATGGCTAATGAATCCACATATGAAGAATTTTATAATTCTTCAAATACAAATAAGTATTCAAAGATAGAGTTTGAATTATTGAATGGATGTATAGTTTATGTTCCAACTATATTTACTGAAGAATGGGGTAAAATAGCACCTAATTCAATTCGTATGAATGGTTTTAGAAAAAATGAGAATCAGCACCAGTTTGATAAAAATTTGTTTAGTTGGCAATTATTATATAAAATAATTTAAATTAGATTGGTTTCCAGAATCTAATATATTGAAGATGGATGAACAATTCATGAGATAATTTATGTTTTTAGGGCACTGAGGATGTGAATTTCCTCAGTACTTTAATCATTCACCTATCATTTACTTTACATAATTATATTATTCCATTCCAAGGTTTCTATGCATTTCTGCCCATTGCTTTCCAAATTCAATAGCTTCTAAAGCTGATTTTCGCCTAACATCAGGCAAACATTGAATACAGGTTGGATACTGAATACCTTTGTAATGTGTTTTACACTTGGGACATAATTCCAAATTGTATAAATCAGCGTAAGATGCACATTTTTTGCAAGCAGTAATTGTATCTTCAAAGGATAGATATTTTATATTATCGTCTAAATAAAGTAACATTGCTTCTTTTTCGATGCTATCAATGTCTTTATTTGTTGTCTTTTCTCTTTGAAACCAATACTTTAAACTTGATAAGTGAAACTGATTTTGCCATTTTTTAGATACAAAACATTTATCACGAACCTCAATAGCTTCATCATTTTTATAAAAAGTTTCCACCAGCTCCGTTTCTGTTTTATAGTTAGGTTTATCAAACTCGTGCTTACATTCTGTACATCTATATTGAGGTTTTTTTCTTACTCTATGGCTAGGATTTCTACCCTCACAATTTGGACACAAAAGGATTGGATAATAATCATAATCACTATTTATAAATTTCATAAATTCAATTTTATCAATGCTATCATCTGATTCTTTGTAGATTTGAACATATTTTTTAGTTACCTCACTTTTATATTCATTGAATTTTTTGGGATGAGATAAGTGCTGTATTGTTAGTGTATCAGTACTGTCACATAGTTCACATTTATCTTTTAAAAAATCTACTCTTCTGTCTTTCCAATCTTTCGTATGCCATGAACGTTGACCCTCAGTTTTATCTTTCCAAAGTAATTCTTTAGCGGCTGCTAATGTAATCTCATCATTAGCCAACTTTTCCCTTAATTCTATATGTTCATTATATGTTAACATAATCAATTTAATTTTATAAGATGATGCTGGTTTCTAACTTGTTCCTACTTTATTTATTTGAGTAACAAACAACACAAAGCTAATTAAACCAAGATAAATTATATTTAAATTTAATCAATAAATAACATATTTTACAACCACATATTAAATTAGTGTAACATTTGTTATATAAAAATGCGGCTGAAAAACCAATAAAGAAAAAGCTTCCAACCCCCTCACACTAAAATATTTTCGAAATAATTTAACCAAATTAAAAAGATTACAAAACTAACTCTACTATTGCCTCTAAGATATTGTTGATAACAATATTACAACTTCTTAGTAAGCATTGTCTTATTTATACTATTTTTTCATAAAATTGTAAATAAAATTGAATATTTACAAATTTTTATGAACGTAACCAATATAAATAGTACTTCCGAAATAGACAAAAGATTACTAAAAGCTTTTTCGGTGGAGTCATTAAAAGTAATTTTTAATCTAACGGATAGTAAAGAAAGACAAGCTGGATTACTAAAAAGTATTATTAATTCTAATAGTAAGAAAATAATCTACAAGACAGTTTTTAAACATTTTTCATTATTAAAACAGCACGTTTATTTATATGAATTTAAAGGAGCTTTAGCAGATAATTGGTTGAACAATCATCCTGCTTTTATTAATACCGAAAAAGTAACAAATTCTCATTCAATTTTTAATTTATTAATCCCAGTTAAGTATGAAGGATTTAATAAAACAAAAGGTATAATTGAAACATTTGATTTTCTAGTTCCAGTTCAAATTCACAAAAAGAAAACAATACTTATTATACATATTAATATTCTTGAGAGAGATATATCAACAATTACACCTGATAAAATTCTAAGTCCAACACGTGATATAAATGATGAAAAAATTTTAGAAGGAATATTTCCTTTTGCCAATCCAGTTCATTTATTCAAATATGATTTAAATAAAGGAATAAAAGAATTATGGCACAATGATGAAATTGATGCTTTAAAAGTTCAATTTAAAAAAGCAAAATCTACATCACTAGAAGTGATGGATGAAGACAACTTAATAAAAAAAGATATGTTGCTTGTATATAATGAATTAATTAAAACTCAATTACGTAGCACGACATTTAAAATATTGAAAAAAAAGAATTTAGTTAATTTTTTCATTGTTAATCCGTCATCAGGAATTTTTAGTTTTTCTATTTTCCCCCAATATCTTAATGGCATAAATGATTTAATTGATTTAGTACTTACAAACAATTAATATGTTTAAAAGTTTTAGAGAGAAACAGGCACAAATTATTGAAAATACTGACCCTGATAGAATCTATATTGAAAATATCAGAAGTTTTTTCAATATACCTACACGTTGGGCAAAATTCCTATGTAAGCTAGCTGTTAGACAAGGAATATTTCGTAAAAAATTCGCAGTTGAATGTAAAAATGAAAATTGTAACAGAATTATCAAAGTTTACGATAATGAAGAAGAAATTCCAACTGACTTATCTTGTTTAACTTGTGAACTTGAAGGTCAAACCGATTTTTCATTTAAAACAAAAGACTTAAATATTGTAGAATATTACCAATATATAGAAAATGGCAACACAAAAACAAGTTGATTTATATCGAGAACTTAATGATATAAAGCTAAAAGCAACAATCACAATAGTGGTATTATTATGTTTTGTGATTGGTTTTCTATTTGTTATTTATTTAATTTGTTCAAAGCACCCTTGGCAAAATACAGCATTAGTTGGTACATTAGATGGATTAATAGCGATGTCATTTCCTTATATATTAAAACATCATTTCCCTAACAGAACCACATCTTAGTAATTAACTAATTTTAAAATAATTATAATTTATTTCATCTACCACACATTTTATATAAGAGCAACATTGTAGCACCTAGTGTGAGATACTAAAGCCCCTACTTTCAATGACTAACACCTCCACACATTCATTAACTTTGAGATTAATAATATAAGAACGGAAATTTTAAAGCTAATTCTTCTTTAAATTTTATTCTTAATGAAATTGTTGGAAACTCAATAGAAAAAACTAATCCGTCTTTAGTTGGAGTTTCTTCAAAATAACATTGATATGAAATAACAAGTCTTTTTATTTCAGAATTATATTTTTCTTTTGAATCTGGTATTGTAAACATAAAAATATCCATTTGTAATTATTTTAATTAATTAATTCCCCTATTTTTTTTTATAAAGATAATATAATTGAACCATTATTATTATCGTTCCAACCGTCATTATTATTCGATACATTAATCTTGATTGTTTGTTCATATTCCTATTTTATTGAGATTTACACATCCACACATTATATAAGTGTTACATTCGAAATAGTGTGATGCGGACTACGAAATGGCCTCTGATTCATCAATCCTACTTCCTTCAGTTTTCCAGCCACGCTGTGAATCTTTGTTGTTTCCAATGCTTCACGCAACGTCATTGGAGGCAAAATACTCGGTAATCGCTTGGCAAGCATTGTTTTTCCGGCGCCAGGTGGACCGATGAGAATTATATTATGACCACCAGCTGCCGCAATTTCCATGCATCGTTTAATACTTTCCTGTCCTTTTACGTCACTAAAATCGAATTCGGGGAAATCAAGTGTTTTATAAAATTCGGCTCTAGTGTCAATAATTGTGGGTTCCAAAGTTCCTTTTCCTTCAAGAAAATCAATCACTTCCTGCACATTAGAAATGCCATAAACATCAAGCCCCGATACGATTGCCGCTTCATTTACATTTGCCAAAGGAAGAAAGAAACCTTTAAAACCCTCTTCTTTGGCTTTTATCGCTATCGGCAAAGCACCACGTATGGGTTGCAAACTCCCATCAAGTGACAATTCGCCCATGATAACATATTGTTCGTAGATATCCGTTTTTATTTGTCCCGAAGCCACCAAAACCCCAACCGCCAATGTTAAATCATAGGCTGAACCTTCCTTACGCAAATCGGCTGGCGCCATGTTGATGATTATTTTTTTACCGGGCATTTCGTAGCCGTTATTCTTAAGTGCGGCTGCAATTCGGTAACTGCTTTCCTTTATGGCATTATCTGGCAACCCGACCAAATGATAGCCTATTCCCTTGTCCATATTTACCTCGACAGTAATCGTGGTTGCTTCTACTCCAAAAACGGCACTTCCGTAAACTTTGATTAACATATAAAATAGTTTTGAATAAATGTAAATACTATTTTACAGTAAACCAAAAATATTTAATCAAATTCTTACTTATCAGTGGTTAATTATGACCTTTTGAAGAATAATTATTTCTGTTTATTAACACTAAGGTTTGTCTCTCCCGATAAACCGTTCCTTTCCTAGCAAAAATTTTACGGCTCTCAAAACATTTTTATCAATGGATTCTTCTGTTTTTAAAAAAGAAATATACCGAACGATTTCCAATTGTAACGAAGGCCTCAAACTGTCGAATATATTTTGTGCTTCTGGATTTTCCTTTAAAGCTTTGCTTAATTTGGGATGCATGGGAATCACTCTTTCTTCTGGGTCAAAAGCGATTTCAAAGTTGGCTGTGTCTCCAACTTCTTTTTTAGCCATTTTTCTCATGGGAGTGTTTAGGTACAATCGCCAATGTCCGCTATATTTTATCAAGGTTTGGATAAATTCGTGCCCTTCAATTTTTATTTTGACAGGGATTTTTCCTTTGTTTTTATTCGCATCACGAAAAATGGACTCCAAAACAACATCAGGCAAAAAAACAAACGGATTCACACCTATTATGAATATTTCTGCCGAAAATGTATAAGTCTTACTGTTATTCATTTTTAAATTTTATCCCGAACGAAAATACGAATTTATAACTGAAATTATTTTGATTTAAAGTGAATGAAAAATATTTTATAAGTATTATTCTCTATATTTGAAAGAAAGAATATATAACAGTTATCATATTTACCTTAAATTTGAGGGATTTGTTATGATTATGACATATATTAAATAAGTTGGCAAACATTATAAAAAACACACTTCAATGACAATCACTAAGATTATTTTGATTTTTTTATGTCTTTTTTTCTTTGAGTATTCAGTAGAAGCTCAAAAATTAAATATTTTTTCATCATTTAAAGATACAATGTTACTTAAAACAGAAAAGATAAAAGGTTTTGGAATGATGGGTTATGGAGCACTGCCCCTCGAATTTTCAGATATCTCTAAATTTAATGATTTTTCGATAATGTATCCTAAAAACATTAATAAAATAAGAATTGCATATGAATTAATTGATTTTAAGCCTTCTCAGTATAGTCGTTTAAAAAAGAATAAATCAGAATATCTTACTTCTTTTTTGAAAAGCTATGTTCCTCAAAAAATTGATACTTCAAATATTCCAAAACTTAAAGACAATACATTTGTAGTATTGACAGGTGAACAAAATGGGCATCAAATTTTTATTGTCGATGAAAATAACAACAAAGATTTAAGAGATGACTCAATTAGGTCGTATAAAAATCTTAAAAAAATAGCTATTCAGAATAAGCCAATAAAAGTTAAGTACAACATATATAATGGGGCAAAATTGGTTGAGGATTTTGGTTGGGTAATTGTTGCTGAAAATAAGACAAATACGTTATCTCTCATAATTTCACGCCATTTAGAGTCAAGCTTTACTATTGGCAAAAACACTTACAAAGTCCAAGTTATTAACGGATTGCCTTTTTATCGTTTTTGTTTTGAGAATCCCATAATTGCATTGGTTGGTCAAAATGGAGTTTATAAAGACTCCATTATGGAAGGTGAAAAAATAAATCAAGGGGAATATCTAAAATTGGAAAACAAATATTATCGTTTTGATGATGTTTCTAATGATGGTCGCTTTATTAAATTGGTAATTGAAAATAATGTGGGAAGTAAAGTTGGTACTCAGGTAGGTTTTATTGCACCCACGTTTAATTGCCGTACTATTGACAATGATTCAATTTTGTCAAGCAATTATAAAAGGAAATATATGTTGCTTGCAAATGTATCGCCTTGTTGGTCAGAGAAATCTAGTTATGAGTATTTTAAAGAATTAAGTGAAGCTTATGGTTCGCAAATTAGTATTCTTGGAATTGACAACTCTCCAAATATTTTAGAACAAAACATTAAAAATCTTAAACTAAATGGGCCGTTTGTTATAGCTGACAATAATCCTACAATTAAGAATAGTTATAGAAAAGATTTTTGTTCAAGGACTTGCTTTTTAATAAATCCAGAAGGTCGAATTATAGATAAATTTGAAATAGATGATTGGAAAACAAGATTAAAAGAAACAATTGGAGATAAACAATAACGCCTGACAACATCTTCTACAACTCATTTTATGAAATAGGCTTAATCGAAAGATGGTTTTGCATTTGGAATGATTCTGTTAATCTCAATTTCACACATTATCATCAACAACAAACCATACACTTCAAAAAATTACAAACATGAAAAAAACTCAACAAATTATACTTTTATCAGCGATTTTTTTTGTTTTGAGTTTAAACGTGAGTGCTCAAAATTTGAAAAATTATTTTTCGATTCCTGAGATTTCGTTATCCAATACCGTTTATAAACTGGCGTGGAGTTCACATCCAAACGCTATTTATTATAAACACGAATATTTATCGGCAGGAGAAAAACCTGAAAGTTTTAAAACAATGGTAATGATGGAAGCAATAACTAAGGATTTGCCAATTGAAAAAGTTGTTGGATTAAAAGAATCAGAACTGCAGGAAAGAAAAAAAACAGATAAAGTTTGCAACTACCAAATTACGACTAATTCGAAAACAGGCGAATATATGATCGATTTCTTAATGAGTTCTGGTGATATTGTGGAATGGAATGCTTACAGATATAAAAAGATTTCAGACGCAAAAGGGAATCCAACGATTCTACTATTTGCCTTGACCAAAAGAGGTTATGGCAACGATATAACAAATTTCTTAAATGGATTAAAAACTAATCGAATAGATTGGATAAATTTGACATGGAACTATAAGTTGCCAACAATTAACCTGAAAGATTAAAAAAAATTTGCTTCCTAATCGCAACGCTTATGAAATCATTTAACAGTGCCTCAAAATCATTTTATGCATTGTGTCGAGTTCTACTCTTCTATGTCCTAAGTATTGCGATCTTCGCCGCTGTTTCTGGTTTTTGCAAAAAATTACATTTGGACGATTATTTGTCTATTTCGATTACATCAATTCTCACCTTCGTTTTAATCCTACTTTTTGCAAAAAGGGACAAACTGACTTTAAGTGATATTGGTCTAAAAATTAAAAGCACCCACTTTCCAAGATTTCTAAGCGGTTTCGGACTTGGATTTATTTTGGTACTAATTCAGGCGCTAATTGCGAGTAACTTTGCTGAAATAAAATTTAATTTATCAGGAAACATATCGGTTTTAAGCATTATTTCGTCTTTGGGACTTTACTTTGTCATTGCGTTACGGGAAGAATTGGTCTTTCGCTCTTACGCAATGCGAAATCTAGCCAATTCAATAAATCCTGTTTTTGCTTTAGTTTTTATAACCATAATTTTCATATTGGAACATGTCATTTCTGGAATGTCTTGGAAAATGTCAATAATTGGATCCGGGCTTGGCGGAATTTTATTTGGTTTGTCAGCACTTAAAACAAAAGGCATTGCGTTACCACTGGGAATACATTTTGCGTGGAATTTTACACAATGTCTGTTGGGTTTTAAGAGTAACAGCGGTATTTGGAAAGAAGTGGTTGAAAAAGGTCACGAAGCTCATGCCGAAAATGTTGCTTTAATCGGTTTTGTTATTGCCATGACCATTGGTATTTCCTTCATTCTTTTATTTTATAAAAAGGAAAAAATATAACCGAGTAAATACGGTCCAATCTTCGATTTTGACCCAAATTGTAATGCCAAAACAAGTAATTTCTTTAAATTTGACTCCAAATAATATATTAAAAAAATACCATGGGACTATTTAATGCCATTTTGGGCAACGCATCAGAAGTGAATCTTGAAAATCTTTCAAAGGAATATGAACCTTTATTGATTGAAGGTGAAAAAATCGAAAAAGGATTCAAAGTAATTAAGGATATGTTTGTTTTTACGAATAAAAGAATGATTTTGGTCGAAAAACAATTAGTGGGAAGCAAGGTGGATTATCTTTCGATTCCATATTCATCGATCAAAAAATTCTCCAAGGAAAGTGCCGGAATTCTAGATATGGATGCCGAATTAAAAATTTGGCTGACTGGCGAAGCCGCTCCTATTTCGAAACAATTTGGCAAAAGTGGCAACAATATCAATGAAGTGTATCAAATTTTGAGTAAACATATTTTGAAATGATTTTAATCAATTGTTGGTTTTAAGCCAACATTCCTTAATTGGTCTAAAAAAGCCAATTATATTTTTGCTTTATAATTATATTTCAAATATACCATAACCCGTTGGGTGAAATTCAGTTTAAATAAAAAATGAAACACATAGATACATAGATTTAATAGCAAATCATTAAAGATTGAATAGAAATAGAACTATTTTTCACATAGATTAGCTATGTGAGAAGTAAAACGACTATCAAATCCTTTTTTAAAAACAATAAATTCTATGTATCTATGTGTTAAAAAATAATTACACCCAACGAGTTACCATAGTAGTCAATTACAAAATTGGTCAAAAAATAGCAATTTGCAAAAAATGGCTTTTTTTGACCAATTTTTGTATATTTGTGTAAATTCAAAAAAACATGGTAGCAGTAATTACAGGAGATATAATAAATTCCCGAAATGTGAATTCTGAAATTTGGCTTCCAAAGCTGAAAGAATATTTTTCGGAAATTACATTAACCACAAAAAAATGGGAAATATATAGAGGTGATAGTTTTCAGATAGAAGTTACTCCCGAAAATGCCTTAGAAATTGCAATCGGCATAAAAGCTTTGATAAAATCAAACAGCAAATTAGACGTTAGAATGTCGATAGGCATAGGAGAAAAAAGTTTTGAAGGAGAAAAAATCACTGAATCAAATGGTTCTGCCTATATAAATTCAGGCGAAAGTTTCGAAAAGATTAAAAATAATACATTAATTCTAAAGAGCCCTTTTCAAGAATTTGATGACTACTTAAATCCAATATTACGATTATTGAGTTTTATTGGCAACAACTGGAAACCTGTTACCTCCGAAACAATATTCTATACTTTAAAAAATAAAGAACTGCTCCAAAAGGAAATAGCTGAAAAATTATCAAAAGATAAAACAACAATAAATAAAGCATTGAAACGAGGAGGATATGACGAAATAACAGAAATCTTAGATTTATATTCAAAAAAGATAAAGCAATGTTTGAATTAATATTAAAAATTACATTAGCCCATTTAATTGGAGACTTTGTTTTTCAAACCAATAAAATGGTGGAGAGTATTGCAAATAAGAAACTTAAATCAACCTTTTTATACCTCCATATTTTAATACATTTAGTACTGATTCTATCTATTACTAAATTTGAAAAGCAATACATTTTACCTGCAATTGTTTTGGCAATCTCACATTTAGTAATAGATATAATAACCAAAATAGTAATCAAAAATAAAATTAGTACCGTTGGTAATTTGGCACTCGACCAGGCATTACACGCAATCACAATCGGTCTATTTATCAATCACTTCTATGAATATAAAATAGATTTTGACATTATATTTAATTCTAAAAATTATTTATTATTTATAGCATTAGTATGTATCACATTTGTTTCGGCAATTGTAATAAAAAAGATAATGGAAATGTTCAATTTTCCTTTTCCAAATAACGGAATAAAAGACGCCGGTAAATACATCGGAATGTTGGAACGCTTATTTATTTTTGTCTTTGTGACCACTTCATTTTGGGAAGGAATTGGATTTTTATTGGCTGCCAAATCAATTTTTAGATTTGGCGATTTAAAAGAAAATAAAGAAATTAAATTAACCGAGTATATATTAATTGGAACTTTAATCAGTTTTGGCATTGCAATATTAATTGGTGAAGTTTATTTAAAATTAAAAAATTTCACCTAACTGTAATTTTCTTAGAGATTAAAGCAATAAATTAGTTATCAAATAAAATCTATTGTCTATGAAAATAATCATTCGCACTTTTAAACTCCAGTTAAGGCACACTTTCACAATTTCGAGAGAGTCACACGACATACAGCCTACTTTGATTGTAGAATTGCAAAGTGATGGATTTTCGGGTTTTGGTGAGGCAACTTCAAATCCATATTATAACATCACAGTGGATAGTATGAGAGCCAATCTGGAATCTATCATTCCGTTCATAGAAGCGCATAATGACGAAACTCCCGAGGAATTTTGGGATAGTGCTTCGGCTTTATTAAAACACGATATGTTTGCTTTATGTGCGTTGGATATGGCTTACAATGATTTGTATGCCAAGAAAAAAGGCAAAAAACTATACGAACTTTGGGGCAATTCGCCTTTGCACAACCCAAAAACCGATTATACTATTGGTATTGATAAAATCGATAAAATGGTGATGAAGCTGAAAGAAATGCCTTGGCCAATTTATAAAATCAAATTGGGCACCAAAGACGATATCGCCATTGTTACCGAATTACGCAAACACACCAATGCGCGTTTCCGAATCGATGCCAATTGTGGTTGGACGGTAACCGAGACAATTAATAATGCAATTGCATTGAAAAAACTAGGAGTTGAATTCCTTGAACAACCAATGAAAGCAGACCAATGGGCGGCACACAAAGAGGTTTTCAAACATTCTGTTTTACCAATCATTGCCGATGAAAGCTGTATTATTGAAGAAGATGTTGCCAAATGCCACAATCATTTTCATGGAGTAAACATAAAGCTCGTAAAATGTGGTGGCCTCACCCCTGCCCGAAGAATGATTGCCGAGGCCAAACAATATGGCATGAAAACTATGGTGGGTTGTATGACAGAATCTTCTATCGGAATATCTGCCATAGCCCATTTATTACCGGAGTTAGATTATGTAGATATGGATGGTGCTTTATTATTATCCAATGATATCGCGATTGGTGTTACCATTACAGACGGTATCGTTCACTATGCAGAAGGAAACGGAATAGGCGCAGCATTACTAAAACACTAAACCAATGCAGGTAAACGAGATTCCTAACAGAGTGTTTTACAAAGACGGGGAAGAATTCCTGTACTTTGGCGGAACCAATTATCTTGGAGTCACAACACTTCCCGAGTTTCAAAATATGCTGTTGGCCGCTTTCCAAAAATGGGGAACGAGCTACGGTAGTTCCCGTTCGGCAAATATACAATTGGATATTTACGATATTGCCGAAAATTTACTTGCCCAACAAATGCAAACCGAAGCTGCCGTTACGGTTTCATCCGGAATGCTGGCAGGAAAACTGGCATTGGAACAATTACATCATACCACCGACCTGGTTTTTCATTTCCCAAATACACATCCAGCCTTATTGCATCCTTTTTCGCTGCCGCTGATTCAAAATGGAAAGCTAAACCCCTTTATTTTTGACCCTACCGTTTCAAAAATAGGAATAGTTGCCGATGCCATTCCGTCTCTGGAAGTTACCCCTATTAATTTGGATATTTTAAAAAGTATTCCAAGTGACAAAGAAATCACTTTACTACTTGACGAATCACACAGTATAGGAATTCTCGGAAATCAAGGACAAGGTGTTTTGAATCAATATGAACTTCCAAATGTTTATTGTAAAATAAGTATTGCATCTCTTGGAAAAGCCATGGGTCTTTCGGGCGGAATAATTTCTGGAAATTCCCAATTTGTAAACCAAATAAAGAAACAGCAAAATTTTATTGGAGCCTCAGGAATGAATCCTGCTTTTCTGGAAACCTTTGTAAATGCACAAACTATTTACCAAACTCAAAGACAACAACTTAAAAACAATTTAAATTATGTTTCCACTAATTTAATTCCCAATACTTGTTTTACGTTTACCAATAGCTATCCTGCAATTTATTTTGACAATGACGAACTGCTCCAACTGCTCTTGGATAACAATATTATACCAACTTCTTTTCCGTATCCTACGGCATCCGGAAAATTGAGCAGAATTGTCATCAGTGCTCATCATTCTGAAACCGACTTGGAAAAAATGGTGCAACAACTGAATATTTTTACACAAATGAATAGCGGATTGGACGGAGACATGCGATTTAATTTGTAATTTAAAATCATATCGGCGGAAACAAGAATCAAAATATTTTTTTTTATATGCTTGTCCGCTATGTTGCCTAAAAGCCGAAGATAAGCCATAGATTGAACGGATTAAACGGATTGTCACAGATTTTTTTGATGCTTACATTTTTTAAATTTGCGCTAATTCGTGTAATTTTTGGCAAAAAAACTTATTAGATACGATTACGGACAAGCATATTTTTTTATAACAAAAGGAAATAAACTTATTAAATTTATAACTCTATTTTAATAATATCAATAAAATCAAGACAAATAGTTGCAATTCATAAAAAACATGTTCTATTTACAGCCTAAAAAACTGCCTTAAATTAAATTATTATTATTTTTTAATACCTTTTACATTACCCCCTAAAATTATAGTGGGTACAAAATAAAAAATCAATAAAAATCATCATCAAACACTCCAATAAGAAGGGTAATCGAAATGATTTTATATTTTTGCACAAAAAAAATAAAAATACAGTCAAAAATGCGGAAAATAGTTTTAAGTTTGATTCTCATCACGGTTTTGGTACTATCTTATACCTCACATTACTTTTTAACAAAAAATCCAACAAACCTCGCTGAAATTTCAAAATTCGATACCGGAGACATTGCATGGATGATAGTCGCTTCGGCACTAGTCCTATTAATGACTCCTGGATTAGGTTTCTTTTATGGTGGTATGGTCGGCAAAAAAAACGTTATTAGCACCATGCTTCAAAGCTTCATGGCCATGATTATAGTAACTGTTTTATGGGTACTTATCGCCTTTGGACTATCCTTTGGACCATCAATTGGAGGCGTAATAGGAAATCCAATACCTAATATCTTTTTTCAGGGAGTAGGTACTGGCACTTCATGGAAATTGGCCCCAACAATCCCTTTTTTACTTTTTGCATTATTTCAGGCAAAATTTGCCATCATAACTCCCGCCATAGTAACAGGAGCCTTCGCAGAACGTATCCGTTTTTGGGCTTACCTATTATTTATGGTATTGTTTATTTTATTCGTTTACACTCCATTAGCTCATATGACCTGGCATCCAGACGGTTTGCTATATAATTTAGGAGTACTGGATTTTGCCGGAGGAACAGTCGTACACATGAGCGCAGGATGGGCAGCCCTTGCTGGTGCAATGTTTCTTGGAAAACGAAAAGTTCCGAGAGAAAATCCTGCCCGCATCACTTATGTATTATTAGGAACCGGATTATTATGGTTTGGATGGTTTGGATTCAATGCAGGATCCGCTATGGGAGCCAACGGACTTGCCGCACAAGCATTAGGAACCACAACTGTAGCAGCCGCATCTGCCTCTATGGCCTGGGTATTTATAGACAAAATTATGGGACACAAACTTTCGGCAATGGGAGCTTGTATAGGAGCTGTAGTGGGATTAGTAACCATTACCCCTGCCGCAGGATTTGTCAGTATGCCACACGCAATCACAATAGGAATTATAGGAAGCCTTATCAGTAATGTAATGGTTAGTAAATTTCCAAAAGGAAAAATCGATGACGCATTAGATGTTTTTGCCTGTCACGGTGTTGGCGGAATGGTAGGAATGATGCTGACCGGAGTTTTTGCCTCCAAAGATATTAATCCTGCAGTTGTCAACCAGGGACTTGCCTATGGCGAAACCAAATTATTCATCCATCAATCGATTGGATTAATAGGTGTTTCAATATTTGCGTTCACAATGTCCTATTTCCTTTTTTATATAGTTAACAAAATAACACCTTTAAGAGTTTCTGAAGAAAAAGAACAACTCGGTCTTGACATTACTCAGCACGGAGAGTATTTATAAAATTCGCATTTCAACAATAAACCAAAACACCCTTTTACGGGTGTTTTTTTTGTTTCATTTTTCACAAAAGCAACACTTAAAAAAAAACACAAACAGCTAAAAGTCAAAACTAAATAAACAACAGTCAAGAAAATACACTATTCCAAACTGAATTACCGATTAGTAATCCAGACAAAATCAGCAATCAATAAATCTTCAATATTTTTTTTAAATATTAACATATTTTTAATAAATTTAACAAAATTAACACCGATTGCAAAAACCACCGATTCGTTCCAAAAATTCACAAAAGATAAAAAACCATCTTAAAGAACAAATCACAGTTCTATCTAAAAAAAGCCAACTGTGATCAATATTTTATATTATCATTAACAAAAAAGCCGTTCAGCTACCAAAATATCCGATAATTCTGCAAATTTCACATTAATTAAGAAATAAAACTAAAAGAAAACTTAAAATCATATTGACACATTCTGTTTTTTAGCTTTAAAAATTAAATACCCCATAAAATTGACAGGGGTCAAATTAAAAATTCATAAAAATAACAATACTAACCCCTTATTTTTTGGAGGGTATAAAATCATTTGATACTTTTATAAAAAATTAAAACCAAAAAACTATGCGAAAAATTATTTTATGTGTGATACTTATCACAATCTTGGTACTATCCATTTTTTCAATTTATTTAATTGCTGAATCGCCAACATTAGGAGCTCATGTTGTTCAATTAAAATTAGACACGGGAGACACAGCTTGGATGATTGTAGCTACAGCCCTTGTTTTATTAATGACTCCTGGCCTTGGATTCTTCTATGGTGGAATGGTAGGCAAAAAGAACGTCATCAGTACTATGCTACAAAGTTATATGGCTATGGTAATCGTAACAGTATTATGGGTTCTTATAGGTTTTGGACTTTGTTTTGGACCTACAATTGGAGGTTTTATAGGTAATCCAACTTCGAATTTACTTTTTAATGGAGTAAACGCTAGCACAGCATGGGAATTGGCACCAACTATTCCTTTCATTTTATTTGCCCTGTTTCAAGCAAAATTTGCTATCATCACACCCGCTTTGGTAACTGGAGCTTTTGCAGAAAGAGTACGTTTTTGGGCATACTTATTATTTATGGTATTGTTCATATTATTTGTATATGCGCCATTATGCCACATGACTTGGCATCCTGACGGAATGTTCTTTAAATGGGGAGTATTGGATTTTGCCGGTGGAACAGTAGTACACATGAGTGCTGGTTGGGCTGCATTGGCAGGAGCAATTTTCCTTGGAAAAAGAAAAGTTCAAAAAACAAATCCAGCTCGTATTACTTATGTATTATTAGGAACTGGTTTATTATGGTTTGGATGGTTTGGATTCAACGCCGGATCTGCTGTAGGAGCAGGAAGCCTTGCTGCACAAGCATTGGGAACAACCACTGTAGCCGCTGCAGCTGCCGCAATGGGATGGGTATTCCTTGATAAGATTATGGGACACAAACTTTCGGCAATGGGAGCTTCAATCGGTGCAGTAGTAGGGTTGGTTGCCATTACCCCAGCTGCTGGATTCGTAAGTATTCCGCATGCAATTGCAATTGGTATTATTGCTAGTATCGTTAGTAACCTTGTGGTAAGCAAATTCCCTAAAGGAAAAATTGACGATGCCTTAGACGTATTTGCCTGTCACGGTGTTGGTGGTATGGTTGGAATGCTTTTGACTGGTGTTTTTGCATCAAAAGCAATAAATCCAATTGTAGGTGATAACCAAGGTTTAATTTTTGGTGACCCAACTCTATTTTTAATTCAATTGAAAGCATTGGTTCTCGTTTCCATATTCGCTTTCACAATGTCTTATGTTTTATTTTTCATCGTAAACAAAATTACTCCTTTGAGAGTTACTGAAGAAAGAGAAGAACTAGGATTGGATATTTCTCAACACGGAGAATACTTGTAAAACTCGATTAATAATAAAAATACCCCCCTTAACCAAAAACAGGTTGTCTCAAAATAGAGACAACCTGTTTTCTTTTATATAACCACCCTCTTATTGTAAAATATATGATGACTTTAACAGAGACAGAATCATAATATTCTTAAATTTAATATCCCCTTTCGCAACCATAAATTAAAGCCCTTTATTATCATCTAAAACACATTATCAAGAATAAATAAATTATACGATTATGGAATTAGAAATAGAACAAATCAGGGATCAACAAAAAGAAACATGGAATAAGTTTTCTCCCGGTTGGAAAAAATGGGATGAACTCACCATGGATTTCCTAAAACCCATGGGAGACGAAATTATTAAGTTAATAAGTCCAAAAAATGACGCAATAGTTCTGGATGTAGCCGCCGGAACCGGAGAACCAGGACTGACTATTGCTTCGCATTTAAACGGTGGTAAAGTAATCTCCACAGATCTGGCCGAAGGAATGCTCGAAGTGGCTCAGGAAAATGCAAAAAAGAGAGGGATCAAAAATTTTGAAACCATAGTTTGCGATGTTTGCGAACTTCCCTTTGCAGATAATACTTTCGATGCGATTAGTTGTCGCTTTGGATTCATGTTTTTTCCTGACATGCAATTGGCGATAAAAGAAATGACGCGAGTTCTTAAACCCGGAGGCAAAATTGCAACCGCAGTTTGGAACGTACCAGAAAAAAACTTCTGGATAACCGCCACCATGGGAACTATCGGTAAAAACATGGAAATTTCCCCTCCTCCACCTGGAGCCCCTGGAATGTTTCGCTGCGCAAAAGAAGGATTCATGTCGGATTTATTTTCGCAGGCAGGCCTAAAAAACATTTCTGTAAATGAAGTTACGGGAAAATTAAACTGTAAAACAACCGATGTATATTGGAGTATGATAAACGATGTTGCAGCACCTGTAGTTGCAGCCCTAAGCAAAGCAGACGATACTTTGAAAGAAAAAATTAAAAATGAAGTATATTTATTAGTGAATCAAAAATATCCTGACAACAATGTCATTATTGACTCGAGTGCACTTGTTATTTACGGAGAAAAATAAAACACTCCTTTGATTGAAATCAAGCAACAAATCAAAAATAAACTCCGATTTGCGACAATACAAAACCAGCAATAAAACCTATGGAAACACAAATTGTAAAAGTACTAAAGGCATTTTACATCAACCATGACGTAAAATGTTTTGTAACCGAAAAACCTTCTGGATACGATTTCATTCCAGGACAGGCTACAGATGTTTCCATAAATCTTCCCGAATGGAAGGATAAATTGAGACCTTTTACTTTTACCAATTTAAGGGAACAGAATTATCTCGAATTCATGATTAAAATTTACAAGGATCATGAAGGTGTGACCAACAAGTTAGGAAGCATCAATGCCGGAGCCGAATTAATTCTGCATGATGTTTTCGGGGCAATTCAGTACAAAGGAAAAGGAACTTTTATTGCGGGAGGCGCTGGAATTACACCCTTTATTTCAATCTTTCGAGATTTATACAAAAAACAGCAAATACAGGGAAACAAACTCATTTTCAGCAATAAAACAGCCGAAGATGTAATTGTGCCCGAAGAATTGCAAAAAATGCTAAAAAAAGACTTTTTAAACGTATTTACCCGAGAAAATGTGGTAGGTTTTCAAGAAAAAAGAATCGATCGAAATTTCTTGATTGACACCATTGCAGACTTCAGCCAAAACTTTTATGTCTGCGGCCCTTCAGAATTTGTAAAAAACATCACTAATCACCTATTGGATCTTGGAGCAACAGCAAATACAGTAGTTTTTGAGAAGTGATTTTTTTATAATCTTAGTTCAATTAATTAATTTTTGGAGCAGAAAAATTAGGCATTTTCAACAGGCATAAGTCCCGCTATCCGTTTCAATCTTTTGTACCGAACCCCGGCACAAAAGGATTTTCACTACTATCGGGGCTAAAGAGAGAGAGATTTGCTTCGCCTGTTCGCTATCGCTCGGGTTGCTTTTTTTTGTAATCATCTCCAAAAGAAAAAAAGGGCTGCCCATATTTGGACAGCCCTCAACAAAAGTTATATTTATTTATTTCTTAATTACGTTTACTGCTTTTTGATTTTCTCCCTGACGAATCAGAACAAGATATTCACCAGCAGGCAAATCCTCACCAAACAGAATAGTTTTTTCATTGCTTTTTTCTATTCTTTTTACCAATCTAGCAGACATATTATACACCAAAACTTCCACTTTTTCATTACTATCACTTGTTACAGCCAATGAAAACTGATAATTGGATGGATTAGGGTAAGCAATGACTTTGAATTGCAGAATTTCTGGTGTTGCGATACTTTCTTTTTCAGCAATTTTACTTGTGTTTTTCTTAACTTCATGTATTACAATGGAACCACCTCCAAGTACAGTAGATGCCTCTACATTATCCGCTTGACCAATCTGATTATCATAAACAACACCTCCTGTATTCCAAATTTTAATTCTAAATTTATCCAAAACACTTGTTGATTTCTTATCTCCATCGACAACTGAAACCATAAAACTATATCCTGCAATACCATTTATAGTCCCTTTCCCTTTGTAAATAGCTTGTGCTCCAGCAATTACTAATGACATGTCATCATGCGAACTGCTTTTGAAGTTAAGATTCCCGGTCTGAAATTGAAACTCCGTATTTCCATCCACCTCATTATTTCCTTTTTTGTATTTAGCATTAAAACCGAAATTGGCTTTACCTGTTAAATATTTGTCTGCTACATATGCACCAGCTGGAGAGTTAATCCAACCACCACCAGTTACAAAGCCACCATTTGGATCGTATACTGCAAGATAAGCTGTGGAGCTTTGACAATTATTCTCAGGGACTGCCCTTACGAGATAAACTTCTGTTGGTAGCCCTCCTGTTACTGTACAAGTTGCTATTCCGTCAGGAGAAGTAGTAATACCTGTCCCAATTGGAGTAGAGCTATCGTCAAGATAGAAATTCACAGTTATGCCTGCAGCAGGTGGTGTTATTTTTGCACTTAATGCAAAGGTGGTAGATACTGCTACGGTTTTATTACTTGCGCCTGCATCGATAGATAAGCAATCAATTGTTAGAATTCCGTTATTAAAGGTAATCGCATAATTGTTTGAAGTCAATCCTCCGGGGGTAATCACGTATGACCCAACATTGATCGCTCCTTGTGATGTTCCTGAGTAGGCCAATGTGCCTCCTAGTACGGATGCCGTTTCATTGTTGACAAAACCTGAGTAAGCAACTCCGTTACCTCCGCTGTAAGCCAAACCATCATAAGTTTTGCCGGCTGCATTTGCCGTTACGCTTAAAGGTGCAGTTCCTACTGTTAGAATTCCGTTATTAAAGGTAATCGCATAATTGTTTGAAGTCAATCCTCCGGGGGTAATCACGTATGGCCCAACATTGATCGCTCCTTGTGATGTTCCTGAGTAGGCCAATGTGCCTCCTAGTACGGATGCCGTTTCATTGTTGACAAAACCTGAGTAAGCAACTCCGTTACCTCCGCTGTAAGCCAAACCATCATAAGTTTTGCCAGCTGCATTTGCCGTTACGCTTAAAGGTGCAGTTCCTACTGTTAGAATTCCGTTATTAAAGGTAATCGCATAATTGTTTGAAGTCAATCCTCCGGGGGTAATCACGTATGGCCCAACATTGATCGCTCCTTGTGATGTTCCTGAGTAGGCCAATGTGCCTCCTAGTACGGATGCCGTTTCATTGTTGACAAAACCTGAGTAAGCAACTCCGTTACCTCCGCTGTAAGCCAAACCATCATAAGTTTTGCCAGCTGCATTTGCCGTTACGCTTAAAGGTGCAGTTCCTACTGTTAGAATTCCGTTATTAAAGGTAATCGCATAATTGTTTGAAGTCAATCCTCCGGGGGTAATCACGTATGGCCCAACATTGATCGCTCCTTGTGATGTTCCTGAGTAGGCCAATGTGCCTCCTAGTACGGATGCCGTTTCATTGTTGACAAAACCTGAGTAAGCAACTCCGTTACCTCCGCTGTAAGCCAAACCATCATAAGTTTTGCCAGCTGCATTTGCCGTTACGCTTAAAGGTGCAGTTCCTACTGTTAGAATTCCGTTATTAAAGGTAATCGCATAATTGTTTGAAGTCAATCCTCCGGGGGTAATCACGTATGGCCCAACATTGATCGCTCCTTGTGATGTTCCTGAGTAGGCCAATGTGCCTCCTAGTACGGATGCCGTTTCATTGTTGACAAAACCTGAGTAAGCAACTCCGTTACCTCCGCTGTAAGCCAAACCATCATAAGTTTTGCCGGCTGCATTTGCCGTTACGCTTAAAGGTGCAGTTCCTACTGTTAGAATTCCGTTATTAAAGGTAATCGCATAATTGTTTGAAGTCAATCCTCCGGGGGTAATCACGTATGGCCCAACATTGATCGCTCCTTGTGATGTTCCTGAGTAGGCCAATGTGCCTCCTAGTACGGATGCCGTTTCATTGTTGACAAAACCTGAGTAAGCAACTCCGTTACCTCCGCTGTAAGCCAAACCATCATAAGTTTTGCCAGCTGCATTTGCCGTTACGCTTAAAGGTGCAGTTCCTACTGTTAGAATTCCGTTATTAAAGGTAATCGCATAATTGTTTGAAGTCAATCCTCCGGGGGTAATCACGTATGGCCCAACATTGATCGCTCCTTGTGATGTTCCTGAGTAGGCCAATGTGCCTCCTAGTACGGATGCCGTTTCATTGTTGACAAAACCTGAGTAAGCAACTCCGTTACCTCCGCTGTAAGCCAAACCATCATAAGTTTTGCCGGCTGCATTTGCCGTTACGCTTAAAGGTGCAGTTCCTACTGTTAGAATTCCGTTATTAAAGGTAATCGCATAATTGTTTGAAGTCAATCCTCCGGGGGTAATCACGTATGGCCCAACATTGATCGCTCCTTGTGATGTTCCTGAGTAGGCCAATGTGCCTCCTAGTACGGATGCCGTTTCATTGTTGACAAAACCTGAGTAAGCAACTCCGTTACCTCCGCTGTAAGCCAAACCATCATAAGTTTTGCCGGCTGCATTTGCCGTTACGCTTAAAGGTGCAGTTCCTACTGTTAGAATTCCGTTATTAAAGGTAATCGCATAATTGTTTGAAGTCAATCCTCCGGGGGTAATCACGTATGGCCCAACATTGATCGCTCCTTGTGATGTTCCTGAGTAGGCCAATGTGCCTCCTAGTACGGATGCCGTTTCATTGTTGACAAAACCTGAGTAAGCAACTCCGTTACCTCCGCTGTAAGCCAAACCATCATAAGTTTTGCCAGCTGCATTTGCCGTTACGCTTAAAGGTGTTTTGGTTACAATAAGCGTTCCGGTGGATTCTACAAATGTTGTTTTATTACCTTGAGTATTTGAAGCTTTTACTGTAAAAGTATATGAGCCAGCATTTAGGTTACTCGTAGTCGTAATTGTAAGTGTTGTAGTCGGATTTGGTGTAGTATCACTTGCGCTTAATGGGCTAACTGGAGAAAAAGTAGGTATCGCACCGACAGGCAATCCAGTAATTGAAAGAGAAATAGGTCCTAAATTACTTGTTCCACCACCACTAGCAGTAGTAAAAACTGTGACAAGAAATGTAGGTGATCCAGCTGTTCCATAAGTTGCTGTACCCGCCTGGGAACCAACAGTAAGCGAATTAAAATCTCTTTGCCCATCCGTAAAAAACACCTTATAAGTATACCCAGACAATAACCCATCAGCATTAAGCAAAAGGTTAGCCCCCAATTCATATTCCGTAACAACCCACGAAGCAGTAAAATTTCCAGAGCTATCCGCTTCAACAGTCCAAGGAAGATGAGGATCGGGCGTTCCATGATCAGGAATAGGTTGACTAAGATGATCAACCTGCAAATTAATTATTTCATTAGAATGCCAGCCAGTTCCAGTAATATAAACTGTTTCTCCTGGGGCGTAATCCAAATCAGCCTGATCAAGTGATACAGTCTGCCCGAAACTTACAGTTGCAAAAAACAAATTTGCAATCAGAAAAATAAACGTTAAAAATGGTGATTTAGGTAGAAGTTGTTTCATAATCTATTCGGTTTTAAATATTATAATAAAGAATATGGATATGCCAATTATAAAATATCAACCAATAGATGGGGCTATCTATTTCTGGTTTGTAAAGAAAAAAGTGTTTTTGAAGAAAAATATTTCAACACGTAAAATCAAATTCAACGACCTACTTTCCAAACACTTAAGCACTAATTTATAGAATTAAGAATACATTAATCTACTTTTTATTACATTTTCGATTAAATGAATAAAAAAAACTACTAACTGCATCTTTTCATATTTTGAAAGAAAACCAATATCTACAAAATTTAGATTCAAACAAAAAATAAAAAAACAGTAACAGAATTTCGAAAAAATTGGACATAAAAAAACCTGTCCATTTTGTAATGAACAGGTTTCATGGTTTAACTTAATCCCTAAGCTTATTTCTTAAAATTCGAGATTCCTTCTTTCAGCCAAGCTTCGTATTCTTCGACACTCACATAGCTTATGGTAGGCTTTTTTTCGTTGAGATTATTTCCATCCAAGTCGGTTAAAACGTATAAAGGCTGTGTGTTTGTATTGTACTTGGAAATCATAAAATCGGTCCATTTATCGCCAATTGTTTCAATTTCAGAACCTGTAAGTTTTGATGTAAACTGCTCGCTTTTTGGCAATGGTCTTTTGTCATCCACATATAATGAAATGACCACAACCTCTTTTTTTAGGATTGGAAGTACACTTGCATCAGACCAGACGTTGTTCTCCATTTTACGGCAATTTACACAGGCATGACCTGTAAAATCAAGCATTATAGGTTTGTTTACCGTTTTGGCGTAAGCCAATCCTTTATCATAATCATTAAAAACAACGATTTGATTTGGCCCTAAAACTGCTCCTTCCGGCAAAGTTACGGCTGAAGCGTTTCCATTATTCAAATTTCCTAAACCCAGCGGACTTTCGCTGTATTCCATTGGGGGAGGAAACGCACTGATCAATTTTAGAGGTGCACCCCAAAGTCCCGGTATTAAATAGATGGTAAAAGACAAAACTAATAATCCCAAAGACAATCTTCCAACCGAAATATGTGTTAGCGGACTATCATGAGGCAGCGTAATTTTTCCGAATAAATAGAAAGCCAAGGTTCCAAAAATGGCAATCCAAATTACCAAAAACACTTCTCTTTCCAATAAATGCAATTGTAAAACCAAATCGGCGTTGGACAAAAATTTGAATGCCAAAGCCAATTCCAAAAATCCCAAAACTACTTTAACCGTATTCAGCCATCCTCCTGATTTTGGCAACGAATGCAACCATCCCGGGAACATTGCAAACAACATAAAAGGTAAGGCTAGCGCCAATGAAAACCCAAACATACCAATTACTGGAGCGATTCCCCCTTTGGAAGCAGCGTCTACCAAAAGCGTTCCAACAATAGGCCCTGTGCAGGAAAACGAAACAATCGCCAAAGCCAAAGCCATAAACAATATCCCAACTATTCCTCCTCTATCCGCTTGGCTATCTACTTTATTTGCCCAAGAATTTGGCAACATGATTTCAAAAGCACCAAGAAACGAAACGGCAAATACCACCAATAATATAAAAAACAAAATATTAAACCAAACATCTGTGGATAAAGCATTCAGCGCATCGGCACCAAAAATCCAAGTCACAAACAATCCCAGCAACACATAAATCAGTATAATCGAAATTCCGTAAATAATTGCATTGCGAATTCCGGCTGCTTTATTTTTACTTTGTTTGGTAAAAAAACTAACCGTCATTGGGATCATTGGAAACACACAAGGTGTTAGCAAAGCTGCAAAACCGGAGAAAAAAGCAATGAAAAAAATAGACCATAACCCAATTTCGGCAACTGGTTTTGACTGTTCTGTAGCTTTGTTTTCGACTTTTTCTACTGTCGCAGTTTTTTTGGTAACAACTGTAAATGTGCTTGCCGTGTCTATTTTGGCAGTATCTTTCTTTTCTGTAGAAACTGGCGTTGTTACAGCTGCTGCAGGTTCTGTAGTTGGAATTTTGAAAGTGAATTTCTTTTCCTGATTGATGCAAACTTCTTTACAAACCTGATAACTCAATTCGGCTTGAATGGAAGCAGTTTTAGGGTTTACCAAAGTAATTTCCTGCTGAATCTGCGCCTTATCATGGAAGAAAATTTCATCAACACCAAAAACATCATTGAAAGCCTTTGTCGTTTTACTTTCTTTGGCTTTGCCAACCAAATTAAAATTCCCTTTTTGATCCTTGAAAACTACCTCCAATGGAAGCGGTCCTCCATCTGGAGTGAATTGGGAATACATATGCCAATCTTTTTCAATAACGGCACTGAATGTCAAAATATAATTGGTTTCTGATTTCTTCTCGATTGATGTTGTCCATTTCACTGGATCCAAAACTTGTGCATTTACTTTGGCAAAAGCCAAAAAAGCAAAAAGTATAAAAAATATTTTCTTCATTATTGGGATCTAAATTAATTCAATTTTAAGTATATTTTTGGTTGCATTTAAGGTTTTAAAACGATGATCGGCTCTTAAACCAATGACCCAAACAATTTGATTATTGGAGCATAAAAGCCATGTATTTTCTTTTTCGATCAAAGATAATTTTTCGTCTTTAAAAAATTTACTCAGCTTTTTGGATTTCCCATCCATTCCAAGTGGGTGAAAAACATCACCAGTTTTCCACTTGCGAATTACCAACGGAAATTCCAATTGATTTTCGTCTACAAATATAGCTTTATTTGAAGCTTCACTGATGGTTGATGCTTTAGAAAAAATCATGTTTAAGGGAATCTTAACTTCTGTATTATCTTTATCAACTTTAAATTCCAAATTTTCCTCGAAATTTGAAATAGACGATAAAATAAGAGAATCTCGGTCTTTCAACAATCTATAATCCGCTGCAAAAACTTGTTTACCAGATTGGCTGGCTACCAAATCGTAAATATCATCCCAAGCGGTAAAACCATACTCTTTCAGCCATTGGTACAAATACGCCTGATAATTGGGCAATTGCAACAGTTGTTTTAATTTAAACCGAATTTGGTCTCCCTCTTCAATAGCGACTTGCTGATAAACCATCGATGCGGCATCCTCGACCATTGCCAATGATTCTTGCAAATAGCCTTCGGTTTTCAAAAATGAACTCATAAAATGGGGATTCAACTCCTTCAAAACGGGAATTAAATGATGTCGTATTTTGTTCCGAACATATTTATCCGATGCGTTGCTACTGTCCTCCCGCCACTGAATATCATTTGCCTTAGCATAATTTTCGATTTCTTGTCGAGACAAAAAAAGCAAGGGACGAATCACCCTGTCATTTTGCACCGGAATCCCAGTCAATCCTTCCAATCCTGTTCCTCGTGTAAGGTTAATCAAAAAAGTTTCAAGATTGTCATCGGCGTGATGAGCGGTGAGTATATAATCAAAATTTTCGGTTTCCAATAACTCGTAAAACCAATTGTATCGTAATTCCCTAGCAGCAACCTGAGTCGAAAATTTATAATCTTTGGCGAAAGCCTCGGTATCAAACTGGGTTACAAAAATGGGAATTTCATTGGCTTCGGCATAATCCTGCACAAATTTTTGGTCACCAAAACTCTCCATTCCCCGGAGCTGAAAATTGCAATGTGCAATGGCAATATCACATTTCATTTCCTGAAATAAATGCAATAAAACCATACTGTCCAAACCACCACTTACTGCGAGAAGCAGTTTTTTTTGCTTCAAATAAGGAATTTCTTTGTCAATATGATTTTGAATTATGTTTTTCATGCACCAAATTTAATTATTTTTTCACACAACTTTAATTTTGAAAAAACATGGACTTTATTTTGAATTTACACAATTAAAATCACATCAAAACTTCATGCATTGCTTTGGCTTTCAGCAAACATTCATCATATTCTTTTTCGGGGATAGACAGTGAAGTTATGGCGCTTCCTACAGAAAAAGACACGTATTTATTTTCCTGATTGTAGAGAATGCTACGAATAACCACATTAAAATCAAAATCTCCAGAGGGCGAAAAATAACCCACTGCCCCACTATACAATCCGCGCTTGGTTTCTTCGAGCTCCTCAATGATTTTCATTGCAGCATACTTTGGAGCTCCCGTCATGCTTCCCATAGGGAATGTGGTTTTGAGCGCATCAACTGCCGCATATTGAGAATCGATTTTAGAAGTTATGGTCGAAATCATTTGATGTACCTGCAGGAAAGAGTAAATTTCGCAAAGTTCTTTCACTTCAACAGTCGATTTTTGTGCCGTTCTCGACAAATCATTTCGAACCAAATCGGTTATCATAATATTCTCGGCTCTTTCTTTGGGGTCATTAGCCAAATTATTTTTGGATATTTCATCTTCAACAGGATCCGAAAATCGTTTGGAAGTTCCTTTTATCGGTTGCGAAATGAGATTATCACCTACTTTTTTCAAATACCTTTCCGGTGATGCCGAAAGTAAAAATTGTTTATTATTTTTAAAAAAAAAAGTAAACGGAGCTTTTGAAATTTCATTAAGCCTAAAGAATTTTTCCAGTGGATTGATTATTGCATTTTTAGAAAAAAACTCCATACAAAAATTGGCTTCATACAAATCGCCACGATGAATATGTTCTAGTAATTTATTTACTTTCTCAATATAATGTTGCTTCGAAATACGCTGCTCGATAGTGATTTTTTCATGACCTTCAACTTTCGACTTTTGACTTTCGATTATATCGTTAAAATCCTCTTCAACTTCATCATCACACATATTGAGATATTGAATTTCGAGCTGATTTCCTTTCAACAAAAATATTTTTTTAGGCTGATAAAAAAACAAATCAGGAAAATCCAATCCATCAAAATTATTGGAATCCAAATGCTCTATATCATTTTTTAAATCATAGGATAAATAACCAAACAGCCAGTCTTTTGTAGCCTGTTGGTATTGTTTTAAATCTTCAAAAGCATTGTAGTAGTCTGTTTTTATAGATGTAAAAGCATCTACAGCCAATACACAGTCAAAACTAGAATATTTGTCGGAAAATGAATTACTGTCCAGAAAAGTTATCTCTCGAAATTGTTGTCCCCAAATAATAAGCTGCTGCTTAAAGTGTAATGGTTCCTCAATAATTTTATGAATAGAAGTTCTCAAAAAAATAGCTGTTTTTTATGAACTTCAAAATTACAATAAAAAAAACCGCTTCTCAATAGGAAATTTCACAAAACCGAGTCTTAGTTAAATAAACCAATTTAACATAAATCCATATATTTTGTTGGCAAACTGAAAATAGGTAAGGTTACTTCGCCTATTTATCAGACACGAATTGTCACTAATTAATTTGTTCAAATTGGTATAATTTGCGGTTAAATATCTTTCGAAACTAAAAACCTTTTTATTTTTCCTGACTTCCCATTTACTATCCAAAATCCCTATTCAACCAAAAAAAACTCACACAAACAACTCAATTCCAAAGAAATATACCCAAGAAAATAATGAAAAAACGAATAAATAAGAAAAAAATTAACTAAATTTGTTAATGAAAGGGACTTAGTTTTTTTGCCTCCGAAAGCTATCAATGTAAGTAAATGGATGAAGGTTGATTAACCACATAATCACGCATTATCACTTAAACATTTAACTTCTTAAATACTCAAAATATGAAAACTGCAACTTTCTTTATTCGCACAATAATTGGGTTATTATTAATTTCTATGTCAATAGCCTATTTTTTCAACTTAATGCCTGAGCTTGAAAGTACAGAAAATTTCAAAGCTTTCCATGTTGGATTGATTTCTTCTGTTTATCTGATGCCATTGATTAAAACAATAGTGCTATTGTGCGGGGTTTCATACCTGTTTGGCCAATACGTAGTTTTAACCAACATTGTTATTTTACCGGTAAGCACAAATATTTTATTCATAGATTTCTTTTTAAACCCAAATGGATTACCGCTTGCCATATTTATTTTTTTAGGAAATTTATTTCTAATATATGCTCACTGGAAAAGCTATAAAAGTCTATTTACCAGAAAATCTGTTATGCATTTTGATTAATAAATACGCATTATAAACAACTACCCCTAAAAACAAAAACCTACAAAACATGAGAATTGCAACTATCATCATTCGTTCATTAATTGGACTGCTATTACTATTTGCATCCATAAGCTATTTTCTCCATCTGTTTCCAGAACCGCCCTTGACAGGAAACATGAAAACATTCAATGAAGGAATAAAAGCTTCGGGGTATTTAATGCCTTTGGTAAAAACAATTGAGCTAACCTGTGGTCTTTCATTTATCACCGGAAAATCCAACCGACTGACTTATATTCTTTTAGTGCCGATTTCTGTGAATATCATTTGCACACATATATTTCTAGCTCCAGAAGGAATTCCGGTAGCGTCCTTTTTATTACTGGGAAATATTTTTCTGCTTTACAGCAAATGGGACAACTACAAAGGATTATTTATACCATAAATCTGCGTACAGACGCGATTTATCGCGTCTCTATTCCCCATTGGCACATCTTTTTATCATAAACACAAACCCCGCCTTGTTTTGAACAAGGCGGGGTTTTATATTTTTTGAAACGCAGTACAGACGCGATTAATCGCGTCTCTACGCTTTATCGCAAATTACACGTGCAAAGCTCTATTTTCAGTAGCTGCCAAAGCCGCTTCTTTTATAGCTTCCGCAAATGTAGGATGCGCGTGTGACATTCTTGAAATATCTTCAGCAGAAGCTTTAAACTCCATTGCGGTAACCGCTTCGGCAATCAAATCGGCAGTTCTTGCTCCAATCATGTGAATTCCTAAAACTTCATCCGTTTTTTCATCAGCAAGGATTTTCACAAAACCATCAAGATCACCACTTGCACGAGCACGACCCAAAGCTTTGAAAGGAAAACTTCCCACTTTATACTCAGCTCCAGACGCTTTCAATTGCTCCTCAGTTTGCCCAACAGCAGCAACTTCAGGCCAAGTGTAAACAACACCTGGAATCAAGTTATAATCAATATGTGGTTTTTGACCCGCAAGAATTTCGGCAACCATAGTTCCTTCTTCTTCCGCTTTGTGCGCCAACATCGCTCCACGAACCACATCTCCGATAGCATAAATATTTGGAACCGAAGTTTGCAAATGATCATTTACTTCCACTTGTCCTCTATCCGAAATTTTTACTCCGGCTTTATCAGCATTCAATCCATCAGTATAAGGACGACGACCAACAGAAACCAATGAATAATCTCCTTCAAGGGTAATAATTTCACCTTTGGCATTTTCAGCTTTCACAGTAACTACATCTCCTGCTCTTTCAACCGACTGAACTTTGTGCGAAGTATAGAATTTCATTCCTTGTTTTTTCAACACTTTAGTCAATTCTTTAGACAAAGCACCGTCCATTCCTGGAATAATTCTGTCCATATATTCCACAACCGAAACTTCTGCTCCCAATCGCAAATACACTTGACCTAATTCAATTCCGATTACTCCACCACCAATAATAACAAGGTGTTTTGGAACTTCTTTAAGTGCCAAAGCCTCTGTCGAAGTAATGATTCTTTCTTTATCAATTTTGATAAAAGGCAAAGAAGACGGTTTTGAACCTGTGGCAATGATAATATTTTTAGCTTCAATTGTTTCCGAAGTTCCGTCGGCTTTTGCAATGGCAACGTGAGTCGCATCCACAAAAGAACCCAAACCATTAAAAACAGTTACTTTATTTTTATCCATTAGGAAATTAATACCACCCGATGTTTGATCCACCACACTTTGTTTGCGGGCGATCATTTTCTCCAAATTCACTTTTACCTCACCGGAAAGTTCAATTCCGTGGTCGGCAAAATGCTTAATTTCAGCATAATGGTGAGATGAAGACAACAACGCTTTCGATGGAATACAACCAACATTTAAGCAAGTTCCACCCAAAGTTGAATATTTTTCGATAATTGCAGTTTTGAAACCCAATTGCGCACAACGAATAGCCGAAACATATCCGCCAGGCCCAGAACCTATAATGACTACGTCAAATGAACTCATAGTATGTGTTTTATAATTTTAGCGAAGCAAAAGTAAGGAATAAAGTTTTGTTTAAAGTTTAAAATTTAAGCTTTTTTGTTCGAATTATAACGATTTCTTCAAGGATTACAGACAAACCCTTTTAATAACTCAAGCAAATTCAACAAACTAATTAATTGATTTTTTGGAGCAGAAATTTTGGTACTTATAAGACGATTTCTCCCGCTGTCCGTTTCAATTCCCGATTTAGAAAACTGCGGCAAAAAAGCCTTGTTTTCTAAATCGGGGATTTCCACTTCCATCGGGGCTATTTTACAAGTTTTGTTTTTCATAAGGACAGGAATATGCAATAAAAAAACACTATGAGCTAAATACAAAAGGTTACGACTATAAAAAGTTCTTTTGCCGATTTGCAATCTTTTTTAATTATTTTTGAAAAACAACAAAACGATACAAACCTTCGTCAATAACTATTGTAATAGAAGGACAAAAGAAGGTTTGTTTCCCATATAAACTAGTTACCAGCAATAAACAACCACAATCATCAATGGAATATCCTATTATAGAAGCCTTAAAAAAATACAAAACGCATTTTAATGCAAATCAATTCATAAGTTTAAATCCTAATAGTGATTTTGGAAATCTTAATTTAGTGTGGTCACAAATTATTATACGTATAGAATGCGTTAATATGCAAATCGTAGACTTGTATGAGAAATTTTATGAGCAAAAAAAACATGTCGAAATGGGGTTTTATATGTCTAATTTAGACGATTCATATTTAGATATAATGATTACTGAACAGATTTTTTATTGGTTAAGAAAAACAGCAGACGAAATAATTTCTTTAATTTCTATATGTTCAGATTATCAAAGAACTGGTAAATATCCTAAAAAGATAAACGTAAGCTCAATTGGAGAATTCATAAAATTAAAAACGCCTTTTAATAATACTATTGAAAAATATCGATACTTATTACAACAACTAAATGAAACATCTAATGCTTACAAACACTCATTTATAAATCCACAAATTATTGCATATAAAGGCTCTGAATATCCAGTAGTTTTTGCGTATAACTTACACTTTAATGACAGAGCAAACCAGCCAAAATTTATTAATCTTGACTTTAGAGTTTTTTTGAATAATTATAATGATTTTCTTTCTGATGTTAAAAACCACATTTCCGAAAGTTATAGTGTTAAATAAATTTTACTGCTGGTAACAGCTACCCCGCTAGCGCGAGCGTCACGCTCGTGACCGCAATCCTTAACAAAATTTATTTTTCATTTGTATAATAAAAAATATTAGTTTGTCGACACGAGCGTGACGCTCGCGCTAGCACGGGGAAAAACAACAAAACGATACATACCGTAGTCAATCACTCCTGTAATAGATGGACAAACGAGGGTTTGTTCCCATACAAACTAGTTGGTAGCAATTATAGCACTCAGCGGTTGTAACAAACTATTTTTTTAAAGACTAGTTAAAGAAAAAGAAAATATGGAAACGAACAGAAGACTTTGGCTGAAAAAAATTGGAATTGGAGTAGCTGGTATTGGACTTACAAACATAAATTCATTTGCTTCTCCTCTTGTATCAGAAAATTTAATTAATAGTTTTGAGAATGATGCTAACTTAATTTTTTTACGCTCAAATGAAAACCCCTATGGTCCGTCTCCATTAGCAAGGAAAGCATTTGTAGACAATGCGAATATTAGTAACAGATATAATTGGGATGTTGCGACACAACTGATTTCTGACCTTGCAAAAAGAAATAGTGTTAAAGACGAAAATATATTGCTAGGAGCTGGTTCAACTGAAATTTTAGATTTGGTTGCAAAATTTGTATCACTAGACAAAGGAAATTATGTGATCGCAGACCCCAGCTATGATTATTGGACAGTAACATTAGATAATTTAGGTTTAACGAAAAATAAAGTACCTCTTACAACCGACAAGAAAATTAATTTGCAAGCTATGTTGGAAGCTGTAAACCAAGATACAAAACTTGTTTATATCTGTAATCCAAATAACCCAACAGGGACAATTTGTGAAAGAGAAGCATTGGTAGAATTTGTAACCAAGATTTCACAAAATACAATTGTATTAATTGATGAGGCCTATTTGGAATTTACTAAACAGCAATCCCTTAGCAATATCGTTAATGACCACAAAAATATTATTATCGCCAAAACATTTTCCAAAATATATGGTTTGGCTGGAGCACGTATTGGGTATGCAATTGCGAACAAAACAATAATTGATAATTTGGCAAATTTGCAATCCAATACAAATAATAGTGTTAGTGTATTATCAAAACTTGCTGCTATAGCTTCGTTGAAAGATGATAAATTTGTTTCAAATTGCTTCTTGCTAAATGAAAATGTAAGACAATATACAATCAGCGAACTCAAAAAATTAAATTGTGAATGCATTTCTTCTAATACAAATTTTATCTATTTTTCACTTGAAAAATACAACAAGGACTATTTCAAGCAATTAGAAAACAACAATATTCAAGGGGGAAGAATATATGAAGAACAAGGTAAATGGACAAGAATTACAGTGGGTAAAATGGATGAAATGAAAGAATTTATTAAAGCAATACAATAAAAAACTGCCACCAAAAGCAAATTGCTCTAGCCTAAAAAAACCAGATAGTACGGATTAATTTAGTCCAAACCTGATGTAGTACAAGAACTTTCTAGGCAAGCTCTAAAAAAAAACAAACTATAAACGAACGAATATGAGAATCCCATTTTTATTGACATTATTATTTTTATTAACAGCAAGTAATTATGACAAGAGTGATAGTGAAAGCATTTCTGACGAATCGAACTATTTAAGTGATGCAAAGAAAGAGCTCATAAAAGAATGGCCGAATAACCGGACTATTAATCTGGTATTTCACGGGCATAGTGTGCCAGCAGGCTATTTCAAGACACCTAATGTTAACACATTTGACTCATACCCATTTCAGGTACTTAAACGATTAAAAGAAAAATATCCATTTGCTGTAATTAATATCATTATTACCTCAATAGGCGGAGAAACTTCAGTGGGTGGTCAAAAAAGATTTGAAACAGAAGTTCTAAATCATCAACCCGATATTTTGTTTATCGACTATGCATTAAACGATAGAAAGGTTGGACTTGAAGACTCAAGGAAAGCATGGGAAAAAATGATTACAAGAGCTAAACAAAAAGGAATAAAAATAATTTTACTAACACCATCGCCTGACTTAAAAGTTAATTTATCCGAGAATGGCAATGAACTAGAGCAACATTCCAATCAAATAACTGCATTAGCTAAGAAATACAACATCGGTCTTGCTGACAGCTATTCCAGATTTAAAAAAATAAAGGCAGATTGTGAATGCTTAGACGATTATATGTCACAAAGTAATCACCCCAATGCACTGGGTCATTCAATCATTGCAGAAGAAATCATCAAATGGTTTTAAATGAGTAAAAGTAGATTTAAAAATTGATTGTTTTCAAATTCGTACGAGCAATTAAAACTGAAAATTGGTTGTCTGATACACCATAAGTATTTAGAATCATGAAATTCAATTGCCTCCAGCTTTAGCTGGAGTTACTTAAGTTCAAAGGCAAATTGGCTTTAGCCTAAAAAATCAACAACTTTATTTGGCTAAAGCCAATTATTCCTCCCAAAATACTAATCCTCCAGCTGAAGCTGGAGTCAAAACAATAATAACAAACTCAGGTTTCCCCGCTAGCGCGAGCGTCCCGCTCGTGCCCAAAATCAAACAGAAGTTTTTTTCACAGACTACCGTTTGCAGAAATGCTAAATAAATTTTGAGAAAATAAAAATCTATTTTTTTTGTGTAACTTTGAAATTATAATTAATTCAAATGAACTTAATAGAAAGCCATAATAAAGACATCCTGAACTTGTGCAAAACGCATAAAGTAAAATCTTTGTATGCTTTTGGTTCCGTTTTAACTGATAAATTCAACAATGAAAGTGACATAGACTTAATTGTAGATTTTGAACAATTAGATGTTCTTGATTATGGAGATAATTATTACAATCTTAAATTTTCATTGGAAAATATTTTCAAAAGAACTGTTGATTTATTAGAAGAAAAAGCAATAAAAAATCCTTACTTTAGAAAAACTCTAAATCAAAATAAAAAATTGATTTATGGATAACAATATTAAAACATGGCTATTTGACATTTTAAGTTCAATAAACGAAATTGAAAGTTATTTTATCGAAACTCCAAAAATGTTTGAAATCTATCAAAATGATTTAAGAACAAAAAGGGCCGTTGAAAGAAACATCGAAATTATTGGCGAAGCAATGAGCCGAATTTTAAAACAGGAAAACAGAATCGAAATTTCAAATTCCAGAAAAATTGTTGATGTCAGAAATAGAATAATTCATGGATATGATTCTGTTTCTGATGATGTAATTTGGGGAATTGTGATTCGAAACTTACCCATTTTACAAAAAGAAGTTGAAACTTTATTAGAAGAATAAAAACTGACTCCTATGACTATTACCAACTCTTCCCTAAATTTTAAATCAAACAAAAAAATATAAAAACCAACCTCGTTTAAGGCAATTAAAGCGATCTTAATTTTCAATAAGATTAGAAAAAAAATGCCCTGCATTTTAAAACACAGGACATTATATATTCTAAGTCATTAGAACTATTCTCTCTCCAAATTCAGCTTACTGTTTTTTCGGCTGTAGGTAAAGTAGATAATCAATCCTATTAGTAACCAAATCGTAAAATAAATCCAATTCCAAACGCTCAATTCTGCCATCATATACAAACAGCAAACCAAACCTAAAAGCGGAATCAAAGACAAATTTTCTTTGTAAGCCCAAAAAGCCAATCCAACTACTACAAACAAGAAAATCCACATCGGAATTTTGTGTTTAAACAAATCAAAACCACTTTCGTATTTAACTGTATCCGATATTGGTAATCCTGCCACAACACTGGCATATTTCGTTTCATCTTCCTGATATTTACTCAACAAATCCTCAGCATCCAATTTTTCGCTCACACTTATTTTCCCTTCAATACTCAAAAGGTAATCATATACTTTTTGGGTTTCTTCTTTATTTAAAGAAGTAATAATGGCCTCCGAATCATTAATTTTAGTTTCATTAGTAATAAAACCCATTGTTGCTTTTTCATTATATTTAAATGAAACTACCAAAGCAATTACAATCAATAATGGGAAAATATATTTGGAATTGATGTAAGGCGTTTTGAATTTTCCTCTTGGAATATCGGTTCTATTTTGCAACGCCAAAACTCCCGCACAAACCAAAACAAAGGCAAATAAAGTTCCGATGCTGCATAAATCGGTAACCATCGTCAAATTCATAAACAATGCAGGAATCGCCACAACAAAACCAACTACAACAGTTGCAAATGAAGGCGTTTTGAACTTTGGATGCACATTAGAGAATTTCTTTGGCAACAAACCGTCACGGCTCATACTCATCCAAATACGCGGTTGCCCTAATTGAAAAACCAACAATACGCTCGCCATAGCAACAACGGCACTCACAGCAACAATACCCGACATCCATTTTAAATGTAACTCATCAAAAACAAATGCCAAAGGATCTCCAACATCCAAGGACTTATAACTCACCATTCCGGTCAAAACCAAAGTAATGGCGATATAAAGAAGTGTACAAATAATAATTGCCCACATCATACCACGAGGCAAATCACGCTGTGGATTTTTACATTCCTCGGCAGTCGTAGAAATAGCATCAAATCCGATATAGGCAAAGAAAACTGCCGATACTCCTTTTAAAACTCCAGAAACTCCATTTGGAGCAAAAGGACTCCAATTATCTGTATCCACATAAAATATCCCGACAGCAATTACCAAAAGAACGATACATAATTTGACTACTACCATTAGATTACTAGCGTTACGAGATTCTTTCATCCCTCTATAAATCAACGCGGTAATAAAAACAATAATTAACAAAGCAGGCAAATCGGCAACAACATGAAAAGAACCTATCACAGGCGAAGTAGTCCAGGCTGTATAAGCATCTTGCAATCCGGCGCTCAAATTCTCAAAAGATTTCCCGCCTTCCATCAAGGCCGTAGCATCCCTAAAACCATTAGAAGCTGTAAGATAATCCATTTGTACCCATTGCGGCAAATGTATTCCCCCGCTGGAGAGTAGCCCTGTGAAATAATCACTCCACGATATGGCGACCGTTATGTTTCCGACCGAATACTCCATAATCAGCGCCCAGCCAATAATCCAGGCAATCAATTCTCCAAAAGCAACATACGAATAAGTATAAGCACTCCCAGAAACCGGAACCATCGAAGCAAATTCTGCATAAGCAAAGGCAGCAAAACTACAGGCTATGGCAGTAAACAAAAACAGGAAAATTACAGCTGGTCCTCCGTCAAAACTTGCTTTTCCGATGGTACTAAAAATACCGGCACCAACAATAGCGGCAATTCCAAAAGCAGTTAAATCCCTAGTCGTCAAATGCTTTCCCAACGATTCATGCCCTTCCAATTCGTTTTTTTCGACCTGCTTTAAAATATCCTGAACTGTTTTTTTTCTAAAAAGATCTTTAAATGCCATATTGTATATTTTATATTAGAAACAATTAAAAAGTATTTTATTCGTTGTTTTTTTAAGTGAATAAAAAAAGTACATTATCAAATATAACCAAATTCAATCTTTAAAATCGTGATTGCCTTTTTTCTATATTTTTGAGTTAAAAACAATATTTTCTATTTTTTTATTAAAAAAATCAAATATACATTCAAAAAGTACATATCAAAAAAATATTATTTAACATTATTACAATTTTAAAATTTAACAGAAATTTCAAAAAAATAATCCCAATTTATTCCAAATGACTTATCTAAAACAATGCCAAATAATTAAAGATTTTGTTTTTTATGTTTTTTTTAAAAATAAAGAACCAAAAAAATATCAAAATTTAAGGCTGGCAATCCAATCCATTTATCGCTTTTTTCAATCAAATTTTATTACTAATTAATTGAATAAACTTCACTAAAAAAACTACTTTTGAATCCTGCATAAAAACATCAAAAATGAATTTAAAAAAGTCGCTACTATTCTCTATCATATATCTTTTATTTTCAACGATTATTGGGTATTCCCAAAAGAGAGAAATGAATCCAAAAAACGAATTTCGTGCTGTTTGGATTGCTACAGTTGTCAATATCGACTGGCCAAAAATCAATACTGACCCAGTTGAAAAGCAAAAAGCCGATTATCTGGAGATTCTGGATACTTATCAAAAACTCAATTACAATGCTGTCATTGTTCAAATACGCTCCGTGGGTGATGCTTTGTATCCAAGTATGTTGGCACCGTGGTCACGTTATCTGACTGGAAAAGAAGGCAAAGCACCAAATCCTAATTTTGATTATCTCGAGTGGATGATTACCGAAGCTCATGATCGTGGCTTTGAATTTCACGCCTGGCTCAACCCCTATCGTGCCACTTTTGACTTAAAAACCGAAACTTTAAGTCCCAACCACGATTATTTCAAGCATCCCGAATGGATGATTGAATATGGCGGTAAATATTATTACAATCCTGGATTGCCAGAAGTGCAACAACATCTTACATCGGTAGTTGAAGAAGTGGTAATGAAATATGATGTTGATGCGATTCATTTTGATGATTATTTTTATCCTTATAAGATAAATGGAATAGCATTTAATGACACGGATTCTTATCAAAAATACGGAAACGGACTTTCACTTGCTGATTGGAGACGTTCTAATGTGACTACTTTTGTCAAAAACATTTCTTTTACAATAAAAAAAATAAAACCTTGGGTACAATTTGGCATCAGTCCTTTTGGAGTTTGGCGCAACAAATCGGTAGACCCAAAAGGCTCCGACACACAGTCTGGACAAACCAATTATGACGATTTATTTGCCGATCCAATGGACTGGATGAATAACAACTGGATCGATTATATTCTTCCGCAACTCTACTGGAGTATTGACCACAGAACAGCTTCGTATGCCAAACTGATGAAATGGTGGTCTGAAAACACGCCAAGCAATACGGCACTTTATGTAGGAAACGGTATTTACAAAATCAAATCCGACTCTGATAAAAAATGGAACAACAAATTTGAAATTCCGAATCAGATTGACCTTACCCGTTCTTATGCGAATGTACAGGGAAATGGTTTTTATAGTGCCAAATGGTTTGTTGGCAAAAATCAGGATGTTGTAAAACTGCTTCAAGAAAACGAGTATAAATATCCTGCTCTGCCGTTGCCTGTCCCTAATTTCAAAAAAACACTTACAGAAAGTCTGTTGATTAATTCCATCACAAAAGATACAGCCAATTATTACATTTCTTTTCAGAAGCCAAAGCAATTAGCCAAAGTGAGATACATAGTCGTGTATGGTGCCAAAGATGTTTCAAAAATAAACATAAAAGATGCTTCGCAAATTCTGGATAAAATTGCCGTTGTAGAAGAGAATAATGCGTTCGAAATCGAAGTTCCTACTTATAAAATGATAGGCAAAACAGCTTTTGCCTTTACTTTTGTCGATTATTACGCCAACGAAAGCCCCGAAACAGTAATCGATTTACAGGTAGAAACGCAAACAAAATAAAGGTAAGATTGTTTATGGTTTGTTGTTTATCGTTAAAATTGTCAAAGTTTAATAAAAAAACTGAAAACATTAGGCACAAACAACAAACCACAAACCACAAACCACAAACCATAAACCATAAACCATAAACATAAGCAAATGAGAGAAAACAAGCCTTGGTATTGGATTCCGTTTTTGAATTTCGCATCGGGATTTCCGTATGCCATCATCATTTCGGTTTCAGTAATTATGTACAAAGATTTGGGTATTAACAATGATGACATTGGTTTTTACACCAGTTTACTGTATCTGCCTTGGGTTATAAAACCGTTATGGAGCCCTTTCATTGACTTGTATGCCACCAAAAGAAAATGGTTTTTGGCGATGCAGCTTGTGATTTCGATAGTATTCCTAATCGTGGGATTATCCATTAGTACAAATCAATTTTTCATGATGAGTTTGGCGCTATTTTGGGTAGCGACTTTTGCTTCGGCGTCCAATGATGTTGCCAGTGACGGATTTTATATGATTGCTTTAGCCAAAGAAGAGCAATCCTTTTTCCTCGGAATCAGAAGCACTTTCTATAGACTTTCAATGCTTACCGCCAATGGTTTGATGGTAATTTTGGCGGGGTTTTTGGAAGACAAATTTGGGGACAAGACAAAAGCCTGGTCCTACACAATGGTTTTTGTAGCGATAATAATGATTTTGCTTACCGTATATAACTTTTTCATCACCCCAACGGTCGAAGAGAATTCTGAAGCCGAAGTAGCACATAAACATAGTTTTCAAGAGATTTTCACCTCTTTTTTCCAAAAAAAACAAATTGGTATCATTGTAGCTTTCGTTTTGCTTTTCAGATTGGGTGAATCCCAATTATTAAAAATGCTGACTCCTTTTATGATAGACCCTAAAGGATATGAGCTAGTAGAAAAACCAAATGATGTACAACAATTAAACGCATTAAATATATTTAACACAAAAGTTAAAAAAGGAATTTATCTATCCATTCCCGAAAAAAATCTATTGTATTATTATTTACCTATTACGTCTGTAATGCGAAATGAAAATATTCCATTTGACACAAAACCGGTAAATAAAAATGATATTCACAAATTTGATAAAGATGTTAAACCGAAAAGAGCAATACTAATCGATATTTTAATAAAATCCAAAGGCGATCTCAATGCGATAAAAAAAAATGGTATGGGATTAGCAACCGAAGATGTCGGAATTATATATGGAACATTTGGCGTTTTTGCTCTTGTTATTGGAGGAATATTAGGCGGAATCATAATTTCCAGAGGCGGCTTACGTAAATGGATGCTGCCAATGTTCCTGGCGATGCATCTTCCTATCATTGGATTTATCTTATTGGCACACTTTCATCCAACCTCAATTTACTATATTTATGCAACAGTTGTTGCAGAGCAATTTGGATATGGCTTGGGCTTTTCGGCCTTTATGATGTATTTAATTTATGTAGCCGAAGGCGAATCAAAAACAGCTCACTATGCAATCGCAACCGGTTTTATGGCTTTGGGAATGATGCTTCCCGGTATGGCGAGTGGGTTTATACAGGAATATTTAGGATATGGAAATTTCTTTATTTGGGTATTTTTGGCAACATTTCCAGGATTAATTTTATCCCGCTATTTAATTTTCCCGAAAGACTACGGAAAAAAAATAGATTCTTAATTTTTTTTAAATAATGACACTAGAACAAAAAATAGGGCAATTCTTTTTTCCTGCAGTCTTTATCAACGACACAGAAGAAAATATTCAGGAAACGGAAAGTTTAATCAAAGAACACAATATTGGTGGGTTGACTTTTTTTCATAGCCGAGCCAGTGCGGCAACAAACTATGAGTCTAAGAAAAAAGTAGTATTTAATGATGAAAGCTTTCAGCGTTTAAAAGATTTGATAGTTCGTTATCAAAAATGCGCTCCTACTCCTTTATTAATGTGTATTGATGCCGAATGGGGTTTGGCCATGCGAGTTGAGAAAACACCTCAATACCCCTACGCCATCACCCTTGGCGCATTGCCCGAAAGAAAAATCAATCTGGTATATGAAGTTGGGAAACAAATTGCATTAGACTTAAAATCGGCTGGAATTCATTACAATCTGGCTCCATTGGCAGACATTAATAATAATCCAAACAATCCGGTGATTGGGTATCGTTCTTTTGGTTCTAATAAAGAAAAGGTCGCCCAATACGCTTTGGAATACCTTCGCGGAATGTCGGATGCTGGAATTTTGGGCTGTCTGAAACACTTCCCAGGACACGGAAACACAAGCGTGGATTCCCATTTGGGACTTCCCGTTTTACATGAAAATTTGGAGCAATTATTAGAAAACGAATTGGTTCCGTTTATAAAAGGGATCGAAAATCAGGTCGATTCCATCATGATTGGACATTTGGCCGTTCCGTCACTGAATGAAGGGAAAGAAACTTCGGCCACTTTATCCAAAAATATCATTGAAAAACTTTTAAGAGAACGATTGGGTTATGATGGTTTGGTGATTTCGGATGCTTTAAATATGCATAGTGTCTCCAAATTATACGAAACTAAAGGCCAACTGGAATGGGAAGCTTTCAATGCCGGAAACGACGTTCTCTGCTTTGCCGAAAACGTAGCCGAAGGAATCCAGGAAATTCTTAAAAATGCAACACCAGAACGAATAGAAGCCAGTTTAAACCGCATCTTGAAATGCAAACAAAAGGCAGGACTTTTTGATCCAAATCCAAGTTTCGCAGCTGATTTTGACTTTAAAACTACTTCAGAATTAAACAGAAAGATTGCCGACTATTGCATTACCGAAATCAAGGACAAAAATAGTTCAATCCTTCTTTTTGATGCCAAAAACAGGGAGCGACTTGCCAAATTATGCGTTTACAAAACTATCGAAAACCCTTTCTTTACAAACTTGGCAACCGTTTTGCCTTCTCCCGAATATGCTATCGAAAATGCCGATGATTTAAGTGAAACCTCAATAAAAGAGGATCTTCAACCATTTGACACTATTCTCGTTTCTTTATTTGTTCCAAAAGCAAAACCTTTGAACAAATTTGATTTGGAAGATTCGGTTTTGGAATTTCTAGGGCAATTATTTGAAACAAAAAAATGCATTCTTTATGTTTTTGGAAATCCATACGCTTTACAGGTGATTCCAAACATCGAAAAAACATGCGGAATCGTTATGATGTATCAAGATTTTAAAGAATTTCAAGAAAGTGCGGCCCAACAATTATTGGAAGACAAAAAAGGAAAAGGAAGTCTACCAGTTTCATTAACAACAATCTAACCCAAAACCATAAAACAACACTATCGCTTTATAAATAATAATAATAAAAATTTATTTATAAGCTCTTTTTAGATGCTTTATATTTGCACCAATAAAAACAACAAATAATAATAAATCAATTTAATATGTCATTAGTAGGTAAAAAATTCCCAAGTATTGCAGTAGACGCTATCTCAGAAATGGGTGATAATTTAAAAATCAACATCTTCGAAGAAGCTACAAATAACAACAAAAAAGTACTTTTGTTTTGGTACCCAAAAGATTTCACTTTTGTATGTCCAACAGAATTACATGCTTTCCAAGCTGCTTTACCAGAATTTGAACAAAGAAATACAATCGTAATCGGAGCTTCTTGCGACACAAATGAAGTTCACTTTGCTTGGTTGAACACTCCAAAAAACAATGGAGGAATTGAAGGTGTTACTTACCCAATCCTTGCAGACACCAACAGAAACTTGGCAAACATTTTAGGAATTCTTGATGTTGAATCTACAAGCTACAGCGAAGAAACAGATTCAGTTATCATCGAAGGTTCAAACGTACCTTACAGAGCTACTTACTTAATTGATGAGACTGGAAAAATCTTCCACGAAAGCGTAAACGATATGCCATTAGGACGTAACGTAAACGAGTATTTACGTTTGGTTGATGCTTACACTCACATCCAAACCAAAGGTGAAGTTTGTCCTGCAAACTGGGAAGCTGGTAAAGAAGCAATGACTGCCGACAGAAAAAGTACTGCAGAATATTTAAGCTTAAACTAATAAAAAAGTTACTAAGATTCTAAGTTTCTGAGTCGCTAAGACTTTCTGAAACTTAGAATCTCAGAAACTAAAAAAATCTCAAATCTTATTAATAAATTGAAGTTGCTAAGTTTCTAAAAAACTTAGAATCTCAGAATCTTAGTAACTTAGAATCTCAGAAAATTATGTTAATCGAATTAAACGAAGACACGTTAGCCGCTTTAATAGCGCAAAACGAAAAAGTAGTGGTACAATACTCCGCTACATGGTGTGGTAATTGCCGAATCATGAAGCCAAAATTCAAAAAACTGGCTTTGGACAACGACGGAATTTCATTTGTATTGGTTGATGCTGAAAGCTCACCAGAATCAAGAAAACTGGCCAACGTAAGCAACCTGCCTACATTTGCCACTTTCGTAAACGGAAAATTGGTAAACGAAACCCAAACCAACAAACAGGAAGTTTTGATCGAATTGGTTAATGAAATTGCTTAACAGTTTATAGTTTAGAGTTAGTGGTTTATTGTTGAATCCCTAACAACAAACAATAAACTCAAAACAACAAACACGTAAATAAATGAAATTACCCGTAATAAAACACCTGACGCAATTCATTGAAGATAACGACCAGGATTACATCATCGAAACGCTTGAAGTACTGGAAGCCATGACCGAAATTCCTTCCCTGAAAGATGAAGAATTAGATGTCATTGGAGAATTGATATCAAATATGTACGGCGCCCTTGAAGTACACAAAATGACCCAACAGGGAACCGACAAAAAAGAAGCCTTGAATACTTTTATGAAAAGAGTTCTCGGATCAATAGACAAATAACCAACTACTATATATCCCCAAACGCAATCTGTAATAGATTGCGTTTTTTTTTGTTTTAAACCATTTGGGCGAGCCACCATCCCGAAAAAAGGGCAAAATTCTCTTTACGGTTATACGCCCTTTTTCCGGGATGCTGTCAGGCTATCCGCGCTACTTTGGTAGCTTGCTCCTATCCTTCTCGCGGAAAAGAAAAAGCAGAAAACAGAAAGCAGAAAACAGAAAGCAGAAAACAGAAAACAGAAAACAGAAAGCAGAAAACAGAAAACAGAAAACAGAAAGCAGAAAGCAGAAAACAGAAAGCAGAAAGCAGAAAGCAGAAAGCAGAAAGCAGAAAGCAGAAAGCAGAAAGCAGAAAACAGAAAACAGAAAACAGAAAACAGAAAACTGAAAACTGAAAACAGAAAACAGAAAACAGAAAACTGAAAAAAACAAATTCTTTTAGATTCAAATATTAATCCTTACTTTTGAACCTCACAAAAAAACAAACATTTATGGCTACAATAACATTAGGAGGAAACCCAATAAACACTTCAGGTGATTTACCAAAAGTAGGATCAAAACTAGCTGATTTCAAATTGGTTCAAAGCGATTTATCAATAGCAGATTTAAGCACTTTTGCGGGTAAAAAATTAGTTTTAAATATTTTCCCAAGTATCGATACAGGAACTTGCGCAACATCAGTTAGAAAATTCAACGAAACTGCAAGCAAATTAGAGAACACAAGCGTTTTGTGCATTTCAAGAGATTTACCATTTGCTCAAAAACGTTTCTGTGGAGCTGAAGGTTTAGAAAATGTGATTAACCTATCTGATTTTCAAGAAGGAAGTTTCGGAAAAAGCAATGGTTTAAACATCGTTGATGGTCCATTAAGTGGTTTACATTCACGTGTAATCATCGTTGTTGATGAAAACGGAGTTGTAAAACACACTGAACAAGTTGCGGAAATTGCAAACGAACCTAATTACGAAGAGGCTTTAGCAGCACTTTAATAATAATGACTATCGGTTAATAATACCAATCCAAAATGTTGGTGGTTTATTAAAAAATAAAGTTGTTTTTCTTTTAAAACCATTAAAATATTAAGGTTCATTAAGCCCAAAAACTTAATTTTCTTAATCTCTTAATGGTAAAAAAACAACATTCCTTTTTTTGGTCTGATTAGCAGATAGTCATAATTAATAATTTATAATGGAATTTCAAAAAGACAATACATTACTTACCGGCCGATTGAAAAGCGTAAAATACGCTTTTCTGGGCGCCGTAAAATTAATTACCACCGAGCACAGCATTATGGTTCAGTTTTCAATTGGAATCTTAATGACAATTGCCGGTTTTTATTTTCATATCACTTCCACCGAATGGCTTATTCAAACTATGGCCATCGGTTTAGTCATGAGTATTGAGGGGCTAAATACGGCTGTAGAAAAAATTGCCGATTTTATTCACCCAAATTATCATGAAAGAATTGGTTTCATAAAAGATATTGCAGCTGGTGCAGTATTTTTTGCCGCATTAACTGCGATTGCAATTGGTCTAATTATTTATGTCCCAAAATTTTTATAGGTTCAATTAATTTCTAGAATGGCAAAATCAACAAAAAAAGAATCTTCAGATAAAAAAAGCACAACCGAAACTGCAGCACCAAAATCTTGGGGAATCTCCAAACAACATAAAATTGTTTTGGGATTTCTTTTGGTATTGTTCTCTGTAGCTTTATTGGTCGCATTTGTTTCCTTTTTCATTTATGGACAAATTGATCAAAGTGCACTTTCTGAATTAACAAACCGTAAAGAAGAAGTTCAGAACTGGCTGGGTAAATTTGGCGCTTATCTTGCCGATTTATTTGTTTATCGTGGCTTTGGTATCGCATCCTTTTTATTTGTTCGCTTATTTTTCCTGACTGGAATGTACCTGATTTTGAATCTTTCGATTAAAAAACTAAAAAGTGTTTGGTTTTGGGATTTATTCGCCATCATCATTTTATCCGTTTTGTGTGGTTTCTTTGCCACTTCGTTACCTGAATTGGGAGGGACAATAGGTTACGAATTGAATTTATTTGCACAAGACTATGTTGGCAAAACCGGAACGCTTCTATTACTAATTTTTGGGTTGATTATTTATTTGATTTTCAAATTGCAGGTATCACCAGAAAAAGTGCAATCCTTTTTTGAAAAAACAAAAAAAGAAATTAGTGAAGACTTGGCTGTTACACCATTATCAGCACCTGAACCTAATGAAAGTGCCTATAATTTAGAAGAATTTGCCGTTGAAGAAAAAGAGGAGGAATGGGATAATATCCATTTAAAGAATGCTGGAACTCAATTTGAAATCAATAAAGAAGCCTTGAAACCAACTATTTCAACTGCTTCTGAAATCAATTTGGAGCCTACACTAAAACCACTGCCTATACAACCCGAACCAATCGCTGAACCTGAAAAAAACGAAGCTTTTGTGATTGAAAAAGCCATAGAAGAAGACATTATCGAAGACAATTTGGCGTCGAGATTGGTATCAGATTTTGGATTGTTTGATCCAACTTTGGATTTGTCTAATTACAAATTCCCAACCATCGATTTGTTAAAAGAATATTCTACTGGCGGAATTACCATCAACCAAGAAGAACTCGAAGAAAATAAAAATAAAATTGTCGATACCCTTCGCAATTACAAAATAGAAATCGCACAAATTAAAGCGACAGTAGGCCCATCGGTAACTTTGTATGAAATTGTTCCCGAAGCTGGAATCCGCATTTCCAAGATCAAGAGCCTAGAAGATGATATCGCTTTGTCATTATCGGCATTGGGAATTCGTATCATTGCTCCTATTCCTGGAAAAGGAACCATTGGTATCGAGGTACCAAATAAAACTCCAACAATGGTTTCCATGAAAAGTGCCATTGGCTCGGCTAAATTTCAGGAAGCCGAAATGGAACTACCAATTGCACTTGGTAAAACCATTTCGAATGAAACTTTTGTTGTCGATTTGGCCAAAATGCCTCACTTATTGATGGCGGGAGCGACCGGACAAGGAAAATCGGTTGGATTGAATGCGGTTTTAACTTCGCTTTTATACAAAAAACATCCTGCCGAAGTAAAATTCGTTTTGGTTGACCCGAAAAAAGTTGAACTTACGCTTTTCAACAAAATAGAAAGACATTATCTCGCCAAACTGCCGGATACCGAAGATGCCATTATTACTGATAACGCCAAGGTAGTCACCACTTTGAATTCGCTTTGTGTGGAGATGGACAACCGTTATTCCCTGTTGAAAGATGCGATGGTGCGAAACATCAAGGAATACAACGAGAAATTCAAAAACCGCAAACTGAATCCGGAAAACGGACACCGTTTTTTACCTTATATTATATTGGTTGTTGATGAGTTTGCCGATTTGATTATGACCGCCGGAAAAGAAGTTGAAGTACCTATTGCCCGTTTGGCGCAATTGGCTCGTGCCATTGGTATTCACTTAATTATTGCCACGCAAAGACCTTCGGTGAATGTAATTACGGGGTTAATCAAAGCCAACTTTCCTGCGAGAATCGCTTTTAGAGTAACTTCCAAAATTGATTCCAGAACCATTTTGGATACTCAGGGAGCTGACCAATTAATAGGACGAGGTGATTTATTGTATTCGAACGGAAATGATGTTGTACGTGTACAATGTGCCTTTGTGGATACTCCTGAAGTAGAAAAAATTGTTGATTTTATAGGTTCTCAAAAAGCGTATGCCACCGCTTATCTGCTTCCAGAATTTATTGGGGAAGACAGTGGTATTAATCTGGAAATGGACATTTCTGAAAGAGATAGTTTGTTTAGAGAAGCGGCCGAAGTTATTGTAAACGCACAACAGGGATCGGCTTCGTTATTGCAGCGAAAACTGAAACTAGGCTACAACAGAGCGGGTCGATTGATTGACCAACTCGAAGCTGCCGGAATCGTTGGCCCTTTTGAAGGAAGTAAAGCCCGAAGCGTAAACATACAAGACATGACAGGATTGGATCAATTTTTTGAAAATGAAAGTTAGTTAATTAGAAAATCTGACAATTTGATAATTAGATAATTTTGGATTTGAAATTTGAAATTTAGATATTGAATTTTAGCTTTTTATTAAATAATACTTAAGATCTTACTTTTGCACCAAACTAAATTATTGCACGGAACCGCGTGAGGGATAGAAGCTAGCTACCAAAGTAGCGCGGATAGCCCGACCTCGATTAACAAAGGGGCCGAATAAGCGGTTTCAGAATAAGGCCCCTTTGTTAATCGAGGGCACGCCCAAATGTAAAACACCAAACTCAAACACATTTATTAAGCATACAACAACAAAAATGACACTACAAAACAAAATAGGAATGAGAACTATAATAGGAATTTTGGCCGTAATTTTAATTGGATTTTCGGCACAAGCGCAACAAGATGCACAAGCAAAAGCTTTACTAGACAAAGTAACTGCCAAAGTAAAGAGTTATGATAATATTACAATCGATTTTAAATATTCGCTGAATAATGCCAAAGAAAACATCAATCAGGACAGCAAGGGAACTGTGGTGATGAAGGGAAATCAATTTGTGCTTAATTTCATGGGAATCACTAAGATTTTTGACGGTAAAAAAACATACACAATTGTTCCGGAAGATGAAGAAGTTACGGTTTCGACTGTAAATGAGAAGGACGATGCGGCTATAACTCCTTCAAAAATGTTAACTTTTTTTAATACTGGTTATAAATTTTCGATGGATATCATTCAAAATGTTGGTGGCAAAAAAATACAATACGTGAAACTGGTTCCAACTAATGCTAAGGATCAAAGAAAAGAAATTTTGGTAGGTATCGACACGAAAATGAACAATATCTACAATGTGATTGAAATTGCCAAAAAAGGTACTAAAACAACATTGACAGTTAATTCTTTTAAAACAAACCAAACATTGCCAAAAAATCAGTTTACCTTTGTTGCAAGCAAATATCCTAATTATTCCATCAACAAATTAGACTAATTATCTAGGTGAAAATTATAGACCGATATTTATTAAAGACATTTCTGGGTACATTTGCCACGGTATTTGTTATCCTTTTTTTCGTGTTTATTCTTCAGACCGTTTGGCTATTTATTGCCGAATTGGCCGGTAAGGATTTGGACTTTGTGATGGTTATCAAATTCTTGGCTTTTTCGATGCCTCGAATTGTGCCTTTGGTACTTCCACTTTCTATATTGCTGGCTTCGATTATGTCTTTTGGAAACTTGTCTGAGCATTATGAATTTGCAGCCATGAAATCATCAGGGATTTCTTTGCAACGAACCATGAGAAGCTTGACGGTTGCAATTACAATATTGAGTATTATTGCTTTTTTCTTTGCCAATAATGTGATTCCGTATGCCGAATTTAAGTTCATCAATTTCCGAAAAAACATTGCTCAGGCTAAGCCGGCTCTTGCTATTACGGAGGGTCAATTTAGCGATGTAGGCGCATACAATATTAAGGTAAACAAAAAATGGGGGGAAAACGGCAATCATCTTACTGGAGTTACCATTCACCAAAAAGCCACAAACGGAGACGGAAGCAAAACGGTAATTCGAGCTAAAACCGGAGAATTAATCAGCAGTGATAAATCCAGTATTCTGCAATTGGTGTTGAATGACGGTAATTACTATCAGGATATTGTTCCAAAAAAATACGAAGACCGCGGCAAATTGCCTTTTGCCAAAAGCTCCTTCAAGAAATACCGCATTAATATTGATTTGTCTGAATTGAATAAAGTGGACACCAAAGACGAATCGGTTTCCAATACAAGTACGATGCTAAATGTGAATGATTTGAAATACACATTGGATTCGCTTACCAAAAACCGAAATACGGAAATCATATCATTCTCAGAAAACAGTGTCTCCAGACTGGGTACATTTACGAACAATAATGCTCCTGTAGTAACAAAGAAAAAAAGACATATCAAAGATTTACTGTCCATCTACGATAACAAAAAAAAGTTAGAAATCCTTACTTCAGCCAGCAGTACTACTGAAAGCATGCTCTTCTCTATTGATGCGACCAAATCTGAACTGGACTTTAAAAAGAAAAATATAAACAGCCACATCATATCACTCAATGAAAAATTTGTGATTGTTTACGCCTGTTTTCTAATGTTTTTTATTGGGGCACCATTGGGAGCTATCATCCGAAAAGGAGGTCTTGGTTTGCCAATCGTATTTGCAGTAATGATTTTTATTTCATTCCATTTTATCAATACTTTCGGGAAAAGGATTTCTCAGGAAGACGGTTTACCCCCTTTCCTTGGAGCTTGGATGGCGTCAATGATTCTTACACCTCTAGCTATTTTATTGACCTATCGCGCCACCAATGATATTGGTTTAATCAACATGGACGTAATACTAGCTCCGATTCAAAAAGTATTTCAAAAAATAGTACACAAAATATTTCCATCTCTAAATAAAGAATAAGATGTCTACCACAAAAATACAGCTCAACACCATAGAAGAAGCCATAGAAGACATTCGTCAAGGCAAAATAATCATTGTTGTTGATGATGAAGACCGTGAAAATGAAGGTGATTTTTTGGCTGCAGCAGAAAAGGTTACTCCAGAAATGATCAACTTTATGGCTACTCACGGACGCGGTTTGATATGTACACCACTTACAGAAAGCCGTTGTAAGGAACTCGACTTACGCGCGATGGTAACTAACAATACAGACCATATGGAAACTGCTTTTACAGTTTCGGTCGATTTAAAAGGAAATGGAGTTACCACCGGAATATCAGCAGCTGATCGTTCTAAAACGGTACACGCATTGGTTGATGCTAATACAAAACCACACGATTTAGCCCGTCCTGGACATATTTTTCCCCTTATTGCCAAGCAAGGTGGTGTTCTGCGAAGAACGGGGCATACAGAAGCTGCAATTGATTTTGCAAGATTGGCAGGTTTTAAACCCGCTGGTGTTATCTGCGAAATTTTGAATGAAGACGGTACAATGTCGCGACTTCCTGAATTGCTAAAAGTAGCTAGAAAATTTAATTTGAAATTGGTTTCTATCGAAGATCTGGTTGCTTACAGAATGCAACATGACAGTTTGATTGTGAAGAAAGAAGATTTTGATATAGAAACTCGTTTTGGTACTTTTAGGCTTAGAGCTTACGAACAAACTACAAACAAACAGATTCATATTGCTTTGACCAAAGGAACTTGGAATCTTGGAGAACCTATATTAACCCGAATTCACTCTTCACAAGTGAATAATGACTTGTTGGGCACTCTAACCAATAATGCGGATCAACAATTGGATGATATGTTTAAAATCATTAATCAAGATGGAAAAGGTGCAGTGATTTTTATCAATCAGGATATGACGGCCGTTAACCTATTAAACCGAATTTCCGAATTAAAATCACTACAATCAGAGGGTACTATGAAAGCACCCAAAGTTGTTATTGACACCAAAGATTATGGAATTGGGGCTCAAATTCTTCATGATATTGATATTTCTAAAATTCGCCTTGTGTCAAATACACAACAAACCAAACGTGTAGGGATGATAGGATACGGCTTGGAAATAACCGAATATGTAAATTATTAAATATTATTGAAAATTTTTTCTATTCTAAAACAAAGTAAATGAAACAATTAAAAAAAACCTTTAAAAATAAAGGGGATTTTTCTAAAAATACATTTGCATAACCAAAAAAGGTTCTTATATTTGCACTCGCAATCAGGAAATGAGAGCAACATACTGGAGAAATGGCAGAGTGGTCGATTGCGGCAGTCTTGAAAACTGTTGACTGTAACAGGTCCGGGGGTTCGAATCCCTCTTTCTCCGCTGAAAGCGAAACCCCTAGTAAACACTAGGGGTTTCGTCGTTTTTAGCCGGAGCCCAAAACTCCGCAACCCTCCTTTTCAAAAAATACTCTTTCACCAAAAAACCAGCAAATACAGGACTTCACGAAACTCCCCTTGATTTCGGTTTATCATATCTCCCCAAAAAACCAAAAGCTGAGTGTACCTATCAGTGTACCTTTTTTTTGTTAATACCGTAAGGTTTTTACCTTAAAAAAACACTCGTTTTTTGTTCATTTTTAGGGATTCCCAGGGAATTCCCTAAAAAATAACAATTATTCTGTTGATTCTAAATTAATTTTACGTATTAACCTAAAAAAAAAAAATGAGTTATGCTAAAAATTTATTTTTATTTGAAACCAGGAAAAGCTGCAACAGGAAAAGAATCACCGATCTATGCGCGTCTGCGATACAAACAGCAATCATTAGCAATATCAACGGGAAAATACATTTCAAAAGAGCGATGGGATTTTACCCAAAAACTGCGAAATGTACTTAAACTGGAGAAAGAGAAAGTTATTCGTCACAGCTTGGATACGCAACAACTTTGCATCGAGAAAAAATTCATAGAAATGTTTAAAAAAGATGGCGACATTTCATTAGTAAATCTCAGAGACGAACTAAGGGGTAAAAACACGAGCAAACCGAATGAAATTTCAATTAATGAAATTTTGGAAATCCACATCAAACACTTCAGCAAGAAAGTTTCGACAGCCGAAAGATCCAAGGCATCGCTCCAAAAATACGAGCGTTCCAAAGAACTGCTCACATCCTTTATCCAAAAAGAATATCATGAGTCAAATATTCCATGGAACAAAATCACCACCTCTTTCGTATATAAATTAGAATCTTTTTTAAAACACGAAAGCCCTTTTAAGAGCAAAACAGGTATTAAAAATAATTCCGTGGTAAAATACATGAGAATGTATAAAACAGCCTGTAATTACGCTTTAAAAATGGAATTGATAAACAAAAATCCCTTTGGTCTCTACGATGGAAAAATAATCAATAAAAACGTCATGTATCTTTCGCAAAAAGAATTAAGCCTTATTGAATCCAAAAGAATCACGCTGGAGCGGCTGGAAAAAGTCAGGGACATTTTTATTTTTTGCTGCTATACGGGATATGCTCCCATTGACGCATCAGCTCTAACCACCAATAATCTAACTACCGACAATAACAATAAGCTTTGGATTCAAACCACCAGAGCAAAAACGGCAATCAGTTCCAACGTACCAATTCTTTCACCGGTGAGAAAAATAATCGATAAATATAACGGCCAACAAATTGGTTTGATACCGCCTATATCCAATCAAAAAATGAACGAATACCTTAAAGAACTTGCAATCTTATGCAAAATCAACAAGAATCTTACTTGGTATACTGCCAGACATACCTTTGCGACAACGGTTACTTTAGGAAATGGCGTACGAATAGAAAATGTTTCGGCAATGATGGGACACACCAATATTTTACAGACCCAGCATTATGCAAAAGTTTTAGACTCAAATATCATGGAAGATATGGAGAAACTAAATGAGAAAATGGAAAATTCAAAATTGTAAAAGAAAAAAGCGGAAGGATTTTTAAAAATCATTCCTCTTTTTTTATTAAATCCTTTTTGGATATGCAAACAAAAAGTAGAGAGTTAGTTGAGGGAAAACTATCTTATCTTTAACTCTTCTTTTTGTTTGCATATCCAGCTCTAATGTGATTCTAGGACTTCCATACCGTTGCTTGGACTCAAAATAAATCAACTTTATTAGTTCTTTTATGTCGATTTTTAGTTGCATCCTAGCAGTAATTCTTTGTTTTTTCCATCGGTAATAACTTCCACTGCTTACTTGTAGAACTTTGCACATTTTTTCAATCGGAAATAGTTGCTCATTGTTTTTTATGAAGCTATAAATCATCGACCGCTCATGGAAAAAATGCCGATTGCTTTTTTTAATATATCACGCTCTAACTCGGCATCTTTGAGTTTTTTCTCTAACTCATGATTTTTTTCTTGTTCGGGAGTTAGCTTTAAATTTCCTTTTCCAGGAAAACTTCCAGCACCAAACTCCTCGTATTCTCTACGCCATTTATATAACTGTGGTGCTGTTACTCCTAACTCTCTGGCGAGTTCTGATATATTGGTTCTATCATAACTCAATTGGACAGCTTTTTCTTTAAAAGCTTTGTCAAAGATTTTGCGGACTTGTTTCATAGGTTAAAATTAAGATTTTATTCTTAACTCTCTGTGAAGGCTAAGTTAGCATGTCCATAAATCAGACAATTTTGTTTTAAAGGTTTGGAATAGAAATTTTCAGGTTTTGTTGATTTTCGTAATTCTGAAAGAATTAATTCATAACTTTCTTTCAAGTTGCTCTTTTTTGTAATTAACTGGCAATCATTACAATTTAACACATTTTGGTGATTTAAGCAACTTTTTTTATAATGCACTACGGGTTAAATAACTAATTTTTAAAAATTTCAAATCAATATTTATTTTAATAGTTAACCCGTAGAGCGTATTCATTATTTCTAAAAAAAACTTTTTTTTCTTCCCTTTAAAATTTCAAATCTATCTGCTTATTAGGTTTCAGATTGATCTTTTGCATCTTAGAATCATATAATAATTGGGCCACCCCTCCCTTTTTGGAATAAATAGTAGCCTTGATCAGATGTTTATTTTTCCAAACCATACTTACTTCAAAACCCCCACGAGCACAAAGTCCTTTTACCTCTCCATCTTTCCACGCCTCAGGTAATGCCGGTAAAAGGCGAATTATCCCATTATGCGATTGCAATAACATTTCAGCAATACCGGCTGCACCACCAAAATTCCCATCGATCTGAAATGGTGGACATGAATCAAACAAATTATTTTGGGTTGATTTTGATAAAAGTTTCAATATATTTTCATACGCTTTTTCGCTATTTTGAAGTCGTGCATAAAAATTAATTATCCAAGCCGTACTCCATCCCGTATGTCCTCCACCCTTCGCTAAGCGCCCTTCGATGGAATTGCTGGCGGCCTTGAATAAGTCCGGTGTTTCTGGCGTGAATTGTGATAGCGGAAACAAACCCAGCAGGTGTGACATGTGCCTGTGACCAGGCTCCGGTTCTTCAAAATCTCGAATCCATTCTTGTATGCGGCCTTTTGAATTAATTGCTATGGGAGGAAACTGTTTTTGGGCAACTTTCAATTTCTTAATAAAATCGGCGTCAACTTTTAATATTTCAGCTGCTTGAGAACAATAATCAAAAAGAGCATTGGCAATTTCAATATCAATTGTTGCTCCATAAGTAAGTTTCGACTGGGTTTTAGCAATCGGATCATAGAAAGTGTTTTCGGGTGAATTAGAGGGATTGGTAACAAGATATCCTTCGGGTGATTTAACCAGAAAGTCAAGAACAAATTCTGCCGAACCTTTGAGCAAAGGGTAAGCCGTTTTACGTAAAAAAGTGGTATCTCGGGTAAACAGGAAATGCTCGTAAATAGGAAATGTCATCCAAGGACCATTCATCGGGGTGATTCCCCAAACACCGTCAGCAACTCCTGTTCTTCCAAAAACATCAGTTAAATGATGTAAAGTCCATCCTCTAGCACCATACATCTCTTTTGCTGTAACAGCACCTGGTTCGGATATTTTTGTCATAAAACGAGAAAGAACAGCAGTGGTTTCCGATAAATTACAATTCTCGGCTAACCAATAATTCATTTGCAAGTTGATGTTGGTATGAAAATCTGAATTCCAAGAGGCATTCATCTCTTTATTCCAAATTCCCTGAAGATTGGCAGGCAATACTCCCGGTTTTCGGGATGAGCCCATGAGTAGATACCTTCCATATTGAAAGTACAAAGCAATCAGCCCATTGTCAGAACCTCCGCTTTTCACCAAGTTCAATCGCTCATCAGTAGGGAGCTTGCTTAATAAATCTGTTCCAAAATTAAGTTTCACTCTGCTAAACATCGGTTGATATTCATTCAAATGCCTTTTTTCCAGAGCACTGGATGAAAATTTAACCGCTTTGTCCAGAATAATTTCACAGTTAGTCTCCGGGTTGATTGCTCTATCAAAATCTAACTTTTCAATATTGTAATCAGTAGCAGCAGTCAGTATAATTGTAACACTTTTTGCATTACTGATTATTAATTTATCCTTCTCCGCTTTTACGGTTCCATTAATTGTTTTTAACCGCAATTCTTCATTAAACTTCATATGGGCACCACCAGGACCGCTTTTAGCGTCATCAACATCTATAATTTGACCTTTTAATTTTATAGTACCATTTGCAAATGCAGTACATACTGCATCTATATCTCTTTGTAAACCAATCGTTGCGTTAATTTCTCCCTGATTTTCTGCATCCAGTTGAACTACAATTATATTATCTGGCGCTGATACATATACTTTTTGAGAAAATCTATTACCATGAACATCAAAACTTGTTGTGACAACACCTTTATCCAAATCAAGATTACGATTGTAGTCTGTAGGTTCTATGTCCCATTTATAATCAATTAGTAAATTACCAAGAGTTTGGTAGCTTCGAACTCTTGGGGGGGTCCCAACAAAATAAGTACTACCAATGGCTAGAGCTTCTTTGTATTTGCTTTCAAAAATAGTTTGTTGAAAATCTTTTAAATGTTTAAGTGCCTCAGTATTATTATTATTTATTTTGCTGCCCGCCCAAATAGATTCTTCATTTAGCTGAATTATTTCGTTGGTCGTGTTACCAAACACCATTGCACCAAGTCGGCCATTACCCACTGGTAAAGCTTCGTTCCATGTTTTGGCAGGTTGTTTGTACCATAATTTGTTGTAATTGGTTTGCGATTGGACGCTAAAGCAATAAAAAAGCACTATTATTCGGAATAATAAACCTTTCCTTAATCTTTTTGTTTTTTGATAAATACTATTCATATAAAAATTCATTTTTTTATAACTCGATTATATTATCCCTGCCCCCTGAGAGTCCTTGAAAACTCTCTCTGCCAAAGTCATTTTCGAAATCAAATCATTTATATTTTCCTCATAAGAAGGATTTGTTGATTTTTTTGTGCCTGTAAATATCCCATAAGCAATTAACGGCAGAAAATACACAAGCTAATAAATATGCACTCAGCATCAAAAATAATACTGAGCGTTTGTATCGATTGGTTAATGAATTATTAGATTTTAGGAAAGCAGATTCTGGAAACCTACATCCTCATTTCTTCCAAGAGGATATTGTAAGTGCCTTAAAAGAAATTTTTAATCATTTTCAAACAATTGCCGAAGCAAAAAATATTCAGTACACTTTTGAAAGCAGCGATTCCTCTATTTTGGTTTATTTTGATAGAAACCAAATGGAAAAAGTGTTTTTTAATTTATTGTCAAACGCTTTCAAATTCACACAAAATGATGGCTCTATAAGTCTGAAAATTGCCTCAAACGATCAACAAGTGGAAATTACAGTAACTGATAACGGTAAAGGTATCGCTATTGATACAATCGATGATATTTTCAAAAACTTTTTTCAGGTTGGGCAAAATATTGGAACAGGTATTGGTTTAGCACTTTCAAAAAGCTTAGTCGAACTTCATAAAGGTAAAATCAGCGTTACAAGTAAACCTGAAACAGCAAACGAAGCAGGAAAAACTACTTTTACGGTAGTATTACAGTTAGGTAAAAATCATTTGAACGAGAGTGATATTTCTCCAATCCCTACTATCGAAAAAACAATTTATCAAGAGATTGATGATTATGATGCAGAAGTTTTTATCGAAAACCCGATTATAGATGATAAAGATAAAAAAGCGCATATTCTAATCGTAGAAGATAACGATGATGTAAGAGAATTTATCAAACAATCTTTAGAAAATCAATATCATGTTTATGAAAGCAAAAATGGCATGGAAGGTTGGGAAAACGCTATTCAAACCCTTCCTGATTTGATTATTAGTGATGTTATGATGCCGATTATGGATGGTTTGGAACTTTGTAAAAAGTTAAAAACTGATGTTCGCACTTCTCACATTCCTGTAATAATGCTAACAGCCAAGTCTGCCCAAATACACCAAATACACGGTTTGCAACATGGTGCCGATGCTTATATCACCAAACCATTTAGCGATCAAATTTTACAACTTAATATTCGCAATCTTTTATCGTTAAAAGCTGCATTGCAAAAAAAATATAGCGAACAATTATCAAAACTGCCAATTATAACCAATGCAGATTCATCACAAGACGAAATATTCCTACAAAAACTACAACAAATTATTGAAAACAATATTTCCAATTTAGATTTGGATCTCAGCTTTATCACTTCAAAAATTGGAATGAGTAAAACTGTTTTGTACAAGAAATTTAGTGCACTTACCAATCAATCTTTGAGTGAATATATTAGAGCTCAACGTTTGAAACGTGCAGTTGAAATTTTCCAAAAAGGAGAAAGTTCTGTCACATCTGTTTCTTTACAAGTTGGTTTCAATGATCCCCAATATTTTAGTCGCGAATTCAAAAAAACATACGGCATTACCCCTACTAATTATATTAGGAATAAAAAACAGTAGCAAATGAAACCTTAACTACTATTTTTTATTTTTGCTAATCCTTTACATCTTTTCGGGACTAGACAGTTTGCCCCAAAAAAAGTCGAGAAATTTTTATTTTTTTTTATCTTTAATTATTAATTTTAACGTTAAATTTATTCACAAATAGTTGTCGTTCAAACAATGATTACAAATTTACTTTGATAAAGAATTACGAATGAGGATATTTATCCCTTTTAACATAAAAACCCTCTTCTTTTTTTTTAATTTATGAAACAACTCTTCCAATTATTTTATAACCTCTAAACTATAAATTGTTTAGGAAGCATTTTTTACAGGATTTAAAAGAAGGTAAGCAATCTATAAAATCAAATTAATCGGATTCAAACCCACACCTTGTCCAATTGAGTTCTTTTTATAAATGTCTTGTAAAGATATATCTTTGCTTGGAACAAAGATGTTATTCATCAGAAAAACCACATAAAAATATAATTATAACAAAAAAAGCATCAATTTTATTGTAAATTTTTAATTCTAAAAGATTATGAGAACCAAATTACTTTTATTCTTTCTAATTGCTAATAGTATGGTAGCGAATGCTTCCCAAGTAGATACGCTCAAAATAAATAGTACAGCTATGAAAAAGATAATCCCAAATTTAGTAATCACCCCTAACAGTTACTCAACCTCAGGTAAAAAATTTCCAGTTTTATACTTACTTCATGGTGCTGGCAATACATACAAAGATTGGGCAACAAGAATTCCTAAAATCAAAGATTATGCAGACCAATACAATATCATCATCGTATGTCCTGATGGAAAGACCAGCTGGTACTTTGACAGCCCGATTGACAAGGAAATGCAATATGAAACCTATATCACTAAAGAACTTGTTAGTACTATAGACAAAGAATACAATACCGTAGCACAAAAAAGTGGAAGAGCAATTACAGGCCAGAGTATGGGCGGACATGGTTCCTTTTATTTAGCATTCAAACATCAAGACATTTGGGGAGCGGCAGGAAGTTTGAGCGGAGGTGTGGATATACGACCATTTCCAAACAATTGGGATATTTCCAAAAGATTGGGTAGTTATTCCCAAAACCCTGACATTTGGGAGAAAAACACTATAATTAATATGCTATATTTATTGAATGCGACGGATTTAAAACTAATTTTTGAATGTGGCACAGGTGATTTCTTCTATGATGCCAATAAGAGACTCCATTTAGCAATGATCGAAAAAAACATACCCCATGACTATACTGAACGTCCTGGTGGACATAATTGGGATTATTGGACAAATGCCATAAAATATCAATTGATTTTTTTTGATACTTTCTTTCAACAGAATAAATAAATTTCACAATTGTAAATTTCAATTTAATGGGTTAACTCCTAGAAAAGACATCCATTGAGGTGGAAAACCATTCAAACTGACCATCCCTTTCCAGTTTAAATTGACAAAGTGGAAAAAAGGTCAAATTGACCTCCTCTTTCCATATAAAAATTTAAAAAATATTATTTTAATTTAGAATTCCCTATCCTTGTTTAATTTCTTCAAATCATCCATAAAATGGTTCGAGAATTCTACCGTTAGGGCTACAAAAGGTAAGCCCTAACTAATCAAATAGTTAGGTTTTTTTGGTTTTAATGGATCCATCATTCTTCGGATTCCGCTTAGGATCTACATTAACCTTACTGGCATCCGAAACGGAGGTATATTCGTAACTATACCAACCCGCATCAAAATGGATATACTTCAAATGTCTTTTTACGGCAAAATCGATCAGTTCCTTAGAGCCAGCTCTCGATAAAGTTGTTTCGCGCATTACTTTGCCTGGTTTTATCCAAGAAATATTTTCAATAGCACAAGGTGGATTTAAGTTCAAAATAATATCGTTGTTTTCTAGAAGTTGTCCTGGCTTCTCAGCAATAATAATCACTCTCCATGGCGTACTGAAAGGGGAAGCCATTTTTTTTCAAACTTTTCTTAAAAATACATTTTAATCTTTAAGTCTCCTTTCTCATAAACAAACCAAGCATTCCTTCTGAAACTTTACCTAAAAAACTACACTTTACCAAGTCGCAAAAAAACCATGCTAGACCAGCAGTTTTGATTTTTAAATCGCTTAACATATCTACTCCAATCATCCTGCTTTACAACGTCTTTTATCGTCGAATCATCAATTAAAGAAATTAGCTGTATGCAAACAGATTTAGTCGAAAATATCTATTTTTGCTCAACTCTTTTTTAATATTACAAAAGTACATTTAACAACAGGCGATGAAAATGTAACACAAATTATTTCCAATGAAATTCCAATAGTTCTCTCGTTAGACAACTTTTGCACATTATTCTAAGTTCAATCACAATACTATGAAAACAGAATTAACAAGTCTTCTCTACCATTACATATCAGCATATTCCCGAGAGAAATCTTTAATTAGACTATCCTTATTCCTAATATTCAGTTTTTTTTCTGTAACCGTTTTTGCTCAAGGCAACCGGTCAATACAAACGCTAAACGCCGGATGGAAATTTCATAAAAGTAATACCTCAGAACTGCAGGCTGTACTTCGTGAAAAGGAAGATTGGGAACAAGTAAATCTTCCACACTGTTTTAATGCCGAAGATGGTGAAGATGAAAAATATGGTTATTACAGAGGCGGTGCCTGGTATTTTAAAGAAATTTCTATTGACTCTTCTTACCAAAACCAGCGAGTATTCATGTATTTTGAAGCAGCCAATCAGGTTTGTGAATTATTTGTAAATGGTGTTTCAGCTGGAAAACATATAGGCGGATACACTTCATTTTGTTTCGAAATTACTTCACTTCTAAAATTAGGTGCAAAAAATGTCATAACTGTGCGGGTAGATAATAGTCATAATGAGAATATTCCTCCTTTAGATGCTGATTTCTCATTTATGGGAGGCCTCTACCGGGATGTTTACCTGATTACAACTAATAACGTTCATTTCGACTTGCTCAATAATGGCTCTAATGGAGTTTTCATCGAAACACCGACAGTGACAGAACAAACCGCAACAGTGCGGCTTCGTGCTACAATAAAAAACGACGGAAAAGCCAAACAAAAAATACTCCAGTATACCCGCATTACTGATGCTGGCGGCAAAATGGTAACGACAAAATCGACTGCAGTTACAATTTTACCAGGTCAAATATATCAGACTGAGCAAAATGGATTTTCGATTCCTAATCCCCATTTATGGAGCCCCGATTCGCCTTATTTGTATACTGTCACGACAGAAATTAGGGATTCGAAAGGACATCTTATTGACCAGATTTCCAATCCACTTGGCTTACGCTGGTATACATTTGATGCGAACAAGGGATTTATCCTGAACGGGAAGCCACTGAAATTAATTGGTGTAAACCGTCATCAATATTATTCACACCAGGGCTTCGCTTTGAGCAACGAACAACATGTTCATGATATTGAACTACTGAAACAAATGGGAGGCAATTGTTTACGGATAGCCCATTACCCACATGACCCTGCGATACTGGAAGCATGCGACCGTTTAGGTATCATTGCAACAGAGGAAATTCCCATTGTCAATTACATCAATGAAAACAGTAATGATTTCCGTTCTAACTGCTTGAACATGGCCGTAGAGTTGGTACGCAGGGACTACAATCATCCCAGCGTATTTGTTTGGGCCTACATGAACGAAATGCTGAACAATAACAAACCGAAGAAGCCTGAAAATTTGAGACATTTAAACAAATTGGCCATTTCAATTGACAGTATACTGCACAAAGAAGACAAAAACCGTTTTACGATGATTCCGAATGCTGAATGGTTCGAAGGATATCGTGATGCTGGCCTGATTGATTTACCTCAAATCTGTGGATGGAATATTTATGAAGGCTGGTATGGCGAAAAGCTCAGTGACTTTGAACAATTCATGGATACATTTCATAAAAAATACCCAAACAAGCCAGTAATGATCACAGAATATGGTGCAGGCGCCGACCCTCGGGTACGCAGCTTCGCACCTGAGCGATTCGACTTCTCAATGGAGTATCAGAATGCCTATCACGAGCATTATCTCAAAGCTATAATGGAGCGGCCATATATTGCTGGTGCGTTTGCATGGGCATTTGTCGATTTTTTTGCGGAACCGAGAGTGGATGCCACACCACATGTAAATAATAAAGGCCTAATAACCTTAGACCGTGAGCTCAAAGATTCTTACTTTTTATACCAAGCTTATTTACAAAAATCTCCTATGGTATCGATTGCTTCCAAGGGCTGGGAGCAACGGGAGGGCAGTGCTGCCAGCATGGAAGAAGATTTCTGTAAACAGCCTGTAACCATCTATTCGAATCAACTGGAAATTGAGTTGTTTCTGCAAGGAAAGTCATTGGGTAAAAAAACAGTTGTTAATAATAAAGCTGTTTTTGAAGTGCCATTTGCGAATGGTAGCAACCTGCTTGAGGCGGTTTGTAAAATCGGTAGCAATGTGATAAAAGATGTAGCAACCATTCAATTCAGACTTTGGGATTTTCCGTTGAACAAACATCCGGAATCGTTTCCTTTCATACATGTAAATGCCGGCTCAAATTATTCCTATTACGATAAAAAGAATCATTGCACATGGATGGTTGACCAGCCATACAGCAGAGGAAGCTGGGGTTATACTTCGGGCAAAAGATACCGTGCAGGCAGTCGGCCGGCATCCCAGCGTGAAATCAGCTGTACAAAGGATGAGCCTTTATATCAAACGCAACAAATAGATCCCGGCTCCTACCGTTTTGATGTTCCAGATGGTACATATGAAGTGAGCCTTTATTTTGCAGAACTCTTATCGGAGGCCCAAATGCAGAAATCATTATACAACCTGACAGCAGATGCAACCGTTGATAAAGCAGTGAAAAGAATTTTTAACGTAGATATCAATGGCTATCCCTTTCTTCGAAATTTAAATCTGAAAGAACAATATGGCGAAGCAGTGGCAGTACCCTTTAAGTACATCATTGACGTAAGAGATAGCAAAGGGATTGAAATTAAATTCAGTGCTTTGGCTGGTGTACCTGTGATCAATGCTTTATCAGTTGTAAGAATAAAATAGAGGCATTCAGAATAAAATAAGTTATTACTTATCGACAACATACATTCAAAAACAACATAAACAAACCCCAAAATAGTCCCTTTTAGGTCAATTTTGTGGTTTTCTATTATTTTGAATTAGCAATAAATTTGGAATGAGTGCTTTTTTATTTGAAATATCGACTTATGGAATGGATAGATCAACTAAAAAGACTCCTTACTTGGGGCAAAATCCCTATAAAGAGTTACTGAATGGCTTGGACAAAAAACACACCATTATTTTAGATCTCTTTGGGGAGTCTAATGCGGATCTGGGTTAAAAAAAAATTCCCAATCAAAATTTAAAAAACAATTTTGATTGGGAATATACTTAAAACATTGTAATTAATTATTGTTTGACAATCGTACTCCTAAAAGTCTCGACACCATTCTGAACAACGATAATATAGTTTCCGGAAGGCAAATCACCAACGATAACATTTTGAGGTACAGCAGTAAAGCGAACCTGACGAATCTTGTTACCAAGTATATTGTAGATACCGATTGTTGCATTCGGGTCTAGCTTTGATGCTATGCTAACACTAAAGTTGTCCTGTACAGGATTCGGATAGACAGTAAAATTGGAAGAATTTGTTGCTTCCTCTTTAGTTGCCATTTTTGCCGTACCATTGCAAGAACCAAGGTTATCTCCATGATTCAAATGATTTTGAACTGCAGATTGTGCCACACAAATAACATTATTATTATGGCAAATCATCACTTTGTCATTGTTCATACCACATCTTACATCAAGCGTATTGATAGTAATGGAAGACGTAGATTGACATCCTCCCGCATACGAAGCCGTAACAGTATAGGTACCCGCCTCTGAAACTGAAATCGATGGCGTATGTGCCCCAGTGCTCCAAGTATAAGTGTAATCTTGATCGTCTTGTACCAATGAATTAAGAGTAAGCGATGTAGGACCGTATCCTAGGTAAATGGTATTTACATCATCAATGGCAGGATTCATTGCATACACATCCGGAATGGATAACTGTACGGTTGGACAAACTACATTTATAGAAACAACTGTAGAAGTTGCTACAGCACCATTATTATCGGTAACTTTTGCGGTTAATGCATACCAATCTGAAGCAACGTTATTCCAATCAAAGCTGTACGGCGCAATTGAATCCTCACCCAACTTAGTTGCCCCATTGAAGAATTCAACTTTGCTCACGCTACCGTCAGTATCTGCTGCTTCAGCAGTAATTGTAATAGTTTCAGCGGTATTATAACTTCCATTTGCTAAAGGCGAAGTAACTGATACTACAGGCAAAGCATTTACGGTAACATTCACAATTTCAGAAGTGGTTACTGCGCCATCATTATCGGTAGCTTTTGCTGTTAAATCATAAGAACCAGCAGCTACTTCATTCCAATCAAAGCTGTAAGGAGCTGCAGTGGCTTCTCCCAATTTAGTTACTCCTTGGAAGAATTCTACTTTCCTTACTGAACCGTCAACATCTGTAGCATCTGCAATGATTGTGATATTTGCAAGTGCGTCATAGCTTGCATTTGCCAATGGCGAAGAAATTAATACAGTTGGTTCTGTATTAACCCTTAGTATTTGTTCTACCACTGTGGCAACATCATAAATACTATTTCCTTCTTGAAAAGCTTCAATAATTGCGGTACCTTTCCCTACGATTGTTACAGTGCTTCCACTAATGGTAGCCACATCAGTATTGGAACTAATATAACTAACCGGTAAATTTGATGAAGTCGTAGCCGTCAAATCAAATGCAGGATCACTGATTGCTTTTGTAGGTATCGCGTCAAAAGTAATGGTTTGTGTCACAGGATTAACGGTTAGTGTTTGTTCTACCGCTTCGGCAGCTCCATAAATATCATCACCGTCCTGTTTGGCCGTAATAGTACTCGTCCCTTTTCCAACAATAGTCACGGTGCTGCCGCTTACTGTAGCCACTTCAGAATTGGAACTGGTGTAACTAACCGGTAAACCTGATGAAGCCGTAGCCGTCAAATCAAATGCCGCATCATTGGTTGTTTTTGCAGGCAATGCCTCAAAGGTAATTGTTTGTGGAGTCAAAATACGGCTCAACACAATTTCAACCGGTAATCCATCCACGGTAGTAAACTGAATAGTAGTTTCTCCGTTTGCCGTGCCAGTTATACTTGCATTAGCATTGGGCTGGGAAATTTGCCAATTTGTTCCTTTTATGGTTATGTTTATTATTCTGGTTATTGATGGGTTATTTGCCCTTAAAACGAATCCAAGATCCGGATTATTAACCGCCAGTTTAAGGTTTTTCTGTGCTGCATCATACTGTGACATCACCAAACATGGATAATCTGCACCGGTCAATTGCCCTGTATTATTTATTCCTGAAAGTGCACTGAAAAAAGCATATCCAAAAATGGAATTTGACGTTGCAGTAGGTTTGTATTCCACGATGTGCGCCATTTCATCTTTACGATGTACCGTATAAGGTTTGTTTCCAGCATCAATTTGACTGCTAAAAATAGTCATGTCAGAGGCAGAGGATTTTGGCATACAAACATATTCATATCCTTTGTTTGTAGGAGCTGTTCCATGATCTATATAACCAATTGCGTAATTCCCTACTGGATTTGCCGAAACATTAGTTGGAGTATTTTGGCTGTGCTGAGGAACTTGTTGGTCAACTCTGGTTAACTTGACGTCACCACTGCCGGTGAACACATAAAAACCGGTACCATAATTATCCACAATCCAATGGTTGCCACTACCTGAATAATTGTTGTCATAAGTCCCTTCTTGTAACAAATTACCGTCAACGTTTACTACATCTTTACCTACCGCTGTCGTTTTACGTTGATACAAGGTAGTCAATGTCGTATTGGTAGCATCATTATTACCAATCCCTGAACCAAGACAAATCAGCATATTGTCGAATGTAAATACGGATTTCTTGAAAACAAAGCTTGGATTATGGTTTTCAGGAAATATAGTGCCAGAAAATCCTTTGCCTGTCGCTTCTTGAAAATCCATGGCAAACATACCATAAGTACCGTGAATCGCTTTTAAAAAATTACTATTCTTATTTTCAAAACTTAAGGAACCAACAAATCTTTTTTGCTGTATTTCATCTAACCTCCCCATTTCGGCAGCAAGCTTATCCCATGGAAGACGGATAACGGTAGTACCCGGGTAGTAATTCCAGTTCCATGTTGCAAGATCGAAACCATTTCCTGTAGGGCTGTCTCCCGGGTAAATAATATCAACCGCTCCATAACTTTGATAACGACCGTAACGATTCTGACCACTATATGCCTCCGTACCAAACATATTATTGCTAAACCCCTTACATACCGCTATCCAGTTATCTTTGCGATAAACACCCGCCATGCTGTGGTTAAACTGAAAATATCCCTCATTAAAAGAAGCTATAGTACTATTTTCTAATGATTCGTCACTCCCCCAAATACGATTGTGATAGGTCGCTAAAACCGGATCGGATGCACCAGTCCCCATAATACTGCCTCCAGCTATCGCCAGATTGCGGAAAGCGTTTCTGGAAACAGCCATGTATAATGCATCAGGGCGGCGACCAGACATTGATAAGGAATGTAATAGATTCTCACTATGAAACATAGCTTGTGCCATAAAAGCATCCCTATAACGAAGATAAGCCTCACTGCTAACCTGAAAAGAGGTTTCTCTCAAATAATAAACAATATCACATGAAGAGTTAAAATCATACGCATAGGCCGGATAAGCCATTTGGTGATGAAACCCTGAACCATCCGGTTTAATCCCATCTGAAGTTCCACTTGTATGACTCATGAATCTTTCCATAAAGCGTTTAAAACCTTTCATGTAACGGTAACGCTCATCTGCAGAATCGATCCATTTTACATAACACATATTAGTCCACACAGTGTTTCCTATATGATCTATATTAATACCGTAGTCATAGGTTGTACCCCATAAATAATCAAAATTATGATGCTTATATAGCACATTTTCGAATAAACTCTTTACATAAAAGTTATCCTTGATACTGGGGATTAATATGGCATTATTTGCAAATGCTTGGTAATCATATTGATTGAGATCTACGGCTATCTGGTTGTCGCAAAAACGTTCTGATACAAGCCATACCGCATTAAGAGCCTTTGTGTAGGTATCCGTATCGTCAGGATTGAACTTCAATTGTTGAGCAAAGGTTCTCAAAAAACCCATCTGGGAATAGCTGGTAAGAGGAGTCCCGCTAGCAGAAATACTATTGCCGATTGCTGTAATACCAAGTGCATTATAACTGTTTACTGCAGTGGCAAGTGCTTCGGCAGTTGGAGCAGTAGTTCCCAAATACGAGTCGGAGAAACGTTGTATAATTGTATTAATCTGTGCATCTATCTCCGGTGTAGAGGCTTCCAGGGGTATATCAGGGTTCAAATCAGGCAATGAACAAGCCGGAGGCGGTGGAGGAAGTTGTGGCCCAGCTAACTCGCACACCACTGAATTGGAAGGATAAGTAAGTATACCCGTAAAATTTACCCGAGGTACTACTGTAGCAAAACTCCCGGTAAGAGTGCCTGCCGTTGATTTCACGAAAGCAATCTGTGCAGTTGGATAGGAGTACGTACTAATTGGGTTAAACTTAAATGTTGTTGAACTGCCTATCGTAATATTTCCGGTCACACTTAATAGGTCGTAACTTCCTGCCGTTGCACCCTTCGCCTGTACGTATAAAGTACCATTGTCTCCCAATGAAAAATTACCGTTAACCTGCAGTGTTCTTGTGTTTATAGCGGTGGGAACGCCAAAATCCAACAATGAGTTTACCGTAAGATCCGTACCTATAGTAACGCCAGATGTACCTGGCCACAATCCATTGTTAATGATAAAGCTATTCAATATCTTGCCCGAAGGGTCAAAAGCTATCGTAGAAGCCCTAGTTGTTCCAATGGTAAGATTCGAGGAGGCATTCCCTTTTATCATTCTGCTTCCAGCCACCCCTCCTTGAATACTGGATACCTCCAAATTGTAGCCGGCAAGGTCCAATGTTGCACTCGTATTATAATACAAAGCATCATGCCACTTACAATTACCAGCTAATGCATGGTTAGTCACTAATTGAAAACCGTTAAAATTTGTATTAACGACACCGGCGGCCTGAGTAAGATTAATGGTTTTGTTAGTTCCTCCCAAATAAATTCCTTTGGGACTGCCAGCATCATGAATGGCCGTGGTTCCAATAATATCACCGTTTACGTTAAAAAAAGTTCCCCCAGATTTTATGCTTCCATTCCAGGTAAGCAGTCCGTAAATGTTGAAGGCTCCAGCGTTGTGGATAATCGCTCCTCCCTGGTTAATAGTCAATGCGACAATATTCATTGCTGCCGTAATGGTGGCAGTACCGCCACTCAAAATAACAAGGTTATCAGCTCCTGTAATAGCGACTGTGCCTAAGTTGGTAATTCCATCTGGATTAAGGGTCCAGTTGGCGTTGACCGCCCCACTGTTTCCAGCGAGCGTTGCATTGGGTGATGCCGTGTAATAAGTACCCGTAGTAGTAGTTAAGGTAACTCCTTTGCTGTTCGGATAAGTGAGGGTTCCAGCGTACGCTATTGACGGCTGCAGACTTGCAAATGTGCCGGTTATGCTTCCGCTTGAAGCTGCAAAATTGAACTGCGATCCTTTTATAGGAACAAATGAATTAACTGAATCTACCTTTAAGGCTGTCCCTGTTCCTATACTGATGTTTCCTGCTACATTTAATTGATCGTAGTCAGTTCCAGCTGTCATCCCTCCCGCTCGTACGTGCATAGTTCCATTGCTGGCTAATGCAAAATTACCGTTTACCTGCAGGATTCTCATACTAGTTGTAGTAGGAACGCCAAAATCCAACAATGAATTTACAGTAAGATCCGTGCCTATAGTAACAGCCGATGTACCTGGCCACAATAGATTGTTTATGCTAAAACTGTTCAGCGTCTTTGCTGTAGGATCAAAAAAGATGGTAGAATCCACAGTCGATCCAATGGTAAGATTGGAGATTGTATTCCCTTTTATCAGCCTGGAAGTAGTTCCCCCTTGAATACTGGATACCTCCAAATTGTAGCCGGCAAGATCCAATGTTGCATTCGCATTATAATTCAAGGCATCATGCCACTTACAATTACCAGCCAATGCATGGTTAGTTACTAATTGCAGACCGTTCAAAGATGTATTAACTACACCTGAACTCTGAATCAAACTAATGGTTTTGTTAGTTCCTCCCAAGTAAATTCCTCTGGTACTGTTACCATCATGAACGGCGGTGGTTCCAGTTACATTTCCATTTGCATTAAAAAAACCTCCATTTGTTGTTTTTATAGTTCCATTCCAAGTCAGTGTTCCACCAATGTTTAAATCACAATTAGCACCGCTGAGGTGATTAAGTGTCCCTCCTTGATTGATAGTTATATCATTAGCACTTGTAGTGGCAGTAACTGCAACTGCTCCTCCATCTAAAATAACAAGATTATCGCCAGCCCCAATAGTGATTGAAGTTAAGCCAGTAGTCCCATCCGGATTGGTAGTCCAGTTATTTGAACCTGTCCCATTTCCTGCAAGAGTTGCATCGGGTGAAGCCGTATAATAAGCATTAACTGGTGGCACAGTAGCAGTTAATCTGACTGTGTTGGAAGGATATGTCAGGGTTCCTGTATATGAGGTGGGCAATACAAGATTTGAAAATGTGCCGCTTAACCCAGTTGATGTTGCAAAATTGAACTGTGATCCTGCTGAAGGAGTAAAATTAACATAATCAACCTTTAATGTTGTCGCAGCTCCTAGACTGACAGTTCCGGTCACACTCAATAAGTCGTAATTACCTGCTGTTGTTCCCTTTGCCTGTACGTGTAAAGTACCATTGTCTCCCAATGCAAAATTACCGTTTACCTGCAGGGTTCTGGTGCTTGCAACAGTGGGAACGCCAAAATCCAACAATGAATTTACTGTAAGATCAGTGCCTATAGTAACGGCAGATGCACCCGGCCACAATAGATTGTTTATGCTAAAGGTGTTCAATATCTTGGCTGAAGGGTCAAAAACTATCGTAGAAGCCCTCGTTGTTCCAACGGTAAGATTCGAGGCAGAATTCCCTTTTATCATTCTGCTTCCAGCTACCCCTCCTTGAATACTGGATACCTCCAAATTGTAACCGGCAAGATCCAATGTTGCAGTCGTATTGTAATTAAGGGCATCCTGCCACTTACAATTACCTGCCAATGCATGGCTTGTTACTAATAGCAAGCCTGTCAAAGATGTATTAACTACACCGGAGGCCTGAGTAAGATTAATAGTTTTGTTACTTCCTCCCAAATAAATTCCTTTGGGACTGCCAGCATCATGAATGGCCGTAGTTCCAACAATATCCCCGTTTACGTTAAAAAAAGTTCCCCCTGATTTTATGCGTCCATTCCAGGTAAGCAGTCCGTAAATGTTGAAAGCCCCGACGTTGTGGATAATCGCTCCTCCCTCGTTAATAGTCAATGCGCTAATACTCATTGCTGCCGTAATGGTGGCAGTACCACCGCTCAAAATAATAAGGTTATCAGCTCCTGTAATAACGACTGTACCTAAGTTGGTAGTTCCATCAGGATTAGTGGTCCAGTTGGCGTTGACGGCCCCACTGTTTCCTGCGAGCGTTGCATTAGCAGATGCTGTGTAATAATTGGCAGCAAAAGCATGAGGCATGAAGCTACAAAATAACAGCAACACAAAAAAGATGCGTAATTTTTTTTTCATGGTTTTTTAATTTAGTTAATAGTTAGGTATGATTACAATTTCGAATTTCCAGTTCTCTTTTAAATAGTCTGTAGCTAATACGCAGAAAAGATTCAAGTCATCTTCACGAATAAATCGCACTGCAATATGAATACGAATACTGAAGGCTTAATTTCCAAAGCTTTTACTCTTTGAACTTTAGTGGTAATTTCAGATATTTCTATCAAGACAACATTATCAGTCACCGCAAAAAGTTAAATTCTAAATTTTACCTATAAAATCTCTTTGATAGTATTTCACTTCAACATCTTTTCGTTCAAGATAGCATGGAGTTCCTTACAACAAACATTCTATTCCCTGTAATTCAGCAATATTTGCAGTTCCTATTATAAGTACTGCCCCATTTTTATAAGCATCACCATTAGCTACTTCCTTATCACTCGGAATTACTGGTCTTTAATTTTAATTTTTCAAATGTATTTTTAGGGATTATGTTAAGTCAAATTTAGATTATCAAATAGACTATAAAGGAAAAAAACGTCTCTTTTGGGACAACAAACGTCTCTATTTTTTATTGAAAAACAGAAACCACTAATCTGATTATTAAAGAATTAATAAATTCAATTTGATCAACAATTATTTCAAAAATATTATAAAAACATAAATAAGAATCGAAATTCAATGGTCAATGAAAATTGGAATTAGGTGGTCAACATTATTGATATTTACTCCTACCTAACAAATCCCGCACTTTTACAAAACACACAAAACCGATATTTAAAAACCCTCCATCTAAAAGAATCTGCGTCGGAATCGAAAATAGAAACGTAAAACACCAAACTTTATCATCAGAAATATGAAAGATGAAACCCTATAACACACATTTACAATATCTTGTACTAAACCCCGTACACATAAACTCCATTTAAAAAAAATCAAACATTAAAAGCATTTAACAATAATAATAAAACAATTGATTATCAGACATGTTACATAAAATATTGTAATTTTGACTTTCATTTTTTCTCCCCGAATATTCACATTTCAGTATATTGTACCAACTAGAAATATATTTTAGATTTTTAGTTTAACCGCAGCCCCAACACTCTCCTTTGGAGACGAAGTACGATTGGATTATTTTTTGTTTCTAATTGGCATTAAAAACAATTTAATTTTTTTTAGCCATGGAGAATTCGTTTAGATTGTCCCAAAAAAACATTGTTTTAGATTTACTTTTTTGCTTTTTTTCTTATAATCAGGGTGAAATGATTGATAGTAATTTACTAATTGATGCGCCACAATCCCTTACTGCTAAAATTAATCCAAACAAGGTTGTCAACCTATTTAAAGGATCTAACGTTGCCATAGAAAATGACAGTATCCGTTCTTGGATTAATGTAAAAAAAGAAACTGGAATGCCTGTTGAAATTGGCATTGCAATAACACCTAAAACATTAGAGAGACCTCCTGAAAATAGTCATAGCTCAACGATTATTACCCCATTGTATCTTAAAGCAAAACAAATCATTCCTTTTGATTACATAGGATTGAATTGGAATCCTCGTAACCGCCCACCTCCAGGTGCTCAAGTACCAATGCACTATTTAATGACTACCATTCTTCTAGTTATTTGCCCGAAGATTATATGACACCTCCTGGTTCAGTTACCTCAGAACCTATAAATGGGAAAAACACTGGTCACCTGTAAATATCGATTTCTTCCTGCCATTCTTCAAAATCATGATTTATGGATTTTATAATTGGAAACTCATTTTTGTTGAGCCAATGATCACTTAAGATTATTTACTTTCAAAACCTGTATTTAGTGATACTTATTCCCAACCATATTTAAAATAAAAACTGGAAGTTACTCAACTAAATAGAATAATTTCTATAACTGGCTTCTGGAAATACATAAATAATAAAAGCGATTTTGTACATGGTACACCTTCGCCTATCCTATAAATAATGCATTTCAATTTTAAAATAAACAATCATGAAAAATCACATAAAACAAGTAACAACGTACTTTATTCTTTTTTTGTTGGTTACTTCCTGTGCAAAAGAAGATTTACCTATTAACAATGACGAAATAAATACTTCCAATTTAACTAAAAAAGTCGTTAAGGAACACGGTTTTGTAGACAACAAGATGGTCTTGTATTGGAACAAAATAACAGAAACTGTCCTTAGCAATCCAATACAGCAACCCACTCGTACTCGTCTTTTTGCCATAATTGAAATTTCCGTACACGATGCGCTGAATAGTATTAAGCCAAAGTATGAACGCTTTGCCATGAATGAAAAAGAACAATTTGCTGACCCTGATGCAACAGTTGCCAGCGCAGCCTATTGGGCCATTACATTATTGGGTCGGGGAAGTTCTCAAGTCGATTCATGGTACTCTGAAAGTCTAGCGACCATCCCCGATGGAGAAAGTAAAAATTTAGGTATAGCTCTTGGTAAAAAATCAGCCCAAGCTATCATTGCCAACCGTGCCGATGATGGATTTACAAAAATTATTCTTGCTTCGCCCATACCAGCCAATGGCATCAATCCTGGCGAATATCGTTCAACGGTTACTGCCTTGAATTATGTACCCACAACAGCGCTGTCACCTTTTAGAATACTTTATAACTGGGGTACAGTAAATAAACCTTATGTTATTGAAAGCAATTCGCAGTTTAGACCCGGAGGTCCTTATGCCGTCAATTCAAATGAATACACAACTGATTTCAATGAAGTGAAAACAAAGGGAGCCAGAGTAGGTGGCATCCGTACTGCTGAGGAAGAAAAAATGGGAAAATTCTGGAGTGAGAACAGGCCGTCAATCCTTTGGAACATTATAGCAACAAATGCCATTGCAACTAAAAAACTCGATGCGTGGAAAACGGCTCGCTTGTTTGCTCTTATACATGTGTGCATAGCGGAAAGTATCAATTCACAATTTAATGCCAGCTATTACTACTATTCATGGAGACCAGAGACTGCTGTTCGCCTAGCTGCAACCGATGGCAATGACAATACTCAGGCAGATCCCAGCTGGCTGCCAGTTTATTCAGAAAGCCCTACTTCTGCTACACCGCCGGTACCGGGTTATCCTAATGGCTTTGCAGCTTTTGGTGGCGCAACAGCCGAAATATTGCGGTTATTCCTCGGTACTGATGAAACTTCTATTGATATTACAACTACCAGTATAAACCCAGCTGTAACACTACCCAAACCCTCTTTTCATTATTCAAGCTTTTCACAGGCGGCTAGAGCCAATTCGCTCAGCACAGTCTATAATGGTTGGGATTTTAGAAAATCGGTTTTGGATGGAGAAGAAATGGGAAAACAAATTGCCAACTATGTATTCAATCATCAATTCAGGGAAAACAAAGAGTGACTATTTTAATAGCATTTTATACAGGAAAATAATTAAACTAAAAATCCATAAACTATTTTCCTCTTTATTTTCCCCCCTGAATCTTTACTGATTTACATTAAAAAAAACATTTAAAACTTTTAATTATGGAAAATTTGTACAAAATCCCCAAAAAAAATATTATTTTCGGTTTAGTGTTTTTATTTTTTTCTTGCTCACAAGTTGAGCCACTAAATAATGATTCACTGACAAACAACTCCCAATCCCTGACCGGAAAAATTGGTCCTCAGACATTGGCGCACACAAAAGAATACCCTTCTGATGTTGCGACAGCCTGGTTCAACTTGTTAACAGATATTACAAGAACAAAACCTTATTTCGTTGGACAAGCAAACCGTATTTTTACTTATAGCGGCATTGCACTTTATGAATCGGTAGTTCCAGGCATGCCCTCTTACCAATCTATGTATAGCTATTTAACCGGTAAAATTATTGAATCCGGAAAGAAAAAAGATTACTACTGGCCTGCCTGTGCCAATGCCGCTATTGCCCGTATCTCATCAAAAATAATGCAAACCTATCCTACTCCAAACCTGGCACAGGTTCAAGCTCTTGAAGCCTCTTTTAATAGCTCCTTTCAATCACAAGTAACGCCAGAACAATTACAGGCCTCCAATGATTTTGGGAAATATGTGGCAGATATTATTTTTGAATGGAGTAAAACGGATGGCGTTTTTAATCCTGATGGAACACCTGTATTCTGCCCCCCCTATGTTCCTCTTGGCGGATTGGGTAATTGGGTTCCAACACCTCCGGCTTTTCTATCTGCAGTGGGACAATGCCCTCCCAAAACATTTGTCCCCAATATTGGAAATACTGTTTTAGCATCGCCACATCCTGCTTACAGTACTGATCCATCTTCTGTTTTTTATCAAGCAGCTAACCAAGTGTACCAACGCAGGAATAATATTACTTCACAAGAAATGAAGTCATTTAGTAACTGGAGAGATTTATCTCCCAATTACAATCCAATTGCCCATATGTTAAAAATCACTACGCAGATATTTATAAAAGAGAAATTGAATCTTGAAGATGCATCCGTATTATATGCCAAACAGACAATAGCGGCATATGATGCCGTTTCCGCTGTATTTCAATCAAAATTTCATTATGCGTTACTACGGCCCGTTACTTATATCAGGGGCGTGATGGGACAAAATAACTGGTCTTCTTTTGGTACTACACCTCAAACTCCATCTTACCCCGATGAATTGTCTGTAACTGCATCCACCGTGGAAATCCTTGAAAACCGTTTTGGTACTAATTATGCAGTTACAGACAGTGTTCATAAATCCACTCATGGAATTTTTTCTTATCCTTCATTAAATGCTCTTGTGTTAGACGAGGTCGAGGCAAGAGTGAGTGGCGGAACCATTTTCAGATTTTGTGGAGAAGAAGGAGTGGTACAAGGCCGTAAAGTTGGGCAAATGGTAAATGCCTTACCTTTCAAAAAACCTTAACTTTGTGAACACGGATTACAAATCATAAGGATTCGAAACCTGAGTATATTATTATTGGCTTGTCTCCAGTTTCAACTGGAGGATTTTAGTTTTGAGGCAATAAAAGGCTTTAGTCAAATAAAATTGTTAATTTTTTAGGCTAAAGCCACTTTATATTATTGGATCCACTTCAAAAACTGCTATTGATATAACAGATTCAATCTAAACGATTCAATAAATACAAATCTAGCACCTAATTTATTTTGTACAACACTAATTTTTTTCTATCGCTTCAAAGCAAAATGTCCTTTAAAAACTCTTCCATCTTGTAACTGAATTGAATACCAATAATCCGTGGCCGGCATTTGATGTCCCATGTAGGTTCCGTCCCAGCCATCACCCATTGAATCAGTTTCTTTTATCAATTTTCCGTAACGGTCAAAAATTCGAACTGATGTTTTTGAATTGAAAACATTATTTACCCCTTTTATATTCCATGTATCATTGTATCCATCTTGATTGGGAGTGAAATAATTCGGAATACCTAAAATGGCCACTTCTTGAGGCACAATGCCACAGCCATTCAAATCTTTGACAAAAATGGTATGAATACCTGCTGGAACATTCGTAAAAATATTGCTGCTTTGATAATCACTATTTTCACTATCAAGCGAAAAAACATAGTCACCGGTTCCGGTAGCAAAAACAGTTATGCTATTTTCCGAAGACAAATCAACAATATCCACTTTTACAGTCGCTTTGTCGGATGCATTTACGGTGATGGTCCTTGTTGCAGAACAACCTGCACTGCTGGTTGATTTTACCTTGTAAATCCCTTTTTCATTGACGGTCAAATCATAATTTGTTTCGTTTGCTATTGAATTTCCGTCCATAGTCCAGACATAAGTGAAATTGGCTTTTTGGGTCTCGTCCACTAATCCAGCATTGATTGTTTTGGTAAAAGTTGGTAAATTACTGCATACCAGTTCATTCCCAGTTAATTGAATTTTTGGAATAGGTTCAACTGTTAATGTAATATGGCTTCCCAATCCCAAGCAATCATTATTTAACCGGCTATCGACTCGAACGTAAATATTTTGGGTGTTTGGATATCCTATGTTTCTATAATTTGAAACATCAATGATAGCATTTTTCTCTGCCAGAGCATCGGCGACATTCCTATAATAAGTTATGTCCAATTGTTGTCCAGCAGGAAATATATTCTGAATTTGATTGGTTACCCGACTAAAATCAAATGAGGCAATTCCATCCGTATTGGTTCCGGAAATTTCATCATCACATTGCGTAAAATTTCTTTTAAAAGTCAACGGAATTTGGGTGGTTGAAACAATGAGATTCAGTTGTCCAACTCTGAAACAGCCAGTGCCATTGGTTACCCGTATAAATACTTTGTCAATACTGACACTTTGATTGGTATAGTTTGTTGGATTTAGAATGGGATTGGTGTTGTTTTGTGCTTCCAAAGCCGTTTTAAAAAAAGTAATGTTTTCAACAGACGCATTTGCAGTTATTTTGTTAATCGCTTCTTCCAAATTAAAAACACTGAATCCGTCAATATCGTCATCACATTGCTTTAGGTTAACCTCATTTGCTATAATAGGTAAAGCCAAAACTTCAATTTTGAAGGAAGTGGTGGCAGTACAATTTAGATTGTCTTTGTTAACCTCTTTTACATATATGGTTTCGATTGGATTGGTATTTTGATAAGCTGCTGGAGTCAAAATAGGCTGAGTTAGACCCGCATCTTTGTAATACGAAATCAAAAATTGGGTAGCTGATTGACCATTAAGAATATTAGTTGCTTTTTGAGTTAAATCGAAAGCAACTTTACCATCATTATCTGTTCCAACACTGCTATTATCACAAATCGTTAAATTGGAAATACTTGTATTTGGTTTTGGTGTATCAAAGACATCAATAGAAAATGTTGTTGTGCTTTTGCACTCCCCATTAACTTTGTTGAAAACTTCGGCAATGATCGTTTCTTGTTGATAGGGAACTTTATTGATGTAATTGTTTGGAGATAGAACAGCTACTTTATTCGCATAGTCCGTAACATTGGCAAAATACTTTATGGTGTAAATATTAGGATCTTGTCCGTTAAGTATAGCCATGTTTTGTGTGGTTAAATCGAAGTTATAAAGTCCATCATTATTGGCATCACAAGACAAAATATCCTGTGGTTTTGTTGCTATGGGAGTTGGAGAAATAGTAATATCTCTATTTTTTGTATTTGTGCCGGAAGCACTCGTTGCCAAAACGGATACAGTATAAGTCCCGGTGTTTGCGTAAGTATGTGTTGGGTTTATATCATTGGATGTACTCCCGTCACCAAAATTCCAAACGGTAGATGTTACGGTTTGACCCGTATTTAGGGTAAATTCTGTAGTTTGGGAAAGACACAAATTTTTACATCCTATTTCAAAATTGAAGATTAAAGATGATACAAAAGTGGGTAAACTTCCCCAGTTATAACGTCCCCCTAAATCAACAGCATCCCAATTAAGGTCACATGTCGCACCTAAAAGATTTGGATTGTTAATGACACCTATTTTTAGATCATTAAATTGAGCTATATAAATTTTTCCATTGGAACCAAGCTGCAAACTACCCGGTATTATTGAATTTGGAACTATTGTTGTATAAGCAGTCCCAACAATATCCATTGTATTTAAATCATACTGAATTACTTTATGATCTTGATTACCACCAATTATTGAATGATACAAAACTTCACTATTAGGTGAAAATTCAGCCGAACCACCGTTGGGACCATTCCATAAAACTTTGTCATTTGAAATCAATCCTGTTCTAGTATCGAAATTACATAATTCCAAATTGAGGTTGCCACAAATTGCTAATTTAGAACCATCAGGAGAAATTTTCATATTTAATATTCTATTATCGATAGTACCTGCATTGGATTGTACAGGAATCGAACTCAAACCCGAAGAAGTCAGCAAATAGCTATAAAAAACATTACTATTCTTATCATGCATAACCACCCAATAATCAGTATTATTAGCATGTTTTACTACAGCCATAGCATGATCATAAGGAGTATTAACCAATATATCTTTTTCGGAAGTAACTGCTCCAAGACCTCCATTAAGACTCATATCAACAACAGAATACCTAAAATCATTTACACTTCCTGCAAACGCTGAACTACCTGCTACAAAAATATAAAATAAGTTTGTGGTTCCGGGTTTTGGCACTATAGTTACAGCATCTACTCCAAACCAATTAGCAAATAAATCTGTTCCGTTTTGCATCACTTGATGGTTTTTATTCCAGACAGTAACACCATCAGTATAAAACAAAAAATTACCGTCTTTGTCTGCCAAAACTGCAGAAACCCCCTCTGTAATCATTTGACCATCTGTTAGGGCGACAACGCTACCGTCAGGTTTAAACTTTAGTCCAGCCTTATTCCCAAAATACCAAACACTAGCTTCTTGTTGCGAGAATGTAAGTGTCGTAAATAATAATAGCAAAAAAAATAATTTATGTTTCATATAAACCTGAATTGCATTAATAATTTAGGTTGAAAACAGTTCAGGAAAAAGGGAATATTTAAAATATTTTAAATATTTATCAATTTAGTATTTAAGCAGATACTACATTGAAATACAGCACTATAAATTTACGGATGTTTTTCTATTGTTAATGAATTTTGTAAGGATATTTACAAAGCTACGTCACCATTGAAAGCTTTCGGAGCCGAAACTTTAAAACTGGCTTTCAATCCCTTAAAACAGATGGCCTTTACTGTAAATCCTTTGTGAATCCATTTGATTTAAACTTTATTTCAATGCGAAACGGATCAAAAGGGCAGCTAAGATAGTCGCCGGGTGCTGCATGCGCATAATGGCTCCGCTGCCGCTCCACCACCCTTCGGGACTTATAGCACTCCGCATCCGCTAATCGGACACTGAATTCTTGCTTTCTTTTTTTCGTTTTTCGTTTTGAAAAATAATTTGCAAAGCGAAGTGGAGCAAGCCACTACAGAAGCGGAAAACGGGAATATCACTAAATGTCAACCTTAAATTTTAATCATTATGAACATCATCGGACTATTGACCAAAAATGCACAAGTGCGCACAACAGCACAAAACAAACAAGTGGTCTCTCTCCTGTCGTTCACTTTGTTCCGTTGGGCTCTTCCAGTCGGTCGTCGGCAGAAAAAGCCTCTTCCCTCCATTCCACAGTCCACTCGTCAGCATAGCGTCTGCCAGCCCCAAAAAAAAGCAGGCCACCACAACGCTTCCTCGACCTCATCTTCACACGCTCTCTTCCTGCGTTCGACGAGGCTACTACATCCACAATACAGCTTCATTTCGTTACGTTCCGCGGGCTACACTCTCCTACATTTACGAGCATTTATGCCTGTCTCCCTAGTAGTTTTGGCGGTTGTAATATCACTTAAATTTACAATTTTATCTCGAAAAGAAAGAAATAGTAATCAATCAAAATCTTCCCAATCGCTCTGACAAAAGCCTTAGATACTTTTCTTTCATCTCATCGGATAAAAAAGAAATTTCGATTAACTCGTTCCATTTTTCAACATTTTCAAACATTTTTTTTAATGTCTGATCGATAACTTTATCACTTAACCCTAACCTTTCTTTCCCAAAATAATCAATCAAATCACCTGCTTTGAAATTACTTTTCTTTCCTTTTAATGATAAAGCCATTTCTTCCTGAGGATTTTTTATTGCAATCGAAGAATTCAGAAAATCATAAACAGGTGTTAAGGTCGTTTTTCCAGATTTTGTTATCAAAGAAAAGTTTTTCAGGTGCATGTCTTCGTTGCCTGTGATAAAGCAGAATAATGTTCTCTTAAAAAATTCCGCTTTCTCGATTGAGGGAAATGTACAGAAATCATCAATAACCTTTACAATCTTTTCCATTGTAAAATTATATTTGGTATCCCTTGAGCTTCCTGTTAGCTGCGCAAAATCTTCCGTAGCATATTTTTTTCCTTTCCCGTATCGGTCAAACCTTTTTATAAAATAGGATTTAGAATTGTCTTTGGAATAAACCAGCCCATGAAACGGAACATCGATACCGTAAACTTTTGCCATGCGCATGGTCAGATCTTCATTCTCGGGCAATTCCGGAAATATGTCACTTTGGGGTTTGATTATAAAATTCCCAAACTGATCTACGATTTCAAATTGCTGGTTTTTAACAGACAAGATAGCACTTAACTTAGGCTGAACGCCCTGAATAGATAATCTAGTCGCTCTATTAGCCGCTTCTTGCCGCTGCTCTGAAGCTGAAAAAGGAAGATTTTCAAAAGATGTCAATTTGGGAGACAGTAGCTTCAATCCCTCGCTGCTGTATAAATCTTCCCCACAAGGTTGGTAAGTAATAGGACATCTATTCATGACTTGAAGCTTTAACCGTTACAGCTCCCACTAAATCATTTCCTGCGGCAACAAGCTGCGAAAAGTAATCTTTCTTATCTATCTTATTTATCTTTAAAAGCCCCTCCAACATTATTCCTTCCGGGAGCAGTCCTTCAAAAAATGGAGGAAAAGTCAAAAAAGAATAATTTCTTTGGGTAACGGGCATAGTAAGCGAAACAGGTTCCAAAGAATATTCTTCATCATATGCAAATACATATCCTCCGTTTTCTTCCTCCATGAGCTCCCCTGCCCTGACATCATGGACATAAATAACTGCTTTTCTCATCACCTATTTTTTTAATGGACTTATAAATTGAACCTCTATATTCAAAACATTTAGGATTGCCTTTAGACTATCCCATCTAACGGATTCCTTATTTTTTTCAATATCAAATACGGTCGTTTTGCCTATACCCGCTAAATCCGCTAATTCGAGCTGAGTAAGTCCGGTAGCTTTACGATGCTCTTTAATAAATTGACCTAAATTAAAACCACTCATAATTACTGTTTAAGCGGTAAATATAATCATTTTTAATTACTATTTACTCAAAAACAAAATTTTATATCAATTTTACTGCTTAGACGGTAAAAAATAAAAAAAAGAATTGAAAATAAAGAAAATTATAAATAATCAACACAAATTACCGCCAAAACAGTAATTCATAAAATATTGAAGTCTTACGATCATAATGCGGTAAATAAACAACGATAGTACCGCAAAATTGCGGCGATTAATATCTCTAGAAAAATTTTTCTTAGAAAGAAACAACATTACTGAATTATTTTTTTCTATATTTACTTAATATATATATTTCATTTTAAAAATTTGAGTTACCCTATTGGTGTACCTGTTCTTATAAAAACGTGTCAAACCCTATGTATACTGGGCTTAAAATTCAGGTAAAGGAGCCTCTTTCTCCGCTGAATTAAAACCCTAACAACTGAACATCAGTGAGTTAGGGTTTTTCTTTTTAAATTCTAGTCCACATTTAGTCCACAATCTGTTTTTTTCGGGATCAGGTGCAAAAGTTGGGGATTAAGCAAAAAGAATTAGGGATCAATCCCAAAACCTGTGGGGAAGTAAAATTTATGCATAGATATTGGTTAGCCTGAAAAGGAAGAATCCAATGTTTCTAACCCCTCTAAATTGAGATCTAAACGCTTTTATTTTTGCATTAAAAGATTCAGCTGAAGCATTGGTACTTCTGTTATCAAAATAATTCAAGATTGTTTGATAGTGATTCTCTATTGATCGTGAGATTGTGTTAAAGGATTTAAATCCGGATTGATTTACTTTCTCGTGCCATTTAGCCAATCTTGAGAGTCCAATAATTTTATTCTGTGTATTCTCGAAGATGTTTCTTAAGTCTTGAGCTAATTCATATGCTTTTTGGATTTCAGGATATAAATCGAACAATATTATAGCTCTAATTATTTGGCTTTTTGACCATTTAGACTTGTTTTTGTTGAGAAAGTGCCGGCTTCTGGCTAATAATTGCTTATTGGTATCTCCATTTGATAACATTTGAGATTCGTACTTAATTTTACTGCTTTTAGCCTTCTCAATAGCTTCGTTTTCTAGGTCTATCGCTTGCCAACGGTATTTTACTCTGATTTCTTGTAAAGCGTCTAGTGCTAGTTTTTGAACATGGAAACGGTCGGTGACTTGAATTGCATTTGGAAAACATTTCTTGGCTATTAATCCCATATTTGCTGCCATATCCAAAGTAATTTCTTTGACTTGCTTGCGCTGTTTGATTGGGATTTGTTCAATGAAAGATATTACCGTTTCCGCTTTAGTTCCAGCAATCATAGCAACTATGGTTCCTTTTCTTCCTTTAGCCGCTTTGTTGGTTACAACGGTATATAGTTCGCCATTGGAGAGGGAAGTTTCATCTATTGACAAGCGTTTGCCTATATTTTGGGGAAAGAGAAGCCATTTTTCCGCATGTTTGAGTTGATCCCAAGCTTTGAAATTACTTAAAAACTCTTTGTATTGATATTGTAAATTTCTACCTGAAACTCCATAGAAAGAGGCAATGGCATTACAATCATTTGGTTTGGAATCTATTGATCTCTTTTAAAAAAGACGCAAACTCTTGTGTTACTCGAGTGCCGTCCGCTACTAAACTCCAATCTCTAAACGCCACTTTTCCAGTGTCTTGGTTAAGCCATCTTCTGCGAGTGATATGCAAATACACTTGGTGTCCTCGGATAGGAAAATCCTGCACCGTTATCTCATCAAAGAATCCTTTTGAACTTAATTTAGACGCCCTGTATTCTTTAGGAACTGAATTAATCTCTCTAAGGTACAGATGAAGTATCTCATCTCCTTTTTCATAAGAAGTAAGTTCAAAATAATCTACAATTATTTCAGGTAATAACAATTTAAGTAAGTCGATAAAGGAATCTTGCATTGGCATATAATATGAAATGACAAATGTCTAGATTTTTAAATTTCTCCACAACTTTTCGTCTTGATCCAGAATTAGGGAAAAACTAAAAAATTTAGAAGACTTCATTCATGCCGAAGATACTATAGATCCATTAGTAAAAATGGCTATCATTCATTATCAGTTTGAAGCCATTCACCCACTCTTTGATGGAAATGGGCGTACTGGAAGAATCATCTTATTACTATACCTCAAAATGACAGGCTTATTGGATCTGCCGGCATTGTTTTTAAGTAATTACATCATCCAACATAAAGCCGAGTATTATACCAATTTAAGAAAAGTAACCGAAGCAGGAAATTGGCAGGATTGGATTATGTACATACTTGATATGGTGGAGAAAACTGCTTTAAAAGGCAGAACCCAAATATCTGAAATAGAAAATTTGATGAATACTATGGCCTCAGAAATACAGCAAAAATTGCCAAAAATATATTCAAAAGATTTATTGGAAGAACTTTTTCGATTGCCGTATACAAAAAGAAACCAATTAGAAAAAGCAGGTCTGGGAAATATAAAAACAGTGGGGAATTACCTCAAAGAATTAGAAAATCAAGGTTTCATAAAAAGCGAACAACTAGGCAAAGAAAAACTATATCTCAATTTCAGATTATTAGAAATTTTAAAAGAGAAAATCTAACACATAAAATTGAAAAGATAAAGCATCACGATCCTGTAATTATAAAAAACAGGCTTTTACAGCCTGTTTTTTTTAGAAACCTATTTTAAATTTACAATTATTACACTAAAATCAAAACTTTGAGATTAAATTAATACTCATAAGGAGAATTGGATTTCAATGATATTATCAATTGGAATTTGATGACAAAACCTGATAGGCCAAATGCATCACAATTTTTACCTGCCTCTATTAAAATATACTCCTAGGAAAAAAACTATAAAACGTTTATTAATCCTTCTTCAAAATGGTAGTCTCACCAGTTTTTATATCAATTTTCCATGGTGTTGGCGCTGGCAACCAAAGCTTTCCATCTTCAATTTGCAATGGCATCCATAAATAGCGGGAATCCCATTGAGTATCCGGTTTCCAAATATCACCTGTAAATAATACTGTTGTTTTCTTGGAACCAACCACTTTTATCAGCATGGACGATTGAGAGCCGTAGGTTTTTGTTTCTAGAGTGGCAATATCTTTAAATTCTGTCCAAGGCCCTTCCAGCGAAGTAGCAGTTGCATATTTATTGGGATTAGGTTTCCATCCCGTAAGACCTGAGCCCAAGCAATAATACAACCCTTTGTAATTTACAATAGCCCCTCCTTCTATACGGGCTTTGATAAGTGACATATTCTTTTCAACATCCATATAATCATCTGAAAGTCGGGCGATACGAAAACCTCCACTCGGACGATCCTCAAAAATGATGTAGGCTGTACCATCGTCGTCAATAAATTGACCAATATCACGACTTTCAAAACCCAAAGGTTTAAAACGTTTCACATACGTGAAAGGCCCGGTTGGATTATCACTCACGGCTATACCCATATTTGCCAGTTTGTAGTTGACATCAATGTGCAAATACATAACGTATTTATTCGTTTTTTTGTTAAAGTAGACTTTTGGTCTTTCCAATACCCAATTGGAAGCAAGAGAGTCGGGAGCAGTCATTTTCAAAACATTCCCTTTAAATTTCCAGTTTGTTAAATCTTTGGATGCATAACAACTTACATAGCGATATTGAGGATCAAGATCCTTTGCTCTACTTTCACCATACCAGTAATAGATATCTTTAATTTTAGTAATTCCGCCACCATGCGCCTGTATATGATTGCCATCTGTATCTGGCCAAATTTCCCCCGGATGAATACCCTTTTGCTTTTGTGCCGACACACTTGTGCATACAGTCGCTAAAAAAAGCGTAAGAAAGATATGTGTGTTTTTTAATAAAATATTCTTCATGTTTTATTTTTTGTATAATTGCAAAATATTTTTTGTTACGACTATTCTTATTTAGCTCGATATTAAAAAGATACTCATCAAAAAACGGGTATATTATCCGACACATAGTACCCTTTTCCAAAAACTGGAAAAACTAAATTACGTTGTCGCAATATTTTATAAGCTTTTCCAACAGTATCTTTAGATATAGAACAAGAGTTACTAAGTTCTGTAATGGAAGGTATTCGTTGCCCTTTTTTTATTTTTCCATTTATAATATCATTCGAAATACATTGTTCAATCTGGTTGTATTTAGGAACACTTGAATCATTGTCAATATTAACAATAATATTTGTGACGCTTTTTGTCATTTTTTTTATCATTATCTTTTTATTACTATTTTCAAGACTATATTTATTACTTCTGTAAAATAAAATATTGCTAATAAAATACAACGTCTACTTTATTCGCTGTACAATCAACACTTTATCCATGATACCCGAAGGAACTAAACGATCTTTAGCAGATGCAATTTCAGGATAAGCATAGGTAAAACGTTCCGATTGAGGTAGGGAAGCATCTCCAACCATTCGATTATTTAATGAATTTACAACTTGAATTTCAAGTGTGTTTTCTCCTTTTTGTATATAAGATGTTATATCAGCTTCCCATGGACTGCACCATACGGTCGAGACTTCTTTGCCATTTATCAATACACGGGCAATAGAACCCAATTGAGGGAAACGAAGCAAAACTTGTTCTCCTGATTCAGCTTTATCTAACTGAATTATTTTTCGATATACTGCTGTTCCGGAATAGTACTTGATTCGCTTATCAGTATTCTCAATCCAGTCTGTTAAATCAGCAAAAGTAACTTCGCCGGGGCCGCCCCATTTTGGATCAAAAAAGACTTTCCATTCCCCTTCTATCGAAGCCACTTTTTCTTTTGTTCCATCCAATCTTGGTGGAAGAGCTTCCGAAGTTCCGCTGGAAGTAACAATAAATCCAGATTCGTTAGGTTGCAAGACAACATTTAGCAAAAGTCCCTCTTTTCCAGATGAGATAACAGGCAGATCATATTGCTTTCCGGTTACAGGATCCCAATATTCAGCTTTAGTGGCAGTGGCGCGAAAACGAATCTTGTCATCAAAAACATTTTTGCTGTGATTATTTAAAAAGTAAATATCTGTATCACCTAAGTTGCGATGTGCAAAATAAATCTTGTCTGTGGGTATGTTTCCACTTTTAAAACCAGCATCGGGCATGATGTTTTGTTTTGATAATGCTTCCGAAAGAGGCATTCCCCAATACACTTTACCTTTTCCATATGTTTTTGTTCCTGATTGCCCTGTCCCCCAAAGTTGATTGACTAAATCCTGATACTCCTTTGCGAAAGTGGCATCATTTAAAGAGGCTGAAAAACTAGGACGTGAACCATAAACAGGCACTCCATCTTTCACTAATTTTGTAATCTGGCGCAAAGCAGCCAATGAAATATCCGCCTTTGTTTCAAGAATCAGTATTTGATAACTCACCCCATCAGGAAGTACAATATGACCATCTTTTGCTGACATCCTATTAAGTAATCCATCTTCTGTAGTTACATCAAAATCAAAACCTTCCGGAATTTCCGGCAAGCGGTAAGCCAATAGTTTCAGTGGCGCATTTTCTCCCATGTAAATACAAAGATCAGCCACCGATTTTCCATTTCTCATCAATCCCGCACATCTTGCCTGATAATCCCAAAATGGACGGCTGTAATTCCAATAGGTATTATTTCTGTTCAGTACATATTGTCTGCCTCCTCCTGTACTTCCCGGTATTTTGTCCAGCCATGGCTGATAGGCCGAAGCACAAACAACAAATTCCTGTGAACCAAAAGCATAAGCATAATCTGCCACATTCTTAGCATCGGCCAATGATTGGCTAAATCGCAGATCCGTGAAAGCTTCTGCCGATGCAATTGGCTTTCCGTAAATATGGGCTGCAGAAGAAGCTTCCTTCACATCATAACCTCCATGCGTTTGATAGGCCCAAAATTCACCCTGAGGTTTCTCTACACGCCCTTTGGCCTTGAAGTTATCTGCTGCAATAGTAATTCCACAGCCAACTGCTTGAGCTGTGAAAGCAACACCTGCTTGTCTGCATAAACTATCTAATGTGCCAAAATATTCATCAGAAACCAGATCAGAAAGGGTAAGTCGCATATCATATAGGAATCCACTGGTTTCTTCTTTTGAGCCAACGATGTAGCCTGCTAACGCGGGAAGATATTTGTGTATATCGTAACCGCGATACTTTTTGAATTTTGTTTCATATCCTGCCGTCCAGTTTTGAGAACCGGCTTCGTGACTGTCCATATGAAGACCTGTTAACGGGATTCCAACTTTCTTTAGAGAATCGGACATTACTTTAAAGTAACTGTTCCATTGCACTTTGGTGGCTTCGGCCGAAAGTTTATCACTCTCTAATCCAATCAAATTAGGACGCCCATGCTTTGTTTTCACTCCTATAGGAACACGGGCGAATCGCATAATTACCCATTTTCCGGAAGGTACATTCCAGTCCAACTTGCCATTTTTATCCATTTTGGCTGTCAAATCCACTATTTTTTTTGGGTCAATGATGGCAGATTTGGAATAATTGGGAGTCAAATCTTTTTCAATATACTCCGAATTTAACGCTGCCTTTTCTTCCCATTGATCCATTTTTGCCTGCGATGAAAGAACTACATTACCAAATGGCATGTCCTGTCCTCTATCTTTTGGGTTGTTCCAGTCGTGCAGATTCAATCTAAAATATTTCCCTTTAACGGCCGGAAAAGAGATTGTTCTTTGATTCCAGGATGGAGACTCGTACATGGGCTTCAAGTCGCAAACTTTGGTATAATTAATCCCGTCATTTGAAACTTCCAACTGCCCTAAGTCAGGTAGTTTTACGTAACCATAGCCATAGAAATCTTCCGACGGTGGCCCTGGCATATTCATCGCCCCTGTTCTTGATTTACCTCTTGCCCGAACACGATAGGTGATGCTTCGTGCCGTAAAAGAACTATTGAATTCTAGATTGATAAATACTGACGCTCCTTGTTTTTGAGTCGGGATACTGATAAGGTTATTATCCTTTGGAAAAACTATTGCCTTAGCATTCAATTCGGTTATATTGCTGGACACCTTGGGAAGTTGATTCAGACTTGTTTCCCAATTTCCTTCCGGAACTGGAAAGGCCATAACGGCCACATCGCGCACAATCCCCGATTTGCTTTTCCCAACAGGAAAAGGAAGTTTAGCATTAAAACGCTGACCTCCATTAACCACGGTATCGGCGGCATCAAGGCGCTGCATACTCAAATCTTCTGTAATCCATGGGCCACCGGAAACATATCCGTTAGATAGGTGCGTTTCAAATGTTAATCCCAAGCGTTTTGCTTCGGAAGCGGCAAAGCGGAACATATCCCACCATTCTTTTGAGAATGCTGCCAAAGCATGTTCTCCCTTGCCATGTTGTTGATCGTAATAAACCACTCCGCCAACACCCTCACGTTTAAATGCTTCTAAGTCGGCGGTGATGCCTTCACGTGTAGTTTCTGTTTCGCCATGAAACCACCAAAGTTTGGTACGGGCATTATCCCACCCCTTCGAAAAATCATCCCTGATTTGTTTTAAAGGGGTTTTATCTGTTTGGGCGAAACCAGCTAAAGAATAAAAAGCGGTCATGCAGCTTAACCCAATAGTATAAAATTGTTTTTTCATTTATTTATTTTTTTTAATAACTTGTATTTTTTAATAGCTGTTTTTTGCATAGATCTAAATAGTACTGGTAACTCATCATGGAAGTTTATTCTAGCTCAATAAATTCAGGCTCAAAAGGAGCGATGGTAAATTTTCCATTATATTTTTGGTCATATAAGATACTGCGAGCATACCCCTTTATATTAATGCTTTGGACTTCATTAGTTAGGTTTAGATACAAAATGTGCTTGTTGTCAATATAGCGAGCCATAACATTTTTCGGTACCTCAGGGCCTTTTTTGATACCTAATGTAGCAATGAGATCATCAGCAATGGGACTTAAGACGGCTTGCCTTGCAGGAAGACCAATATAAATAGCGCGTCCTTTTCCATATTGATTAGAAGTAATAATTGGGTAATCTTTATCAATACTGGTAATATTGCCTAAAATTTCAGCACCTTTGATTTGGATGACGTCAAAACGTTCTGACTCGGTATCAATTATCTTATCCTTATAGTTTAAACGAATTGCTTTACCTTTGAGACCTATTCGAGACAACTCATTCATGCTTTCTGTCTCTTCATAACTTGCTCTCCTGATACCAAAAACATCACTTAGCAATCCAGGTTGTGTCTCAGAAAACACTTGATTGGTACTGTCAACAACGGCAGAATAAGCCGTCATAATTACAGTCCCTCCATTCTTTACAAAGTCACGAATCTTTTTAGCTTTTACAGGTTCCATAACCGCTACACCCGGCACCATCAAAATTTTGTATTTTAAATCACTATTCGCAATATCCAAAACCCTTGTGTCCATATTGTAGTCAAAAAAAAGATTAAAACAAGTCTCCAGTTGGGCTTCGTGTTTTTCAGGATATGCGCTACTCACCATCTGACTGGCAAAGTCAAAGGCCATACCAATTTCTGCTTTTGGCTTGTACGGAAATCCATATTTTTCTATTTTTTTAAATTCAGTTGCGATTTTTTTGTATTCGTCGTACTTACGATTTGTCTCGCCATCCCAATCTACAAGTCCCTGAAGATATTGCTCTTCGCCGGCATGCATACTCTGCCAAGTCCAAGCACAAACTAACTGGTTCCCTAGCATCAAAGTCGCATAAGCTGATTTACGAATTGAGTTGGGTATAGATGTCATTGATGTAAATTCGTTGCACCAAAAAGGTGTTGTAGCTTCGTACTGTATGCGGGAAATACCAAAGAGTGCTTCTTTGAGTCCGGCGTTGTTAACCAATGAATTGCCTGGGTAGAAACCGCAACCCTCACGTGTCATTGTACCTGAGTATGCAATGTTAGCATAATCGAAATGTTTTCCCGGAGCATAATACCATGCGTTTGTATTTGTCAATGCTTTTGGTGCATTTTCATGTACTTTATTGAGCACTTTAGTTAGACAAATATTAACCTCATCAGAAACAAAACATCTAAAATCGAGCATACGTTCAGGCGCGGCAGTAACCGAAAGACCAATTTGATCAAAGTTGCTAACCTTTCGAGACCAACGTTGTCCTGCCCAAGCCTTATTCAATGCTTCGAGGGTTTTATACTTTTTTTGTAGCCAGACAATAAACCTTTGACGTACAGTTTCGGAATAGGAAATTGGCCCGGAGCCAGATTCATTATCAATGCCAAAAGCCACCAGTGCTGGATGTTTGGCGTAGCGCTTAGTAATAACATCAGTAAATCGAACTGCATATTCCTGATAATTAGGGTCGCCAACGTCTTCCATATATCTCCTGTAAGGATATAATACATTACCGGAAGCGTCACTAATGTTAATGGAAGGAAATTTTTGGCGCAGCCATAATGGGGCGGGTCGAATTGCGATATCCAGGATTACCTTAATACCAGCCTTATTCATCTCATCCATTACACCATCGAACCATAAAAAATCAAATTTTCCTTCCGTCGGCTCATAACTGTCCCAAGCCAAATGCCCCAGACGTACCAACTTGAAGCCTGCGGCCTTCATGAGGGCGATGTCCTTCTTGATTTTTTCAGGATTTTTGTCATCGTGCGGGTGATAATTTGTCCCTACAAATAATTCCTGAGAGTACGAAAATTGGTTTAAAAAAACCAAGAAAAAAATCAATGTTAAAATGCTGTGATGTCTCATAATTATTATGTTAATGTCCCTAAAGGACGACTTATTCAAAATTCTACAGTAAAGACAAAAGTGCTAATAGTAGTCTGTGCGCTATCAACAACCTTCTATTAATATGATAATCAATTGAATATATTCGATCTACAGACAACCTTTCACCCTTTTTTGAATTTATTTGGTTGTAAATATTTTATCTACCCCTTTCAATCCCGGTACTGAAACTTTCAATTTCACGGTTCCGGCTTTTTGACCTGAGCGCAAAATAGCCATAGCAAAACCTTTGTAAAGATTCTTTTTATTGCCGTCAAATAAATCATCACTTAAATGATCGCCATTATCCACTGCAATTATACTTGCTGCACCATTTAGATCAAAAGTTACTTCCCCAGTAGCAGTTGGTACTTTACGCCCTTTGCTGTCAACGGCATATACTTTTACATATTGAAGATCCATACCATCGCCTTTCCAGTTTACATTTTCAGTTTCTAGTACTAGTGCAACCGCTTTTCCGGTTGTTTCTAGTTCGTGACGGGCTACTTCTTTACCTCCTTTTCGAGCGATAGCCGTAATTTTACCGGCCGAATAAGGAACATCTTTCCAATAAATAGTATTGCGTTTTGTTACCTCAGTACTATTTTGTTGCACACCAATAGATTTTCCATTCACTAATAATTCAACCTCATCGGCATTAGTATAAGTGTATAAATTGTATTTGCTGCCCTCAGTTCGATTCCAATGCGCCGAAATAACTTTTTGTCCCACAATTTGATCATTCCACATCTTCGATTCTCCTTCGCTATCTACCACACCTATATAAACCAACGGTTCGTCTGTAAAAATGCTTTTTGTCAGCCATGCTTGTGGAAAGGGCTCCATCGAATGATTGAAAAATGAATAGTTCCAACCTTTTCGAGGCCAACCTTGAGATTCACCCCAATATTCGATACCGCCCCAATAAGCAAGTCCTACCATTTTGTCTCTATCCATTCCAAAGTATGGCGCAGCCAACTCATTGGTTACAGCTTCACTTTGATAAATAATCATATTGGGTGCGTGCTTTAGATATTCTTGGTAATCCTCCCAAGTATAGTTGAAACTGGCAATTTCGGTCACTGTTGACAATTCAGGTGGGACGATGTTCTCTTTGATACGGAAATCTGGGTTGGCTCTGATGATACCTCCGGCACGGGCGGGATACATGGCAACGGTAGTTTTACGGGTAGGATCATAACGTTTTGCCACGACATCCATCAGACGATAGGTTGTTACCCCCCAATCAGATGTTGGGAAATTCCAACGTTCTTCCTGAAACTGTAATTCATTTCCGAAACTCCACATAATAACCGAAGGATGATTTCTGTCTCGCTTAATCCATTCCTTTATATTATTATACCATATGTCATTCCACGGTGCACTTCCTGCCCAAGCAACTGTGCTACCCCATTTATCATATAATTCATCTACTACCAGAATTCCTTTTTCGTCGGCAAGGTCAAAAAATGATTCGGAATAAGGATTGTGTGAAGTTCGTATATGATTAAAACCAAAGGCTTTCAGCTTATCCATCATTCTGGCAATTGAAGTTTTATGGGCAGCTACTCCAACAGCTCCCAAATCATCATGATTGGCGACACCTTTAAGAAAGACTTTTTTCCCATTTAATTTTAGTCCAAATTCTTTCGAGAATTCAATAGTACGAATCCCAAACTTTTTAGTAAGTTTATCAACCACTTTACCGTTTAAAACCAATACAACTTCGGCAGAGTAAAGATTCGGAGTTTCACAAGACCATAGTTGTGGATTAGGTATATTAACTTTAGGTAATGGAACTTCTACTGCAACAAGATTCGATTTTTTTGGAGCCAATGTTTTTGTCTCGGCCACTTGCTTTCCTTCTGGAGAAAAGATTTTTGTATTAATCTCCAGCTCGTATTCTTTGTTTTTAATTCCGGCCACTTCAACTTGTACGCTGACCTCGGCATTCTCATTAGAAATTTTTGGAGTAGTTATAAAAATACCATGACGGGCAATAGAGACACTGTCTTTTACCTGCAAATGGACATCACGGAAAAGTCCACCACCTGTGTACCAACGGGAATTACCTTCTGTAGTTGCTCGAACGGCAACCACATTATCGGCATCATATTTAATAACAGGTGCTATATCTGCTTCAAAGCCAAGATAACCATATCCTGTTCCTCCGATTTTAGTTCCGTTTACCCAAACTTCTCCGGATAGCATGATGCCTTCAAAATCAAGTAATACTCGTTTCCCAATCCATTTAGGATCTGCTTTGAATGTTTTACGGTACCAGCCTGCACCCAAGGTTTTAAATCCACGTCCTTTATTAGCTGTTTTATCCCAAGGCTGCTCAAACTGAAAATCGTGTGGTAAATCCAGCTTGCGCCAGCCACTGTCATCGAAAGTCAGATCCTGTGCATTAGTGATTTCACCCGCTTTGAATTTCCAACCAAAATTAAAAAGTTGGTTTATTCTAACATTTTCATTGCTGTTTTGGGCAAAAAGAAATGTTGTGCAAAAAAAGGAGATAATAATTGATAAAATTCTCTTATTTTTCATTGTGTGTATTATTAAATATTCAGTTTTAAATTATGACAAGAACTTTGTCTAAAGGAAAGTTATTATCGCAAAAGCGTAACCGCCATTAATCCTATCACTACATCATTAGCAATTGTTTTAAGGGTAATATTCTTTAGTGTTTTTGATGGGTTCAACGGCATATCGAGCACCGTTGCGGCACCACCCTCAATACCTTTTCCATTATATTTTTCTTTGGATTCCTGCCCGGAAACAATAGTTCCAGTTTTCAAGTGAATACGGGTAGAACGAGGTCTTTTTAATGCAAAGGCAAAACCATCTGTATAATAATCCTGTTCCATAGGACACCAAGTTTCAGGATTGCGTAATACGAGTGAATCGGTTGTACCATCGGTATATTCAACAATTATAATACCGTTATCAAACTGGCTTTGCATCGGATTGGTAGAACCAGCCATTAAAAACCACGCATGAGATGCACTGCCCGCAAGCGGAATTGACTTCTCTTTTGGATAATTATCCCATTGCGAAGTGTACAGAATATTGTTAGTCCCTGCAGTTCCAGAGGTAGAAAAAGTGATGCCCTGTGGCAGTGTTATTGCATTTTTTTCACCTGCCAGTTTGCGTAAACCGCTATCGTCCACGTCAAATGTTCTTAAAGCATGCGGCCAGTCGCCTATTCCCTGCCATGGAAGCTGTAAGGTTGTAACCTGTGGTCTCGGTGAAAGATATTTGTTCTTGAAGATTTGGGTTACCTTATCGTTAAAATATCCTGTAATGTTCACGGTTTCTAATTTGCCTTTTGTAGTTGCTTTCCAATTGTACAATGACTCTGTAACAGTATCACCGTTAGAAAGCGTAATAGTTACCTGATTTGTTCCAGTTATCAGGTTATTTTCTGGAACTACTATCTCAGTACTAGTTTTACCTGAAGGAATGTTAAGTGATGTACTAAATTCATTAACACTTACAATTGCTTCTACAGAACTACTTGTATTATTCTGCAATGCAAAACTGTTGCTGTTTTCTTCCGAATCTCTTCCTGTAACTAGCTTAACCGTTTTTTCTACGTTAAAACAAATTGGCATCCACCACGATAACTGCCCCTGACTTAACTGGATAAAAACAGTATAATTTCCAGCTGATGCGTTTACTTTAGCTGAAAATCCCGATGATTTGATCGTACTATTTACCAAAATATTTTGCGGATCATTTATTTTTAAAACAGTTACACCGTTAAAATTTTCGGTTATCAAACCACCATTTGCATATGTTTTTTCAGCAGTTGGCAGTACTGGTAAGGCTCCTTGCCAAGTAATATTGACAACATATTTTTCAGCTGCTGCAGCAGTGATTTCGATTACCGGTTTTCCTACAGCCGAATCAATATTTTTCCAGCTAACAGATTTGCCGTTTATGGTAATATTTTTTACCTGACCTCTTGCAATAGCTTGGAATTTCAAATTAAGGCTTTGCGGTAATTTAGGAACCAATGTATAGACATCGGTTTGGCCGTTACGTTTAAAATCAAACGAAATGTCCGGTGTTGAGAAGGAAGCATAATTCCATGAAGAAGGCAATCCGGGACGAATACTAAGTGTATTACTCAAAGCATTCGGCACAATACCAAAAAGACCTTCTACCAAAGCTCTTGAAAACATACCGATTGGATCACCAAAATCGCGATAAGCTTCGTTACGTGCAGCATCATAATGCGATATTTGAACAAAGTTTCCTGGGCTTCCACCAAGGTACATTGAGGCCAATACTTCGCTTTTAAATAATTTATAGGCTTCATCAGCACGACCTCCCTGCCAGTTTGCAAGTGCCGTATGCATAGATTCTGCTAAAGCCGAATTGTTTAATGACCATTCATAGGGCATCCATTTGGTTGTTGAGAGCGTGTAATAACCGTCATCTTCAAGACCTTTTGCTTTTATAGGGATATGCGGTATTTCATTATCTATATAACGCAAACTTTGATAAGCCTGAAATGGATTCAACGTTTCGGAATCCATACTGTGATAGACAGTCCATAACGCAGGTGCGGGATGCAATAATCGGTTGCCCATCGCATCTTTATATTCGGCATAAGAACCTTTGTCTTTCATCCACAAATCGGCATTCATCGCTTTCAAAATTTTATCAGCCTCTTTACGGTAAGGACTTGGATCTTCTCCTAGTATAGTTGCTATTTGAGCCGCTTTTGAAAATGAATAATAGTTATAGGCAGATGAATGTGCTACGCCACCCCCACTGTATTGCAAAGCATCGCTCGCCCAAATCACTGCATAGGCATCATACAAACCATCTCTGTCAGAATCAAAATTACGGGTCTCCCATTCCAAATGGCGTTTTAATACCGGCCAGGTTTCTTTTAAAAATTCTCTGTCGCCAGTCCATTCGTAGTGTCGCAACATAATGTCGATAAATACCAGATTCATGTCGTAATGGTGAGCTTGAATTTTTTCGCCATTAGGAAGTCTGCTGATATAACCGCTGGTAAACATTCCTACCCCTAATTTTTCTTGGCTTCGCGACAAATTGGTTAATGTATCTGCAACAATAGGCCCGCTAGCTGGGCTAGTCACCTGGGATTTAGCATAGCTTTCCAAATGCATTTTGGCACGGTCATGCCAACCCAATGCATCAGCTGTATAAGCACCACGCCATCCATTCAATCGGTTGCGCCATCCAATAGAACCGTGTAAATAGGAAGGTGCTTCCCATGTCGCATCCGATGCTATAGCCAATGTTCCTCCAATAGTGTTGATATAAGGGTCAGGTGTATTGATGGTAATGCGGTCTGCAATTGATTTTCTGGCTGTCTCTGCCTGTGCAAACAATCGAGGTGCCTCACTATTCTTAAATGCAGGCTTAGTAGCAGGATTGTGGATGGAGAAATAATAATCGGTATTGGTTTTAGCATTTACTTTCCCAACTATTGCTGGGGCACTTTCCATTTTAGAATTAAAAAAATCTTGTGGAGTGGATAGTTTAGTGGCATCACCAATTTTTAATACTGTTCCAGCTGGGAAGCTTCCAACCAATATACGCTCTTTAGATTTTACGGATGGTTGCTTCAAATCTTCCACATAATAACGTCCATCTTGACCTATTTCCACACCTGAACCGTACTTCAAAGTAAAAGCATCTTTTTCGATAGCGTAGGTATTATCCTTGCAGTTTTCGGGTTTTAGATAAAAATTAGATTCAGGATCGGGTCCCATATCGCCCTCGCGACTAAAACTTTTACCCGTTGCACCACCGAAAGCCGAAAATAAAGCAATCGACGTTTTTACATTCTCAAAGCGCGCTTTTACAATAAATCCCTCGGCATCTGACATTGCCAGTACTTCCAATAAAAGTTTTCCATTCCCAAGGATTGGGTCTTGAATTGTATAATACATAGAGCCAGCTCTATATCTTGCCGTTATGGTCTGTGCTTTTGTCAACCATTTACCATTAGTGTCATTACTGGATATTCCTAATTTAAAATTACCTCCCATTCCAGGCATATATAAAGCAAATTCAGGTCGGTCACCGGTTTCTACCCTGAACAGTGTATGGGTTCCATAGAGGGCACGGGTAAAAAGCCTGTTTCCGTTTGTGATGACAAAATCGGTTCCATCGGGTTTGTAGCGCAGTTCCTGTTGCTCGTTGTGCCACAAGCGATCCGATTTTTTTAAAGGATAAAGTTCTTGCGCAAAAGTTTGCAATGAAGTAACAAGCAATGTTGCTGTTACAAGCTGGGTTACAATGTTTTTTTTATTTGCAAATGTTATCATAGTATTAAGTGTTTATTCGAAGATGCGATTTTGTCAATTATAACTATTTGGTACTATGTTTAAAGGTTAAAATGACTATTGGTTTGACTATTCGTTTAATTCGGCAATAGTTAAAAAATTTCCGAATCATTAAGGGTTATTCCACTCAATAATTCATTTACAAATCTATCTCTAAAGACAACAAAAGGACTATTCAAAACAAATCAAAACAATTCATTTTGGAGCATAATATCAATAATGATGGCTGTTAGTAAAATTTTAAGTCAAAAAAAACAGTTGCTACCCGAGTTTCTCGAATAGCAACTGTTTTTAATTTACGACAAATTAGGTTTTCTCTTTTATTTCCTGATTGACTCTATATATTTGGATGGACTTACTCCAAAATGACGGGTGAACGTTCTAGTAAAATTACTGGACATACTATAACCAACTTTATAGGCAGTTTCAGAAATATTATAGTCTCCGCTCATTAAATACTCCAAGGCTTTGTTCATACGGATAGTAGTTACAAAATCAAGCAATGATTGATTGGTAAGTGCTTTTATCTTGCGATAGAACTGTGAACGGCTCATGTTAAGCAGTTCGGAAAGCACATTAATATTAAACTCTTCATCTTCCAAATTCTCATGAATATGCAGTATTACTTTATTCAGAAAAGCTTCGTCGGTAACGTTTATTGCAATTTTCTTTATTTCAATGTCAGAACCCTGCGAAAATAGTTCACGTAAGCGTTGCCTTTGATTAAGAAGATTCCGTATTTGAGCCAGAAGTACATTTGAATTGAAAGGTTTGGTAACATAAGCATCAGCACCTGTTTCGTAGCCTTCCGTTTTGGACTCGTCCGATTGCCGTGAAGTGAGTAAAATTACCGGAATGTGACTTGTGCGTTCGTCTGATTTAAGTTCACGACACAATTCAAATCCATTCATGACAGGCATCATTACATCGCTAACCACAATATCCGGAATCGTCTCAGTGGCCTTCAGAAAACCTTCTGAACCATTGGTGGCAATAATAATTCGATATTCATTGCTAAAGTTCTGCGCTATATAATTACGAATATCGGCATTGTCATCTACAATTAACAACAGGGGCAATTCAGCAGACGAATCAAGCAGTTGGGCTGACTCCGTAAGTACACTTTCCTCCTGAACAGGTAACACTTCCGGAGAGAATCCAATTTTTGGCACTTCTTGATCACCAGAAACAGGAAGAAAAACAGTAAAAGTCGTGCCAAGCCCCACTTTGCTTTCCAATACAATTTCCCCATCATGTAGCTGGATCAGTTCTTTTGTCAAAGCCAATCCAACTCCTGAACCTTCCTGTTGTGAAGTCGAATGCTCCGATTGATAAAAAAGATTAAAAACTTTTTCCTGCTCTTCGTCTGAGATACCGACTCCTGTGTCGTGTACCTTTATCACGACCATCTGATTTTCTGCATTCAGAATATCAATATTGATAACAATTTCGCCTTGATCAGGCGTGAATTTAAAAGCATTTGATAAGAGATTATTTAACACCATATTCATTTTGGCTGTGTCAAAACGGGTAATCAAGCTACTTACGGTTGATTCTATCAAAAAGTGAATTTCTCTGTCTTTTGCTTTTGACTCAAATGATGCGGCCGCAGTTTTTACAAAAGCAATAATATCCGATTGTTGCATATTTAAAGTAAGATGTCCTGATTCCAGTTTTCTAAAATCCAGCAATTGGTTAATCAGTAGAAGCAACTGTTTGGCATTGCGGTGCATCATGGTGTGGTACTGCTTTACTGTATCATTATCCAGTTTTCCAGAAATGAGTTTTTCCAGTGGATCAATAATCAGTGTAAGGGGAGTACGGAATTCATGTGAAATCCCTGTGAAAAATTCAAGCTTGGATTTATGTATTGCTTCGTTTTTGCTAAATTCAATTCGTGCGGAAATGTATTTATAAACAAATAGAACAACAAAGCCTCCAATTGCGATGTATAGTGCAATCGCCCACCAAGAAAGCCACCATGGAGGTAGTATTATAATACGGAGAGTAGCTGGTTTATCGCTCCAAACACCGTCACCGTTGGAACCATAAACTTTAAAGGTATAGGTTCCGGATGGAAGATGAGAATAGGAGGCAGTTCGCATAGAGGCATCCGTAAAAATCCATTGGTTGTTGATCCCCTCAAGTTTGTATTTGTATTTATTGCCTTGCGGATTGGCATAATGTAAAGCAGCAAATTCTATACTGAACGTTCTGTCCCACCAGCTAAGAATAATTTCTTTGGTGGAAAGCAGTGATTTTTCAAGAATAACTCGGTCGTTAACTTTTGTCCCGACGTGCAGCTCTTGGTTCATCACATTTAACTGGGTGAATACAATTTGTGGTTTGTTTTTGTCAACATGAATATTATTTGGAAAAAATGAATTGAGTCCATTTTGACCTCCAAAAAACATTTCACCTGTTCCGTCTTTAAAACAAGCATTTTGATTGAACTCATTACTCTGTAATCCATCGTTTATATTAAAGTTTTGGAGTTCAAATGTTCTTGTATTCATTCGGGTTAATCCTTTTTTATGACTTATCCATATAGATTCTTTTCCATCAAATAAAAGTCCCATTATAATTTCATCTGGCAGACCATCTTTAATGAAAAAATTCTTTACTGTATTGTCTTTGGGATTTATGCGGCTTAGACCCAAATTTGTGGCTATCCATATCATCCCTGCATTATCTTCAGCAAGTGAGTAAAGCCTATTGGAGATGAGTGAATCATCCTTTCCGGCAATATGCATATATCGCACGGATTTAAATTCACCTGGTTTATCAGCTGTTCGTGTCAATTTAGTCAAACCTTTGTCTTCTGTTGCTATCCAAAGATTTTTTTGACGGTCTTCCATTATAACCCGGATTTGGACACCCCCGGTTATAGGTTGAGGTACATATACGAACTTGTCATTTGTCCTGTCGTATTTTGCCAAACCGCTGTAGGTTCCAATCCACAATATGCCATAACTGTCTTCTAGTATGCTAAAGATAATTGGACTTGTAATACTTCCGGATTTTTGTTTATCGGCAGCATAGTGCTTGAAAGTTTTGGTGTGTGGGTCGTACTTGTCAAGACCACCTTTGGTTCCGATCCACATAAATCCAAGCTTATCACAATAAAGGGAACGGACTCTTCTGTTATCTATGAAAGTTTTGTTATTGAAATAGGAATATTTATTTCCTTGCGAGGTATTTTCAATAATTGTTCCTCCCATTTCTTCCGAACCAATCCACATCCGACCATTTTTATCTTTACAGATTGCTCTTACTTCATTACTGATTAACCCATTTCCCGGACTGTCTGCGTGATAATAATTAAAAGGCTTGATATTTAGGTTAGCCTGATTTACGCCGCCTTTTCGAGTCCCGATCCAAAGGTTGTCGGCATCATCTATATAACTCATAAAAATAGATGAATCAGAGATTGAAAACGGATCATTGTAATTGACTTGATAGAGTGTTTCTTTACCAGTAATTTTGTTCAATTGCTTTAGTCCGGATCCACTAAAAGTAAATTTATATTTGTTGTTTTCTGCTGCTTTTGGCTTTGTAATGAGATTAAGTATATATGGAGCAACATTTTTTGTGGAAAAACGTTTAAAATTCTCATTTTCATAACTGTACCTGTATAAACAATCAGGTTCTCCTGTTTTTATCCAGATATTTTTCAATTTATCTGTGACTATAGCCTCTATCATATTATCTGCAAAAGCAGTTGGGTCATTATCATTTGCCCTAAAGACTTTAAATGAATAACCGTCGTATCTGCAAGCGCCTCCCCATGTTCCAAACCATATGAAACCGTACTTATCTTTGGCTATTGCGTGTACTGAATTTTGAGGTAATCCATTATTTACGGTTAAATGGTTGAATTTTAAAATATTTTCCTGAGCTTCCAGTTGAAATACTGAAAGCTGGAGTAATAAAAAGAATGCTATTATAGTTGTGTTTTTTGTATTTGAAATAGACATTGGGTTATTTAATTCTTAGTTCAAAATTTTAATTAATCTAAACAGCTAAAGCATGAACAATGAAGATTAATTATCATTATTTGGAACCAAAGATACAAAACAAGCTAAAAATTAAATCAGTTATAACTTTTCCATTTTATTTTTAAATTTCATTTTGTCTTTTAAGTAGAAAAACCGGTCTAATTGCCCCCCCCTTTCCCAGTTTCAACAGACCAGTACATATCAGTAGTCATTCCTTTTTTAAAAGTACATTTATTGCTTTTAAAATCAAACATTGCGATTGAATCATTAACTACAATCTAAATTTAATGGTCATTGGAAATTGGAATTGGGTGGTTAATATTATTGATATTTACTCCTACCTAACAAATCCCGCACTTTTACAAAACACACAAAACCGATATTTAAAAACCCTCCATCTAAAAGAATCTGCGTCGGAATCGAAAATAGAAACGTAAAACACCAAACTTTATCATCAGAAATATGAAAGATGAAACCCTATAACACACATTTACAATATCTTGTACTAAACCCCGTACACATAAACTCCATTTAAAAAAAATCAAACATTAAAAGCATTTAACAATAATAATAAAACAATTGATTATCAGACATGTTACATAAAATATTGTAATTTTGACTTTCATTTTTTCTCCCCGAATATTCACATTTCAGTATATTGTACCAACTAGAAATATATTTTAGATTTTTAGTTTAACCGCAGCCCCAACACTCTCCTTTGGAGACGAAGTACGATTGGATTATTTTTTGTTTCTAATTGGCATTAAAAACAATTTAATTTTTTTTAGCCATGGAGAATTCGTTTAGATTGTCCCAAAAAAACATTGTTTTAGATTTACTTTTTTGCTTTTTTTCTTATAATCAGGGTGAAATGATTGATAGTAATTTACTAATTGATGCGCCACAATCCCTTACTGCTAAAATTAATCCAAACAAGGTTGTCAACCTATTTAAAGGATCTAACGTTGCCATAGAAAATGACAGTATCCGTTCTTGGATTAATGTAAAAAAAGAAACTGGAATGCCTGTTGAAATTGGCATTGCAATAACACCTAAAACATTAGAGAGACCTCCTGAAAATAGTCATAGCTCAACGATTATTACCCCATTGTATCTTAAAGCAAAACAAATCATTCCTTTTGATTACATAGGATTGAATTGGAATCCTCGTAACCGCCCACCTCCAGGTGCTCAAGTACCAATGCACTATTTAATGACTACCATTCTTCTAGTTATTTGCCCGAAGATTATATGACACCTCCTGGTTCAGTTACCTCAGAACCTATAAATGGGAAAAACACTGGTCACCTGTAAATATCGATTTCTTCCTGCCATTCTTCAAAATCATGATTTATGGATTTTATAATTGGAAACTCATTTTTGTTGAGCCAATGATCACTTAAGATTATTTACTTTCAAAACCTGTATTTAGTGATACTTATTCCCAACCATATTTAAAATAAAAACTGGAAGTTACTCAACTAAATAGAATAATTTCTATAACTGGCTTCTGGAAATACATAAATAATAAAAGCGATTTTGTACATGGTACACCTTCGCCTATCCTATAAATAATGCATTTCAATTTTAAAATAAACAATCATGAAAAATCACATAAAACAAGTAACAACGTACTTTATTCTTTTTTTGTTGGTTACTTCCTGTGCAAAAGAAGATTTACCTATTAACAATGACGAAATAAATACTTCCAATTTAACTAAAAAAGTCGTTAAGGAACACGGTTTTGTAGACAACAAGATGGTCTTGTATTGGAACAAAATAACAGAAACTGTCCTTAGCAATCCAATACAGCAACCCACTCGTACTCGTCTTTTTGCCATAATTGAAATTTCCGTACACGATGCGCTGAATAGTATTAAGCCAAAGTATGAACGCTTTGCCATGAATGAAAAAGAACAATTTGCTGACCCTGATGCAACAGTTGCCAGCGCAGCCTATTGGGCCATTACATTATTGGGTCGGGGAAGTTCTCAAGTCGATTCATGGTACTCTGAAAGTCTAGCGACCATCCCCGATGGAGAAAGTAAAAATTTAGGTATAGCTCTTGGTAAAAAATCAGCCCAAGCTATCATTGCCAACCGTGCCGATGATGGATTTACAAAAATTATTCTTGCTTCGCCCATACCAGCCAATGGCATCAATCCTGGCGAATATCGTTCAACGGTTACTGCCTTGAATTATGTACCCACAACAGCGCTGTCACCTTTTAGAATACTTTATAACTGGGGTACAGTAAATAAACCTTATGTTATTGAAAGCAATTCGCAGTTTAGACCCGGAGGTCCTTATGCCGTCAATTCAAATGAATACACAACTGATTTCAATGAAGTGAAAACAAAGGGAGCCAGAGTAGGTGGCATCCGTACTGCTGAGGAAGAAAAAATGGGAAAATTCTGGAGTGAGAACAGGCCGTCAATCCTTTGGAACATTATAGCAACAAATGCCATTGCAACTAAAAAACTCGATGCGTGGAAAACGGCTCGCTTGTTTGCTCTTATACATGTGTGCATAGCGGAAAGTATCAATTCACAATTTAATGCCAGCTATTACTACTATTCATGGAGACCGGAGACTGCTGTTCGCTGGGCTGACACCGATGGCAATCCCAATACACAAGGAGACGCCAACTGGCTGCCAGTATATTCGGAAAGCCCTACTTCTGCTACACCGCCAGTACCTGGTTATCCAAATGGCTTTGCAGCTTTTGGCGGCACAACAGCCGAAATATTGCGGTTATTCCTCGGCACTGATGAAACTTCTATTGATATTACATCTACCAGTATAAACCCAGGTGTAACAGAACCCAAACCCTCTTTTCATTATTCAAGCTTTTCACAGGCGGCTAGAGCCAATTCGCTCAGTACAGTCTATAATGGTTGGGATTTTAGAAAATCCGTTTCGGATGGAGAAGAAATGGGAAAACAAATTGCCAACTATGTATTCAATCATCAATTCAGGGAAAACAAAGAGTGACTATTTTAATTGTGTTAGACGAGGTCGAGGCAAGAGTGAGTGGTGGAACCATTTTCATATTTTGTGGAGAAGAAGGAGTGATACAAGGCCGTAAAGTTGGGCAAATGGTAAATGCCTTACCTTTCAAAAAACCTTAACTTTGTGAACGCGGATTGCAAATCATAAGGTTCACCTTATGGGACAAAGAAGAAATATCCTTCTTTGTCCCATTTTTATTTGGATCTAATTTCTTCTTAATTAAATAATATTCACAACTTCATTTATTCTAGTGGTTCGAAAATCATTTCCTTGAATTGCAAAATTTTCAAGAAAAATCGAACCAATCAACCCTCTAGACTTCGTCAAATCTTCCGTATCCAAACATTTATCAAGCTTTAACAAGTTTTTGATTCCAACATTAAGCAAATCTTTTAAATCTACTTGATCTTCGTTTAAAGCTGATAATTTTAAGTTCAATCTATTTATTCTAATATCATAATCCTCTTTCATTTCATTATAATCTTTTACACCCAATTGTTGAGAGGCCAAGAGATCTCTAATATAGGATAGACGTTTTTCACATTCCTTTAGTTCTGAAATAACCCTCTGCTTTTCCCCTTGGCTTTCTTTTGTGTTTTCTTTGATAATGTTTGCAATTACTAGCCTATCGAATAATTTTTCTTCAAAATATCTACATTGGTTTGATTTTTTCCCAGTTTCAATATCTTCAAGCTGTGTCGAATACCGAAGTGAAGCAATTCAAGGATTGGATTTACAACTTTTGAGTTTCCAGCGGAGACCTAACAGATTTTAAAACCTGTTAAGTCTAATCACCAGCTATCGCATTTCTACGACGCATCAAAAGACTTGTTAATCCTAATTTATCCAGAGCTATATTCACATATAAATTCATTACAACCCACTTGTCGGTAATTTGATTGCAAAGTCTTTTTCTAAAACAATCTTTTTGTTAACCCTAATATCACGGGAAGATGATCCTACTTTAATTTCATAATTTCCAAAATCATATTTCCAATCATGTGCTGTTTCGCTCCAATAAGAAAAATCTTTTGCGGTTAAATACAACACCACTTCTTTAGTTTCATTTGCAGCTATTTGTACTTTCTGAAAGCCCTTCAATTCTTGATTCGGTCTTAAAACTGAAGGAGTATTTTCATGGATATATAACTGTACTACTTCTGCGCCCGCTCTGTTACTTATGTTTTTAACAGGAATAATAACTTTAATAGTGTTACCTTTTTTTAATTGCGTAATTTTAATTTTCCCATATTGAAATTTAGCATACGACAAACCATGCCCAAAAGCAAAAAGAGGATCAATATTTTGCTTGTCATACCAACGATAACCTACCAAAATGTCTTCTTTATAATTTTCGCTTACGGCCTTATAAGCATCTAATGAGTGACAGGCAACATCAGACAGCTGTTTTGGGAAAGTACTGCTTAATTTTCCTGATGGATTCACATCTCCGAAAATAACTCGAGCTAGCGCATTTCCATTTTCTTGGCCGTTAAACCAATTTTGCACGATTGCTTTTGCTTGATTTGACCATGGCATAGCTACCGGAGCACCACTCTGATTGATAATAACTGCCTTAGGTTGTATTGCAAGAACAGCTTTCACCATTTCATCCTGTCCCTCAGGGAGGGTAATGTCTTTTCGATCCTGACCTTCTTGTTCTTCAGCATGGGTATTTCCTGTAAAAGCGATAACAACATCGGCTGTTTTTACTTTTTGTATAAAACTTGCATCACTATAGTTGGCCGACTCTATATACTCTACATTTGCAGAAGTAGATAGGTAACGTTTAATTCCTTCTAAAGGTGTTATTTCATATAATGGTTTTGCTTCGCCACTACCACCACCGGTTAAAAGATCGCAAGGTCCTTTTGTATTAACATCTATCGTCAATCTAGCATTAGCTATTTTTCCAACAATGAGGAGTTTTGAAATTTTATTTTTGTCTAACGGTAGAATTTGTTCGTCGTTCTTCAATAGAACAATCGATTCTTCTGCAATTTTTCTGGCCACCATTTTGTGGCTCTCAGTACGCAATTTCCCCTTTTCTCTTTGCTCAGAACCTGGACCAACCATACGGATTTTGGCAAACACCCATAACAGCCTTCTTGTTTTCTCATCTACATCCGAAACGGACAATTTACCTTCATTTATAGCCTTTTCAATGTGGCCATAATGACTTGAGTTACCTGATTCATAATCACACCCTGCCTGAACTGCCTTTATCAATGAATGAACAGCTCCCCAATCGCTTATTACTACACCTTTATAGCCCCAATCCTGCTTTAGGGTTTTGTTTAAAAGGAAGTCACTTTCACAACACCAATCACCATTGATCTTATTGTATGCTCCCATCAAGCCCAATGTTCCTCCCTTTTTAACAGCTGCCTCAAAGGCTGGGAAATAAATTTCATGTAGTGCCCGCTCGCTGGCTACTACATTCACAGAGAATCGCTCCAACTCCTGGTTATTTAAGGCAAAATGCTTAATACAAGCCGACACATTATTTTTCTGCACACCCTTAACTAGAGGAACTGCCATAGACGAAGTCAGGAAAGGATCTTCTCCCATGTATTCGAAATTGCGACCACATATAGGAGTTCGCATAATATTCACTCCCGGCCCAAGGTACATATCCTTTCCTCGAGCTCTGAGTTCGCTGGATATTGCATCACCAAACTGATTTGCCAGTTGAGGATTCCAAGTTGCAGATAATGCAGACAATGTAGGAAATGCCGTTGCACAATCTATCGTATCTCCGGCATGAAGATATTCTCCTTTGTCCGTTAATTCAGGTCGTATTGAACAAGGACCATCACTAGGGTAAAATCGTGGAATACCCAATCTTTCTAATCCGGGAGAACTGTATATATGATCACCGTGAATCAATAATACTTTTTCAGACAACGTCATTTTTGACAATAAATCATTTGCTATTTGTAAAGCTTCTTTGTCACTCCTATTTTGACCATAAAAATTATTTATACCTAATAGGAATAAAATAAATAAAGTGCTTTTTTTCATTGTATTTTGTCTTTAATTAAATATATTAGTTTGTGTTTTTAAAATTTCTATCATTAAGCTTTTAATAAAGGCCTTGATGAATAACTGTCGTTGTTTTTGACTGCTATAACAACGTTACTTTACCGTTTTTAGCAACCAATACGCTTATATTTCCCCCAGCTTTCACTTCAAGCTTTGGCCAATTCAGAAAACTTGTATAGTCCATTACTCTACTTGCATCTTTACTGGTTTCAGCAAATAATGTAACCGAAGCATCATAAATGGTTTTATTGGATATAGCCAACACAACACCTGCAGCAGAGGACTTAACGATCTTTGCTTCCACATGATCAAATATTTGTAATTTTCTAGTATCTGTTTGCAAATAAATACCAGGCAACTCCATAGCCATCAAAATACCATTCGTCTCCGTCCACGTGTTTCTTGTATTAATAAAATTGCCTATACTTCCTCTTCCTTCTGCATCAGAAGGTTGGATGCGTTCCATTGAAGAACCTATAAGATTGTTTGTTGTAATATGATTGGGCATGTTAGTTGCTTCAGCGCTAGCATGCTGAATATCGTTAATCAAATCAGCATAAAGCTTATTACCCGTTGCTCTATAAAGTTTGAATAAATAATCGCCCGATGCGGTACAAATACCTGGAGCGGCATGCTTATTTTGAATACTAGCCCATACAGCGCCAGCCATGTGACAACCAAGTTTGGCTATCGCAGAGTTTTTAGGAAAAATTGGATCATAAGATAAGGTCCATGTAGAACAAAGAGCAGCTTGAACTTCAGCTTTCTTTAACCATTGAACATCATTAGTAGTATAATATAACGCCATTAATGATTCCAAAAAGCCAAAAGCAGATTCGGAGTCCGCATCCTGGGAAATGTCCTCACAATGACCTCCAGTAAGTCCTTGCTTCACAACATCCCTTTGATAATAATAATCGGCTGAAGCTTTTGCAACGTTTAAAAAAGAAGGTTCATTAAAATATTTTGCAGCCAATGCAAGTCCACCCGGCGCAATAGCGCCGCCTGTTGAGTTAAAAACAGCAATTTCCCCTGTTTCGGGCACGATGTATTGTCCAAACTCGCCATATTTATTCCAGGTAACGACAAATGCTTGTGCTAATTTCTTTGCTGCATTTTCCCATTCGGGTTTAATAAAAGAGGATTTACCCTGAGCCTTTAACAGCATAAAGTGCTTCATGAACCAAAGCAATACATCACTATTTACCCTTACCATTGCCTGAATAGCCGGATAATCTTTACTCATCTTGTCAGGAATAATTTTTCCACCTCCGGTGATTCCTCCATAAAAGAATCCACTTTTTCCTTGCAGTTTATTCACAACAAAATCAAGTTCTTTTTCAACCCTATTCGTTTCTTTTTCCTCATTTAAAACAAGCATCGGATAGGTATTCATCATGCCAGCCACCCAACCTAATCGAAAATCATTACTGTTCCCCGTTCTATAAAAATTCACAGTGGAATTCTCATACCAATTATTGCGAGCAATGGCAGTACTTACCTCAAACTGTTTACTCATTGGGAGTTGATTACGTGGTTCATTAGAACCAGTAAAACTTTTACGAACTTCAATGAATTTTTTAAGCAAATCCGGAATATCGTTAGCAGGGAATACGTACACACGAAACTGTAATGACAATTCATCCCCGGCCTTCCAGTCAGGAGCACGATCCCCGCTTGCATGAAAATCGCCAAAGCCGGTAGCCATCTTGCGCATGGAAGGAGCCGAAATTTGAAAGGAACAACTATCCTGCTTCGCATTTTCTACGATTGATAATCCGTTGTTACCAAACCTTGTCTGTTGATTCGTTAGTACAATAAACCCTTTCTTTTCCTTTGGAGAGAAAAAACACATGGCAGGGGTGCTAGCATTGGTTGTTTGTAATTCAATCAATGATGCCTTCCCCTTATCTACATTAAGGCGAGGATCATTCGAGATAGTTAACGGAACCTTGGGATTATAATACATATCCTTTGGATAATCGGGCATATAACCATTCCCAATGGCTCGATAGCGATTACCATTGTAAACACTAGCCGGTACCAATACGTAATTATTACTACTCCATTGGCTAAAGTCGAACGATACTGACACCGCCGAAGCTGAGGCCGTTCCCTCCTTGAGCTGAAATACTGCATTTACATCGATTGCATTAGGACTCTTTGCAACAGGAGAACTTTGCATTTGCAATGTCCAGCGTCCTGAAGTAGTATTTAATTCTTTACTTGAGAATACACTTTTTTGTAAAACATTAGTATCCTGATAAGATGTAATATTACAGCGTAAAACTCCCTTCACTTCTCTTAACAGTGGTAGTATAGATGGGTCTGTTTGAGCTGATGCATTGCTATTAACAATGCCCACCAAAGCCAATAACAGTATAACATTTCGCAACTTACTTTTACCAATCTTTAAACCATTTTTATTTTCTACCATAACTAGCTAATTATATTAATTCATTGAAAAATTATTGTTCGAGATATTATTTACTCTGTCACGATTACTGTTTGATTTTGCATAGGAGCAGTTGCTGGCCAAATCAGTTTTTGATCATTAGCACCATTAGCAATAATATGATATTCAAAATCCTCAGTTGCTGTGGGTAACTTAACAGTCCATACAGAACGCCCCACATTAACAGCGCTGGATTGCTGCCAGTTTTTTTCCCCCAGTTTACGCCATTTGACTATTACAGAACTTGACTGTTCTGCACTTAGTACTACAGGACGCAATTCTAAGACTTCTCCACGATGCAAGGAAGACCGTACCGTAAACACTTTAATCGTTGCTGGCCCAGTATAATTCATCGATGGTGCACAATCAGCAGGCATTGGCTTGCCAGTCACTTTCTCAATTGTTGTATCAAAGCGATTTAACCAATTATCCCAAATACGGCTATTGCGTTCCAAATTGGCAATAAGACCAAGATCACCGGGAGTGCTGGCGGATATAATTTCCAACTGCATAATTTTATCCCATGCGCGAACCACTTCGGCTCGTATTATTATGGCCTTGCTTGCTAAATCTTTCTTCTTTACCGGATCATTTTCTTTTTCCATCTCAGCCACAATTACACGCAATTTTCCATGCACAGCACCTGCCTCATACATCGCTGTTTGGATGCGTAGCATAGTCAGCCAATAATCAAAACGTTCTAGATTACCTGCACCTTTGATATTCTGACGGAGCTTAGCAAATCTTTCGGCTAATTCGCCGTTCTTCTGTGCGTAAGCATGCATTTCCGGATCCGATTGTAAAGCACCTTGCGCCCCCCAGAATGTCCCCCAACCGGTTGGGTCTGGGCGGTGGGCTGTACCTTTCAGCGATGTCTGCATTTTTTCGGATTCAGCCAAAATACCTCCAGTTTCTTTCGCTTTATTTGAACCGAAATTCGCCTTCGCAAAATCCTCATAATAATCGTCAATGGGCATCATACGGGTTTCCTTCAATACATTTAATCCTTTCCCCGAAGAAACAGGTACAATATTAAAATTCTTTGCAACGTATGATTGATCCCAACCAGCCTGAGCTAGTGCAGCAATATTGTTCATCATAGATTTAACATGCCAGTGAAGCCCCATCAATCCGTTTGCTCCAAATCTGCGTGCATCAACAGCATCCTGTCGAAGACGCCCAACCCAAGGCTGATAGCCTGCCAAATTCACATCGTTTTCAAACCATGGGATTGCCCATTTGGGACGTCCTTGAATGTCAGCAAGCGCTGGCGAAAGGCTATAATGTCCAAATTCTGCACTGATACCACTCATTGGGCTATCTTTAGGCAAAAAGGCATCGTAAGCCGGGTTAAAACCCCAGCCACAAGTTGCCAAAGGCACGGATGGACTGATTTTTTTCAAAGCATTGTAAGCAATTAACAGGTCGCGCTTTACTCCCTCTGGATTTTTATGCAAATCCCCTTCACTTGTCCAGAGCCAGTAATAATCTGCCGGCATTACTTTTGCTATTCGTTGAAATGCGCCTTCGTAGACCTCCGCTATAGTTTCTGGTGCTTTCGGATCTTTGCCTAACTGTTTTAAGTGTTCTGCAAGAGCAGGTGGCATGATAAAAGGGGTTTCCGAACCTATGCACGTTTTTACTCCAACCTTTTTTGCTTCCGCAAATACAATCCCCATCTGTTTACCTACACGGTTGAACAATTCATTGGATTCCTCCGCTGTTTTAGGCAAAGGCATCATCCCCTCCATAACATCTGGGCCGTATATATCCGTAGGGAACAATTGAGCAGAACCGTTAGTAAATTCAGAAGTCTTGAGCGAACCATATGGCCAGCCGCTATCCCGTGCGGTATTATCCCACCATGTTGGATAGCTTGATTTTACCGTTCCGTCAGGGTTAATATCTTGTGGAAGTCCGAACCACACCAATGGCTCGGGTCCAATCATCATGTCTCCTTTTTTTGGAACATTATCCTTACGATACGGGTAACAATGTAATCCGATGAAATTCATTCTCATTTTGGCAAGCTGCCCAATATAAGCTAAGTAATCATCCTGATTCCACCAATCGGGCCCGTCTGGAAAGTCATGAAAAGGTTGAATACCACGCAATTCAAAGAATGGTTTTTGGGTTTCATTGAGTTGCGGAATATGCAATGAAATTTTCCCATCGGGAACAACATCGCCATGAAGATAAAACCGCACACCCAATTTTTCTACAAATCCATATGCTCCATAAAGCACGGCCACGCCCGATCCGCCAGAAATCACCAATGATTCTCCGGTAGACTTTAGACTGTATTCCTGTGTTTGAAGTTTGGAATCTATTATCAAAGTGATGGATTGTGTCGCTTTTTTAGATGAAATTCGCAAGAGTTTGCCAGTTCGCAAATAAATGTAACGACGTAGTTCCTTCGCTGCGAGCTTTAGCTGCGGTGAAGAATTATCAGGACAGACAATTACCAATGTATTATCTGTTTTGGGGTCTTTTGTATTCGTGAGAAATCCTTTTTCGTTAACCGAAATCGAAGATAATTTGTTCTTCAAAGTAATATCATTTGAATATCCACTTTGACATAGAACAAAAGCTATTAGTATTAATTTTTTTTTCAATTATATAAGTTTCTTTTGTTAATTATTTTTTTACTCCTTGAACTGTTGGAATAACAGATTTCACAGTTCCGTCACTATTGAAGTTAACGATTACTTTTTGACCTGCTTTTACTTCTACTTTTGGCCATTTTGTAAAAGCAACATAACTCATAGGTGTTTGAGCTTGTTTTGAAGTTTCGGCAAAAACAGCCACTTTGGCATCATGGGTTGTTTTATTTTCCAATATTATGACTTTACTATCTTTCAGCCATTTCGCTTCAACATGGTCAAATACAAATAATTTATTTGTATCTGTTTGTACATAAACACCCGGAAGTTCTAATGCCATAAAAACCCCGTTGGTTTCGCACCAAGAGTTTCGCGTATTATAAAAATTCCCAATCGCTCCTTTGCCTTCGGCATCCGAAAGTTGGATACGTTCCATTTCTGTTCCAAAACCGTGATTTGTAGTTCTGTGGTCTGGCATATCCATGGCTTCAACATTGGCGTGTTGAATATCTCTGATTAATTCTGCATATTTTGAATCTCCAGTTGCACGATACAATTTAAAAAGATAATCTCCAGAAGATGTACAAATTCCAGGTGCGGCATGTTTATTTTGTGTACTAGCCCAAATAGCTCCTGCCATATTCGATTTGTTTTTCCCTATTTGACTTTGAGCCGGAAAAATTGGGTCGTATGAAAATGCCCAAGAAGAACACAAAGCAGCCTGAACTTTGGCTTTCTCCAACCATTGCACATCTTCGGTTACATTGTACAAAGCCATTAGAGATTCCAAAAAACCAAAGCCAGAATCTGCATCAGCATCTTGCGATATATCGCCACTATGACCCGTTGTCAACCCTTGCTTTTCAACATCTCTTTTATAATAATACGCTGCGGATGCTTTGGCAACTTCCAAAAATTCTTTATTCCCAAAATAGACCGAAGCTACAGCTAAACCAGCTGGCGCAATCGCCCCTGCAGTTGAGTTAAAAACTGCAACTTCTCCTGTTTCCGGAACAATATATTGACCAAATTGACCGTCTTTTTTCCAAGTGTTTACAAAAGCCTGAGCTAATTTTTTGGTCGCTTCTTCCCATTTCGGTTTAATTTCCTTCCCGTAACCCAATTCTTTATACAACATCAAATGTTTCGTCATCCAAAGCAAAGCATCACAGTTTTTGCGCACCATAGCCTGCACTTTTGGAAAATCTGCGTGTTGTCTTTCAGGGCGTATTTTTCCGGCGGCCGTAATTCCTCCATAGAAATATCCACTCTTTCCTTGCAGTTTATCGATGATGAAATCAAATTCGATTCCTACTCTTTCTCTTTCTTTTGCGTCATTCAACATCAGCATCGGGAACGTATTCATCATACCGCTCACCCAACCCAACTGAAAATCGTTTCCGTTTTCGGGAGCATAATATTTCCCAACGGGAACTTCAACCCAACGTGTTGATGCAATTCCGGTTCCCAATTCGAATTGTTTACTCATAGGCACCAGATTTCTCGGATTGTTTGCTCCTGTCAAAGCTTTTCTAACTTCCATGAATTTTTTCAACAAATCCGGAATCGAATTTGCTGGAAAAGAATACAATTTAAAATTCAAAATCACCTCGTCCCCCTTTTTCCAATCGGCCGCTTTGTCTCCGCTTGGTGCAAAATCACCAAATCCGGTACGCAATTTTCTTACCGAAGGTGCACTTACCTGAATCGAAGCAACCGAACGATCCGCATTTTCACGAACCGAAATTCCCGAATTTCCAAAGCGGGTTTGTTGTTCGGTAAGTAAAATGAATCCTTTTTTCAAGGTGGGTGAATAAAAACAAACAGCCGGTGTTGCCATGTTTCCTGTTTGCAAATCAATCAATGATGGTTTTGATGGATCTGGCGACAATTGCGGGTCATTCGAAAAAGTCAAAGGAGCATCGGGATTGTAATACATATCCTTTGGATATTCTGGCATATAGCCATTCCCAATTGTTCTATAGCGATTCCCATTGTAAATAATCCCTGGAATCATTACATAATTCTTGGTGTCCCATTGACTGAAATCAAAATTTGCCACAACTGCTGTTTCTTTGGCTGATTCGCTTTGCAATTGAAAAGTAACTTTCAAATCAATCACTTCAGGTTTCGCATTTGAAGTCATTACTTTACATTTCCAATCGCTACCGTTCAGTTTCAAAATCCCCTTTTCAATAGATTGAGACGATTGTAAATCAGTTCCTTTATATTCATTTAAAACTGGTTTAAATGAACCTTTCAAATCTTTTAAAAAATCATTGACTTGATTGGTTTGATTTTGAGCCGATAATTGTACTACAACTAACGATAGCATCAGGAATAATAAACTAACTTTTCTTTTCATGTTTTTTTATCATATATTTTTATTTAGAATTTAAACAAAAAACTCCATTTAGTGAATTTATTATTTGATTCCTAATCTCTCAGGAATAACACAATAGCATTTTATTTTTTTTGAATAATTAATAGCCCAATGTAATTAATTATTAGGATAATTATAGAGTTCTGTATAATCAACTTTAGGTATATTTTTGCCTAAAGCTTCTAACTCTTTATCTCCATCAAATAAAAGTGGAAAAAAATTGCTGTCAAGTACTTTATCCTGTTCCATAGTTGGAAAACTTTTTAAGGCTTCTAATCTACTGTAGCCTGCTGTATTTCCTAATGTATTATAGTTCATAGCATTTAGAACAATCGCTCTTCTCGAACGATCTGAGGTATTTGCATAGGATCCGTGCATTGTAAGTGGATGATGAAAGCTAGCATATCCTTTTGGTAATTCATTGGCAATGCTATTATCAAATTGCTCTAATTGTTTTTTATTCAAAATTTCTCTTACTGCATCCATATCTCCCGTTAATCCCGTAATAGGTAACAACCCCCATTTATGACTTCCTGGAACAAAATAGAGACAACCATTTTCTACATTTGCATCATCTAAGCCTATCCAGCAAGTGAGATGGTGCATTGGTTTAGTAAATGTCCAATATGAAAAATCCTGATGCCATGCCACTACTCCTCCATGCTTAGCTGGTTTGCAAAACAATTGGTCATGAAAAAGCCTAAAGGATTGTCCCAATAATTGATAGGCTGCCATGCGGTACGCAGGTGCCCAAAACAAATCATGAAATCCTGGAGTTACACGCCAACCGCCAATTGCATGAAAGAGCACTTTGCTTGGGTCTACTGATTCATTGCTTTCATAATGATAAAATAATTTTTTCTCTGCTTCGTTTACAGATTGTAATTTTACAAGTTCTTGGTTAAGTATATCAACTTGTTCTTCTGTCAGGATTTTTATTCCCTTGACAAATCCGTTTTCTTTAAAGAAAGAAACTTGTTCTTCAGACAACATATATTGCTCCCACTCTTTTGCTGTCTTTGGTTGTACAAACATGTTACTTATCGAATGGCAATAATCTGCCAAATCATTTGATAAATTTAAATTTCCCATAATCATTTTTTTTTTGAGCTTATAAAAAGTATTTTTTTGTGACAAACAATTTATTACAATACCATTCTTTAAAATTCCTGTGTTACCACCAACGGATCAAAATAGTATAAGCTTTAATTAACGAATTTGTATTTTTCGGTTGCTAATAAAATTATCTTTGAAAAAACTTTAGTAAAAGCAATGTTTCAAAAATCTGGTTTATAATGTAATCCAAGTGTGAAAAAGCAGTAATAAATGCAATTAATAAAGATATAATTCGTTTAAATATTTTATCTTAAAAGTCTGAAAATCAAAATATTTAAAACACACTCGATGCACTTTTAAACTTGAAATTATTCAGTCTAAAGCCGTAAAAGGTGAATGTCAAGAAATTAGAAATAGAGATAAAGTGTCAATCGATTCTTTTTTTAACAGGTTTATTGAAAAAATATTCAAAAAAGATATAAAATTAAATCCACAAAAGAATTCTTACCACATCTGTTTGGAAAGATAGTAGCTGCCTTTATAAACTTAAATACTTTAACTCTTGATTTGCATAACTAATACAAAAATATTAATTCAAGAATTAGGGAGGTTATTATTGATCCTCCCTAATCTGAATTTAAATAATTAATGTTAACGTATTATTTATTGAAGCGGATTAAAGTCACCACCCCAGTTATTATTTTGTCTAAGCGAAGGATTTCGCTGTAAGAAAGCATAGGGTAAACCGTAAATATAATACTGATCAGGAATAACTAGATTACCACGATCACCATCGGTTTTGATGTAGTCAAACCTATTCCACACAGTATTAATGTCATCCATTGGTGCAACTGCAGGTTTTGGAACACTTGATTTTCTAACTACAAGCAGGCCGTGTCTTCTTGACTGACTTCTTAAATTTCCAAACAACTTCCAACGTCTTAAATCATCCCATCGTCTTCCTTCAAAAGCAAATTCTACGAAGCGCTCGTTTTGATAGGCAACACGAATCTCAGATTGAGAAGATGCTGTAATTCCATATTTCCCATTCGTGTTAGTAATCCCTGCTCTCTGCCTAATCTTATAAAGTACATCTAATGCATCATTAGTCATACCCATTTCATTGGCTGCTTCTCCAAAATTCATTAAAACTTCGGCATACCTGATTTCTGGCCAATCCAATCCAGAATGTTCAACATCAGATGCAGATCGGTCTACCGCTTTTAATCGAAGGAAGCAAGAGGTAACCCCTATCCCCTCTCCATAAGTCCATGATGGAGTAACACCATTATTATTAGCAGACGCCAATACCGCTCCTGTTGTCGGTTCTGTCCCAATAATATCGTCAATATAAGTCCAAAAATATTCTTTATTTGTTGCCATTTTTGGCGTAAATTGAATCGGTGCTCCGTTATAATAAACAGTAGCATAGAATCGGTCATCACGGTTCTTAAATAAAGTTGCGTAAGACATAGTTGCTGGATTCCATTTCGAACCATCTTTCATAGGAAATGCATCAAGTAATTCTAATGATGGGCTATCTACACCCCAATCATCCGCAGAATATCTTAATGGGGCGAAACCCGGTGCAGGATAGGTGGCATCTGGAGTATTGAACCTTCTTACCATGATTCCCTCATTATTTCCTTCGTCAGACCAAATTTTATTGTAATCAGGATACAAACCTTTTCCCTTGGAATTTAAAAAATTGACGGCAGCCAAATTGGCATCATAGGCTTTTTGCCATGAAGCAACTCCTCCCAGCCCATTAAATAAGGGACTTGCAAAAAAGAGGAGAACTCTACCCTTAAATGCCATCGCGGCCCCTTTATCAATTCGCCCTAAATTAGCACCAGACCATGTATCCGGCAAAAGACTAATTGCTTGATCAAGATCCTTTAAAATTTGAGCCACACATTCCGAAGTTTTGTTTCTTGGTACCTGTAATTTGGTAAGATCTGCTTCTACTGCTTGAGCAGTAAGAATAAGGGGAACTCCACCGACATCCTTCACTAACTTATTGTAACACCACGCTCTCCAGAACAATGCTTGTCCTTTGATATTATTTTTGGAAGTTTCATCAAAAGTAGCTTTATCAATATTATCTAACATCTGATTGACCGTTCTAATGTCACTATATACTTTAACTGCCCAACTATTTGATATTCCAGGAGAATCATAATTTTCGAGCCAGTCATAGGTTGCCTGACCTAACAGGAATTTATCCGTCAAACGTCCTACAGGAACTGCTTCGTCGGTACCATTTCCATTTCCATAATTCAGATAATCGGTATTTGCTACCCATCCACCTGTTCCACCCCACCACCAGTTAAATACAGTTGGCATACATCCTCCCGGTTGCCCCGTTCCATATGCTACTCCAGGCATTTCGTTATTATAAACCTTATCCAAAAAGGCTGTCGCTGCTGTCGAACTGCTCCATAATTGATCATTGGTAAGAGCAGTTGTAGGTTCCACATCTAAAAAGTCTGATGAACAACCTGTGAACAATAAACTTGAAAGTAGGATTATATATAATGATTGAATATTTCTTTTCATCTTTTGATAGATTTAAAATTAAAATTGAATGTTAAGCCCCAATATTACTGAAGTATTGGCAGGATATGTTCCAAATCCATATGCTTCAGGATCATAGAATTTAAATTTTGTCCAACAAAACAAATTAGAAGCTCCAGCAAATATTTGTGCCGAACCAATCCCTACTTTATTTACTATCCCTGTAGGTAGGTCATAAGACAGATTAATATTTTTCAGTCTCAAGAAACTTCCATCATAAAGATTATAAGTAGATGTCACAACATATCCATTTGCACGTTGATCCCCATTTTTGAAAAGCTTAGGTGCTGTCCCATTTGGGTTGGTATCTGACCATGCATTACCTAAATAGGCTGGAAGCATCATTCCTCCTGCATTTCTACCAAAAGGATCGTTATAACTTATTTTATAACCGGCTAATCCTCCTAACAATACATCCAATGAAAATCTTTGGTATTTAAAATTCATTGACAATCCATAGGACATAGGCGCATTATTACCTACTCCCATTTGCCCAGTTGAAGCATGTTTGGCGATTACCACTTGATCATATGAATCAATAACGCCATCAGGTTTACCATCTAAACCACTTACATCCTGAAAATTCATCATCCCCAATTCTGGAGTAGCCCCAAATATTTTATAACCAGCTGGTAATTTATTCAAGTCCTCTTGTGTACGGATAATACCCGTATCTTGATATCCTACCAAGTAATTTAATGGTTTTCCGTTTGGATTTTGAGCTGGCAATGAATTTGCTGCATAATCTTTTTTCACCACATTAGTCTCTGCCAAACCAAAATTTGCATGTACATTATACGTAAAATCTTTACCAATTGTACCATTTACATAGCCTAATTCAAATTCAATTCCATGTGCATCAACAATTCCATAATTTTCAGCCGGATAATTTGTTCCAAATTCAACTGGTAGCGCAAGGATACGCTCACCTAAAATATTATATGAATGTTTTTTCCATGCCTCTACAGTAAAATTCCAATTCTTGAAGAATGTCAAATCAAGACCAATATTATACGCTTCAGATGTTTCCCAAGTAAGATTAGGGTTAGCAATACCTCCATATTGCAATATGGATGATTGCGACCCAGGGTTCCCAACATAAAAAGTATTACTAGTCACAGGATTACCTGAAGGATAAGTGGCAGCATTATATAAATCTTTCCACTGCCATCCACCAACGGAATCATTTCCTGTAGCTCCGTAAGAAAAACGAAGTTTCATAAAATCTATAACAGATCCTATTTTTGATTCTGCAAAGAAATTCTCTTTGGAAACTACCCACCCTAGAGAAGTAGAAGGAAACGTACCCCATCTTTTGTTTGGTGCGAACTTCATTGATCCATCTACACGAACTGATGATGATAACAAATACTTATCTGCATAATCGTAATTAAGCCTACCCACATACGATAAACGGGCTTCTTCAGTTTCAAAACCAGAACCTTGTGTATTGGTAGAGGCTGGACTGGCAAATAAAAACTGATCAGAAGTATAATATGGAAAATCGTATTTATATAATTTTGAGAACGTATAATTAGACCCATACTTTTCAAAAACTCCAACAATATTGAAATGATGATCCTTAAAACGAGTATCATAAGTTATTATTCCATTTATCTGATACGATTTAAGTTTCCCATTTTCATTTCCAATATAGGGCTGCGATGGGGATCCTCCCGGTTCGCTACTCACTAATTCATTTGTTAAAACAGAACCTGTAGCACTCAATGGATCTGGCTTAAAATGATAATTTATAAGTTTTTTCTCAAAAGTTTTAATAAAAGTATTATCTGTATTAGAACTGTAAGACCCCTTCAATGACAATCCTTTGATGAAAGAAGGTTTATACTCTAGTGAAAGAAGCACATCATTCTTCTGATCTTCTTTTTTCCAATATCCCCCATTTCTCATAACATCAATAGCATTACCTCCCAACCAACCTGGGGAAACAGGTTTGCCGTCAATATAAGGGGGAGTAAATCCGCCTCCCATATATCTCAATATTCCATAATACTGTCCAACATCAAGAGGATCCGCATTCGAATTAGAAAGAGCTAAGCCAAATCTATGATTAAGTCCATTACTCCCATTTATATTTATTCCCGCCGTCAGATCTTTAGCTATTTTGACTTGAACATTTGATCTCAAATTATATTTTTTATAACCTACTTGTGGCAAAAATCCATTTTCATTATAATATGATCCTCCAAAGAAGTAGGTAATATATTCATTACCTCCTGAAATATTCAAACCAATTTTTTGATTTGTTGGATTCTCATAAGCTTCGTTATACCACAACCTCCCATCGGGATTATTCTTGTTAACCCAAGCTCTATCATAATCATTCACTGAGCCTGGTTTTATAGCATTCATAACATCCATTCCATAATTTGGATCCATATATAAATCGTCAATCTCTGGATGACTATATACACCAAAAGCAGAATTGAATTGGACAACTGGTTTACCTATTTTACCAACTTTTGTTCTGACCAATAAAACACCATCTGCAGAACGTGATCCATATATAGCAGCTGATGCTGCATCTTTTAAAATAGTGATATCTTCAATTTGACTAGGGTCCAAGAGATCAAAACTTGCTTGATCCCGGATTACACCATCTATTACAAATAAAGGAGTTCCACCATTCCATGAGGAAGAGGCCCTAATTTTGACAATAGATGCTCGACCAGGTATTCCAGAAGCTGTCTGAACGAAAACTCCAGAAGCTCTGTTAGCTAACAAAGTAGAAAGGTTTGAAGCTGGAATATTGTTTAATTCTTGGGTTTTTATTTTTGTAATGGCTCCAGTTTGGGATATTTTTTTTTGCGTACCATATCCAATAACAACCACGTCATCTAATTTTTGTCCTTGATCTTTTAAAACAATTTTAAGCGGACTATTCCCAATGGCAACTTCTTGTGATTCCATACCTATATAAGAAATAACCAACTTGGATGATTTATCAGGTACATTAATCGAGAAATTACCATCTAAATCTGTTTCTGTGGCAACATTAGTCCCTTTTACTAGGACATTGGCTCCAGATACAGGAAGTCCTTTAGAATCTAAGACTGTCCCTTTTACAACTATAGGAGGCAGATCAACAGGATTGGGCAAACTGACAATTTCTGTCTTGTTTTTTTTTGTTTTAGTTAGTAAAATCTTTCGATCATCAATTTCGTATGAAGTATCAGACCCTTTAAAAAGAAGATCGAGTATAACATTTACTGACACTTTTTGGACTTTGACAGAAACCCTTCGGTTTAAATCAACAGCCTTGGTATTAAATAAAAACTTAAATTCTGTAGTAGTTTCAATTTCATCGATTATTTCCTTTACTGTAGTGTTTTCTCTATTTAAAGAAATTTTTGTTTTTTGGGAATACGATTCATTTGCTTGTATAACAAAGCTTGCAGTGACAAAAAATAATAGTGATAACTTCATTTTTAAATCAAATTTTAAGCACGCCGGAAATAATCCATTGGCCTTTGGTGGTTTTTTCATAATTTTGGAGTGTTAATTGGTGATTAGTCATTGCGATTTAATCACTTTACCTAATCGGGAGATGTTCGAGCATTTTCCGATTTTTTTTTTATCAAATGATTTTGATTTGGAAAGGCTATAAAGTGATCGTTAGTCTAAATTGTTTGTGAAACGCTAATTCATAGGCATTGTATTGATTTAATTGATTATAATTTTGTTTTCTACAATAGTGTAGTCAATCTGATAAACTTTTTTAAAGTAATTGAATACCTGTTCAATGGTTTCATGATCAGTTTCAATTGTGGCATTAAAAGTTTCGTTTGCCAAATTTTTGTTATTATTGATAATTTGCACGTTGTAGTGCAGTTCTAATTTTTTAACAATCTTTGCAAAAGATTCATTTCTAAAAACAAGATTACCGGTCATCCATGACGTATATAATGAAGTATTTACCTTTTCGTTAGAAATTTTCTTGTCCTCTTTGTTGAAAGTTCCTTTATATCCGGGAGTTAAAAAGAATTCGTTTTCAGCCTTTTGAGGGAGTCCCGCCTGTGACATACCTACGGAGCCTTCAACAAGCACTACATCAGTGGCCTGATCTTCCGGATAATTACTGACATTGAATTTTGTCCCGTAAACCTGTACATCTAGTTTGCTGGCATTGACAATAAATGGATGTTTTTTATCGTGAGTGACATCAAAATAAGCTTCACCTGTTAAGAATATCTTTCGATTTTTGTTTTTAATAAACTGAACTGGATAAGTCATAGAACTTCCGGCATTTAAATACACTACTGTTCCATCGGAAAGGGTAATATTAAAACGTCTTCCTCTAGGAATTGTTAGAGTATTATATACTAATTTAGTTGCTTTGCCATTATTTGTATATACCAGCTCTTTGCCATTCTGTTCGCCGACAACCTTTCCGTTGGCATCATATACTTTTGAAGTTCCATCAGCAGAAATAATTTTGACATTTCCATCTCCTAATTTTAATGTAATTACATCTTTTCTAGGTACAATTATTTCTTTAGTAATGTTATTGCCAAAGATATTCTTCTGCATTAAAATACCTATCCCTAAAAATACAACAGCTATTGCGGCGTATTTCATTATTGCACGGAGTCGATAGATACGAACTCTCTTCTTTTCTTTTCTAATCTCTTTCAGCAATATCTCTTTAACAGATTCTATATCCGGATCACTCATAGCTAATGTGACTGCAAAATGCGTTTTTACATATTCCAGGAAAATCAATTGGTTTTCTGGAACTTCTATCCATTGGTTTAAAATATCCAAATCAGACATATTTGCCGACTGGGAAAAATACTTAATGATTATAATTTCAATTTCTTTAAAATCCATTTTTGTGGGGGTTTTTATATATGATACAAGACAGAATTACAATACCCTAATTTTTTTATCGTTTTTATTTTATATTCATATTTTTTTTTTCTTATTATTGCTGAATAAATACCTTTTTATGAGTTTTGATGACAATACGTTTTTAATGCAAAGCCTTACAAATGGAGAAGAAAAGGCCTATGAATTTCTGCTAAATAAGTTTCATAAAAAACTTCATACCTATGCATTGACACTTGTCAACGATTATTCAATGGCGCAAGATATTGTTCAAAATGTATTTTTAAAAACATGGAAAAACAGAAATAAACTTAATCCTGAATTTTCAATTCAAAGTTTTTTGTATAAATCTGTTTACAATGAATTCATAAACAATTATCAGCAGAATAAAGCGATGATGCTTCTACAGAAAAAATATATTGAATCGATACAGCACGTAGTTGAAACAACAGATGAAAGTTCAATTGAACGTATGCTGGTAATTATCAATAAAGAAATTCAAAATCTGCCAACTAAGTGTCAGCAGGTATTTATTCTGAGCAAAAAGGAGGGACTTACTAATATTGAAATTGCTGAACACTTGGATGTTTCGATTAAGACAGTTGAAGCCCAAATAAGCAAAGCGTATAAAATATTAAAGGAAAAATTAAAAGACAAAAAAAATATGGTATTGCTTTTGCTTTTCCATCCAGCTAATAGAGATTCTATTTCAGAATAAGGGAATGATTTTTAAACCATTCTGTTATTTATTTATCAAAATTTGATTGGTTTTTTTACTCCGGAATTAGATGGTCTTTTTAAAACTTTTATAAAGTAATTACGATGTTACCGCAAAATTGCGGCAATCTGTTCTCTGGAAAATCTTTCTTGGAAAAAGAACATTACTGAATTATTTTTTTCTATAATAACTTGATATTTATATTTCATTTTAAAAATTTAGAGTTACCCTATTGGTGTACCTGTTCTTATAAAAACGTGTCAAACCTTATGTATACTGGCTCAAAATTCAGGCGAAGGGGCTCCTTTCCCCGCCAAAACAAGTTTCAAAAAAAACTTTAAAAGTCAAAAGCCTTTAAACATTGCTATTTAAAGGCCTTTTCTTTTTTTGCTTAATAATCAAAAAAAGTTAGAATCAAATCAATTCTTTCGACACATATTCCCAACTTGTTTTAATAGAATCTGACGGTGTTGGAATGTAATTCGTTTCCTGCTCTACAAAAAAGTGCTGCATTCCCGAAAGTCTCGCTTCCGCAAAAATAGCTTTAAAATTGATGCTCCCTTTACCAACTTCTGTGTTCCATTCCTCTTTGGATTTATCCATATCTTTTATATGCCACATCTTAAATCGGCCGGGATTGGCTTTAAAAAATTTCAAAGGATCATTTCCTGAGCGAATCATCCAATACAAATCCATTTCAAAATCGACTAATTTTTTATCAGTTTCCTGTAATAAAATATCATAACCCGTTTGATTTTCGTACTTCGTGAACTCAAAATCATGGTTATGATAAGCCAATTTTAATCCTAATTGTTTACATAAAACCGCCGCTTCGTTTAGTTTTTTCGCAATTTTTTTATAATCGTCTAGATTGCTTCTTATTTCTTTGTCCAAATGAGGAACAACCACATATTCGCTTCCTAATTGATTAGCACATTCGATGGAAGCTTTGAGGAAATCGGTTGAATTGCTTTTCATAAATTCACTAAATTCATAATGACCGCTTGGTGCTTTTAGTCCATTATCCATCAGTATTTTTTTGAATTCTTTTGGCGAAGTCCCGAAAAAACCTTTTTCACGTGAGTAACCATACGGTTCTACCTCTTTATATCCAGACTTAGCTACTAGTTCTAAAACCCCTTTTACGTCTTTCGAAAATGACTCTCTTAAAGTATATAATTGAATACCAATATTTTTTGGTTTAGAGGAAAAGGCAAAAGAAGGAGCAACTGCTATTACTCCTAATGCCAAACCGCTGTTAATTATAAAATCTCTTCTTTTCATTATTTCTTATTGATTAGATATCACAAATGGCAATTGCTTTTTTCAAAGAAGCTATTTTATCTTTTTGTTTTGGAATAAACTCTTGCGCCACAAAACCTGTAAAACCAGTATCAGCAATGGCTTTCATTATGGCACCGTAATTAAGTTCCTGAGTTTCATCAATTTCAGCACGCCCCGGAACACCGCCGGTATGGTAGTGCGCAAAATATTTATGATTCTCTTGGATTGTTCTGATGACATCACCTTCGTCAATTTGCATATGGTAAATATCATATAGCAGTTTAAAATTTTCGGAATTAAGTCGTTTTGCCAATTCTACACCCCAAGAAGTCTTATCACATTGATAGTCTTTGTGATTGATTTTACTATTAAGCAATTCCATAACCAAGATAACTCCATGCTTTTCGGCCAATGGAATCAATTTTTGCAACCCAAGCACACAATTATTCCAACCCTCTTCATCTGTTTTTCCTCTTCTATTTCCGCTAAAACAGATTAAGTTTTTATAACCGGCTTCGGCAACCAGCGGAATCATTTCTGTATAATTCTTAATCAGTTGTTCATGAAATTTGGTGTCATTAAATCCGTCTACCAGATTTATTTCGGCACCATTACACATAGCCGAAACAAGATTGTGTTTCTTTAATACAGGCCAATCTTTGGGACCTACTAAATCAATAGCTGTAATTCCTATTTTTTTTGCTTCTATACAAAGGGTTTCGATATCAAAACTATTGAAACACCAGCGAGCAACCGAATGATTAATTTTTCCTTTCAATTTATTAGATTTTAATTGTAATTCTTCTTCCGAAAGTATCGCAGCAGATAAACCAGTTGGAATCGCCAAAGACACTGTTCCTGCAAGAATGCCTTTTAGAGCAGTTCTTCTATCAAATGTTGTACTCATTTTATATTTTTAAAATGTTTAAATTTCGTTTACCAATTTGTTTCTGTCCTGAAATAAAAGGATAAAAAACAAGAATACCGCAAAGGCAATTCCGGCAGGAATTATCCATACCATTTGCCAATTGATTGCTCCTTCGATAGTTTTGTAATTATCTGTTATCCAACCTGCGACTGCAAAACCTATTAACATCCCAATACCATAAGTCGCCAATGTTATCAATCCCTGAGCCGCACTTTTGTATTTTTCACCCGCTTTTGAATTGGTATAAATTTGTCCAGAAACAAAGAAAAAATCATAACATATTCCGTGCAAAGCGATTCCGAGAATAAGCATAAAACTCAATTCACCACCATCGCCATATGCAAATAAAACATAACGAATTGCCCAAGCAATCATTCCTACCAGAATTGTTTTCTTGAATCCAAAACGTGAAAAAAACAAGGGAATGGATAACAAGAATAATGCTTCAGATATTTGCCCTATTGCCATTTTCCCTGTTGGATTTTCAACTCCAGAAGCAGTCAGGAAAGGATGTGCATTTTGATAATAAAAAGCCAACGGAATACAAATCAGAATCGATGCAATAAAAAATATCAGGAAATTTTTATCCTTCAAAAGTTTTAAAGCGTCAAGACCAATAATATCGGCAATTTTAATTTTTCCTTCACTCACTTTCGGTGGCGTTTTAGGCAATGTAAAGCTTAACAATCCTAAAACCAAAGCGGCGATGCCAGCTAAAAGAAATGTGTTTTTAAGCAATCCTTGAGCAATAGCTTCGGTAGAATCCCAATGAAATAGGAAACTAATAGCCAAACCAGCCAAAATCCAGCCTATCGTTCCCCAGACTCTGATATTTGCAAACTCTTTCTCTGGATCTTTCATTTGGTTGAATGCCACAGAATTTACCAAAGCCAATGTTGGCATATACAAAATCATATAACTTAACACATAGATATAAAACATTCCAACATCTGGTGACTGGTACATTTGATACATCAAAAATGCACCTGCAAGATGTAAAATGCCCAATATTTTTTCGGCGTTAAAATAACGGTCTGCAATCAAGCCAATAATAAAAGGAGCGATAATAGCACCCCACGATTGCGTAGAAAATATTGCCGCCGTTTCTGAACCGGAAGCTTTTAAATTGTTTCCCAAAAATGTACCCAAAGTGACAAACCATGCCCCCCAGATAAAAAATTCCAGAAACATCATCAGTGATAATTTAATTCGGATTGAAGTATTCATAAAAATAGATTGGTTTATTTGGTTAGGTCATTTTGGAACAACCATTCAGATAGTTTCAACTTCCAATATTTTATTCTTTAATCATAATGTTGCGATACCACACATTATTGCCGTGATCCTGCAAAGCAATTTTACCTTTTTTGAATGTTCCAAAACCTGGCCAGGTGGCAAATTTGCTCCCTGCAATTAATTTTTTAAAATGATCATCCCAAAGCACCGTTTCAACTACCACAACACCGTTTAAAATAAGTGTAAGTTTTCCTTTTTTACTAATAATTTCGGCTGTGTTCCATTCTCCAACTGGTTTAACAGGTTCTGATTTGCTCTGAATCAAATCATAAAGATCTCCTGCACGGTGTTTGATGATTTTCCCATCACTATGTCCATTATTATCCAAAACCTGCATTTCTAGTCCGGTATCGTAGGTGTTTTTATATTTTTCAGGATTTTCATTAACATAAAAAATGATTCCGCTGTTGGCATTTGGCGCCACTTTCCAATCTAGTTTTAAATGAAAATTTTCATACTCAGCATCAGTTACCAAATCTCCTCCTTGACCATTTTTGGCTGCCTCGGGATCAAAATGCAAAACGCCTTCTTCGACTTTCCATCCGGCACTAGCCGATGTTTTTCCATATGAATGCCAACCTGCTGTGGTTTTTCCGTCAAAAAGAGGCTTAAATCCTTTTTGAGCCTGTAGCGTTTGCAATGCCGTAAACAGCACGCAACCAATGAATAACCTTGATACAAAACCTTTTTCCATAAATTGATTACGCTTTTTTATTGTTTAGTGACAAAATATATTTGGCTACTTTTTTTGCATCATCTTTTTTTAATGCAGCATGCGGAGCCATTGGGATAGCCCCCCAAACTCCAGAACCTCCTTTGATAATTTTATCCGATAAATAACCAATGCTTTTATCATTCAGTGGATATTTTTTTGCAATATCCAAATACGATGGTCCGATGACTTTTTTATCAATTTTATGACAAGTGGCACAGTCTAGTTTTGCCATTATTTTTTCTCCCTCAGAAAGTTCGGTTTCATCACTACTATTTTTATATTCCTTTAAATTTGTTTCAAAACCCGAGAAAGAACTTAATCCTCCAAAAGCTATTACTGCAACTAAAATTTTAATTTTCATATTATAATATTCCTTTAATAAATTTGTTTTATAACCCTAGATTTTTTCTATTAAGTTGGGTATCGGTTTCGACCGCTGCAAAATCATCAAAAGCCTTATCAGTCACTTTAATGATGTGTTTTTTAATAAATTCGGCTCCTTCACGAGCACCATCTTCTTGGTTTTTCAAACAGCATTCCCATTCCATCACAGCCCATCCTTTATAATCATATTGTGCCAATTTGCTGAAAATGGTTTTAAAATCTACCTGACCATCACCCGGCGAACGATAACGTCCCGCACGATTCAGCCAACTTTGATACCCCCCAAAAGTTCCTTGTTTTCCTGTTGGATTAAACTCCGCATCCTTCACATGAAAAGCTTTGATTCGCTCATGATAAAAATCGATGTATTGAATATAATCCAATTGTTGAAGAACAAAATGGGAAGGATCATACAAAATACAGGCGCGCTGATGATTGTTGACCGCTTTTAGAAACATTTCGTAAGTTTCCCCATCAAATAAATCCTCGCCAGGGTGGATTTCGTAACAAACATCCACACCGTTTCTATCAAATTCATTGAGGATTGGCAACCAGCGATTGGCAAGTTCTTTGAATCCTTCTTCAATTAATCCAGGTGGTCGTTGCGGCCAGGGATGAAAAAATTGCCACAATAAGGAACCGCTAAAAGTCGCATGCGCATTAAGCCCTAAATTTTGAGAAGCTTGTGCCGCATAATGCATTTGTTGTACAGCCCATTCTTGTCTTGCTTTTGGGTTGCCTCGAAACTCTTGTGGTGCAAAACCGTCAAAAAAATCATCGTACGTGGGATGAACAGCAACTAGTTGACCTTGTAAATGAGTAGAAAGTTCGGATATTTTCAATCCATGCGAAGCAGCAATTCCTGTTATTTCTTCGGCATAAGTTTTACTATCGGCCGCTTTTTTCAAATCAATAAAACGGGAATCCCAAGTTGGTATCTGAATCCCCTTAAAATTAAGATTCTTTGCCCATTGACACATTCCTTCTAAGGAATTAAAAGGAGCTTCATCAGAAATAAATTGTGCTATAAAAACCGCAGGTCCTTGCATTGTTGTCATTTGTTGTGATTTAAAATTAATTAAGAAACTAAGTTACTGAGATTCTGAGATTCTAAGAATCTTAGTTTCTTAGCAACTCAAAAAATCTGTCCATTTTTGAGATGATTTTCCCGAAGAAATTACATTTTCTATAAAAGCCATTCCACGAACACCATCTACTACATTTGGAAAATCTAGCATACTTGTTGTTGGTTCTTTACCTTCCTGTTTTGATTGTAAAGTCAAAGCAAAATTTTTGTATAAATTCCCAAAAGCTTCCATATATCCTTCTGGATGTCCGCTTGGAACTCGTGTATTAAAAGCTGCTATTGGTGACACATACCCATTTCCGGTTCGATACACTTGAGCAGGCGCGTTCAGCCATTTTACAATCAAAGTATTTGGTTCCATTTGATGCCATTCCAAGCCTCCTTTTTCACCATAAATTTTTATTTTCAAACTATTCTCTTCACCGGCGGCAATTTGGCTTGCAACCAAAATTCCATTGGCCCCATTATCAAATTTAAGCAACACATTCCCGTCATCATCCAGTCTTCTGTTGGCAACGACAGTATTAATATCTGCACAAAGTTGTGTGATTTTTAATCCCGAAATATATTCGGCCAAGTGGGCAGCATGAGTACCAATATCTCCCATACAACCACTGATACCACTTTTGGATGGATCTGTTCTCCAGGCCGCCTGTTTATTTCCTTCATTTTCAAAAGGTGTACTCAACCAGCCTTGAGGATATTCTACCATAATTTTCCGAATGGCTCCAAATTGATTTTCAGCAACCATATTTCTGGCTTGTTTCACCATTGGATAACCGGAATACGTATGCGTCACGCATAAATAAAGTCCTGTTTCTTTGACTTTTTGTTCCAATAATTTGGCTTCCGCCAAAGTCAAAGTCATTGGCTTATCCAAAACAACATGGAAACCATTTTCCAAAGCCAACATTGCAGGTGCAAAATGAGCATGATTCGGAGTTACAATTGAAACAAAATCCATTCTTTCTTCAGAAGGTAATTTTGCTTCGGTCTCAATCATTTGGGCATAAGATTCATAACATTTATCTTTTGGCAACCCTAATTCTTTACCGGATTCAAGGGATAAATCAGGATTCGAACTAAAAGCACCGCAATGCAATTCGATTAATCCATCCATATTGGCAGCAATGCGATGAACAGCTCCTATAAAAGCGTTTTTGCCACCGCCAATCATTCCCATTTTTAATTTTCTCATAAAATCAGAAATATACTAAGTCTAAATATTTTTTTTCTTTAATTCTTTTACAGCATAATCACATGCTCTGGCGGTTAAGGCCATGAATGTCAAGGATGGATTTTGACAACCACCCGAAGGCATACTGGCACCATCAGTAACAAATACATTGTTCACTTCATGCATTTGATTCCACTTGTTTAACACCGATTCTTTTGGATCATTCCCCATACGTGCAGTTCCCATTTCGTGAATCGCCATTCCCGGTGCAGAGCCATTATCGTATGTTTTTACGTTTTTCATACCCGCCGCTTCGAGCATTTCGGCGGCGTCATTCATCATATCTTTACGCATTTTAGCTTCATTTTCTCTGTGTTCACAGTCAATAGCCAATACGGATTGTCCCCATTTGTCTTTTTTGGAATGGTCGATGTAAACTCTATTTTCGTAGTAAGGCAACATTTCGCCAAATCCTCCTAATCCCATTCTCCATGTATCGGCAGGTTTTGATAAATTATCTTTGAAATCCCCACCAAACGACAATTCGGCAACGTTATCATACCAAGTTCCTCTGCTGGCGCCCCCTTGGTATCCAAAACCGCGCACATAATCTCGTTTGTCATTATTAAAATTTTGATACCTAGGAACATAAATACCATTGGCTCTTCGTCCGTAAGTATATTTATCTTCAAATCCTTCTGCATCTCCACTTGCTCCACATCTGAAGTGATGATCCATTAAGTTATGTCCTAAATGTCCGCTGGCATTACCCAAACCATTTGGATGCGCTTCGGAAGTTGAATTTAATAAGATGAAAGTTGTTCCTAGAGTTGATCCATTTACAAAAACGATTTTGGCATAAAACTCCATCGTTTCATTAGTCTGAGCATCAATAACCATTACACCTTTGGCTTTTTTGGTTTCTTTGTCATAAATAATATGATTAACAATTGAATAAGGACGAACAGTTAGCCTTTTTGTAGCCATAGCTGCTGGCAAGGTTGAAGCTTGCGTACTAAAATAGGCTCCAAACGGACAGCCTCTACTGCATAAACTTCTGTATTGACAATTGCCTCGGCCTAAATGTGGTACTGTTAAATTTGCAGTACGACCAATTGTCATAATTCTGGATTTATTGTAATGTTTCTCGATACGTTCTTTTACCGATTTTTCAACGCAATTCATATCCATTGGTGGCAAAAAATGACCATCTGGCAAAGAAGGCCAGTTTTCATTTTGTCCACTTATTCCGGCAAATTTTTCAACATGATCATACCAAGGGGCTAAATCTTTATATCGAATTGGCCAGTCATTTCCGTGACCATCCTTGGCATTATCTTCAAAATTAATATCGCTTAAACGATAACTTTGGCGCCCCCACATCAAGGACTTTCCACCAACATGAAATCCTCTGTACCAATCAAAACGTTTGATTTCGGTATAAGGGCAATCTAAATCATTTACTGACCAATTTGGAGTAGCCTGACTATATACGTAATCTCTGGTTTGTACGGGATGGGTTCTTTTTTGCTCTTCGGTTAATTTTCCGCAATAGGCAATTTCCCAAGGAGCTTTCATGGCCGAATCATAATCTTTGATGTGTTCTATATCCATTCCTCGTTCCAGCATAAGAACCTTAAGCCCTTTTTCTGTTAATTCTTTGGCTGCCCATCCACCACTTATTCCTGAACCAATGACAATGGCGTCATACGTATTTTGCTTCTTTAAATCAGTATTGATATTCACTATATTTTTAATTTTAGAATTGAAAAAAAAATTACAAACAGCCAATTATTTTAGGTTGCCCAAGCTTTTTGCCCTTCTTTGTAGTCGGCATTGCCATCATATCTACCAGGTATTGGCAAATATTCCCTGGCGATTGTACATCCAATTTCAGAGGAGAAATAACCTAAAAGGGTTAAATCTCTGGCAATTATAAAAAAAGAAGGTTTCTTTTGATTATTAAGCGCTTCCTGTCTTAGCTCATTCATGAGTAGATTTTTATCTTCATTGGAAAGACTCATAAATTCTTTGTTGAATTTACTTTTACATTTAGTCAACATTTCTTGAAATCCATTCTTGAAAACTTCTTGTAATTTTGGAGGATAGCAATCTTGAATAATCTGTGGTATTAAAGCACCAACACCAGCAGCTTTTGCCCCAGGCGATTTTGCAGTTGTAGGCAAAATAATTTCTGAAAATTCACCCAAAACTTCTTCATCATTTAGAGAATAGAAATAGGTGCTTTGTTCGGGGTCATATACAGTAAAACTTTCAAATAAAACCCCCATTGTTGTAGCAGAAATTGCTCCACCCATCAAAAAAGCTATTTTTTTCAATGCTTCTCGTCTTTCCATTTTAAGAAATATTAAATTAATTACAAAAATCGTTTTAGTAAAAACGATTTCTCCAACAGTATGTTTATATATTATTTTAGAAGGCACACAATCTTGCACTTTTATACTAAAATATTTCTTTTTCCTTATTTTATAGATTTAAAAACATTTTTAAATTATAAACAAAAAATTATCAATTGAAATAATTTTAAGCATATTACTTTATATATGCGCTATAAAACTTTTACATATATTTTTTTATTGTTAATATTTTACAAAATAAATATTTTACAAGTATATAATTTTTTTATCAAATAATTACAAATAAAAAAATATTCAGGATAACTGAGGAAAAATTAAAAAAGAAGATTGAAAAGATTTTTTTTCGTGTAAAAAACAATTAAGAAAGAATTAATACCAATTGGAAATCTACAATAGTTTTTTAGCATAGCACAGCTCCAACCCTTACCAAAAGAAAGGAAGTAAAGACTGGATTATTTCCAAATAATAAAAACAGCAATTGAATGCTTAAAAACAGTCAAATAATCCACTCTAAGCTATAAAAATACAGAGTGGTTTATTCAAATTATTTTACAAAATCACAACTTCGCCAAATCATCTATAGTATAAAATTTAAGGCCTTTGTTTTTGGCATATTTGCAAAGTTCTTCTAAAGCAGAAAGTGGTGTTTCTAGCTTTTCATCGGCATCAGGAACCGTTTTATGACCATAAAATATCACTATTTTATTGTGCTTTTTGGCGTAATCCATCAGGCTTTTATAATAAGGAATATTAAACTGTTTGTAGTCATCATCTATACCGAGGCCGTAGACAACTCTTTTTCCTTCATAATAGCAATATTGTGATTGTGGCGGAATCTCCTCATAAGTAGTCCCTCTTATTATAGAAAAATAATTAAGCAATTCATTATCTAGGGTCGAATCGCGTGCTCCATCTGGATAAGCAAAGGAATGAACATCAAAACCATCTTTTGCCATTGCCGATTTCAATGTCAAAATATCGTCTTTGATATACTTCTTCATTCCAAATTGCTTATAATATTTTAATGCATTCAAATGATTGTAACCATGCGCAGCTATATCATGACCATTATCTTTTAAATAATGAAGTTTTGTTTTTTGCTCTGGTGTCAAACTACCATACCAGGTAACAAAAAAAGTAGCTTTCCAACCGTAAGGATGCAAAAGCAAATCGGCAACGTACCAATCTTCGATATAATTGTCATCAAAAGTAAAAACTACACCTGCTTTATAGCTCTTTTTCAAAGGTTTTACCACAATAGCTTTTTCTTCCGGGTACATTTTAACAGCCAATAATACGGTTGCAATAGCTACAATAATTACAAAAACTATGCTTTTTATCGATACAGATTTCATTATAAAGAAGTTTTAATTAATCAACTACAATATTGTTTGTTATTCATGACACCAATCCTAAGCTTTCAAACTTTTAAAAATAAAAACTTTTTCTTTTACTTAAAATAGTCCAGATATTGAAAAGCAAGGCATTATATTATTTCATAAATTTATACACATCAAAAAGGTAAATTCTTTTTTTTTAATATTCAACACGAAGTTAAAACCAAAAAACAATCATGGAAACTAAATATTACGTATTGCATTTATTGCCATCAAGACCTGATTTTGCACAAACGATGACTGATGAAGAACGTTCTATCATGATGGAACACATTGCTTATTGGACATCACTTATGAATAAGGGTAAAGTTTTGGCTTTTGGACCGGTTCTTGACCCAAAATCCATTTACGGACTTGGTATAATCGCTGTTGAAAACGAAGATGAAGTCAAAGAGTTTATCGCAAATGATCCTGCCGGAAAAATAAACAGATATGAATATTATCCCATGAAAGCTATAGTTCCCGAAAAATAGTTATTCCCCCATGGCATAAGTGATTCCGCCAAGCAAATGTTGCAAAAATAAAGGATCACTATAGCTTTCGTTCGTATGTCCCAAAGCAGTGTAAAACATCCTGCCACCTCCATAATTTTGATACCATGCCATAGGATGATTGTCTCCATTTTTTCCACCGGTATATGATGATTCATCAATTTTGAGGAGCACATTTACATCAGGATTTAGATCCTTAAAGTTATACCATTCGTCTTTTCGTTCCCAAATTGCTGGCAAGTGTTTCGTAGCGATGTGTTCTTTGTTTACAACCACCAGTTTTGCGGTTTGCTGAGCAGGATGGGAAACAAAATAACCTCCAATCATTTTTCCATACCAAGGCCAGTCGAATTCGCAATCAGAAGCAGAATGCACACCTACAAACCCCTTCCCTTTCTTCATGAATTCCTGCAAGGCCAATTCCCCTTCCTTCCCTAAAATGGTTCCGGTTGTATTCAAAAAAATGATGACTTGATATTGCTTCAGATTTTTAGAGTTAATTGCAAGTGAATCTTCGGTGGCATCAACCAAAAAATTATTTTCTTCTCCCAATTTCTTTATCGCATTGATGCCAACCGAAATACTTCCGTGTCTAAAGCCATTCGTTTTGGAAAAAATCAGAACTTTTTTCGGTTTTACAAAAATTGCTTCGTCTTTATTTACCTGACAAAAAGATACTAAAACAAAGCTGATTACAGCAATTGCTGAAACAATACAAAAATTCATTAGTTTGAAACGCATATTTATATCTAAAAAAAATTAACGCGGTAAGATAATAAATTTGTAATACAACAATTAATAAAAGTTTCAGAATCTGAAATAAATATTTTTTGAGTTTCAAAACAATATTTTTAAATCAATATTTTAGCTAATTTTGACAACCTCAAGATTATTTAACTTATTTACTTTCAAGACTTTTTAAATTCATTTTCTGATATAAAGTTTAATACCAATGAATCCTATTTTGACAAAAAAAGAAATGACATTGCAAGATTTACCCGGAAGTTACTCTATTCAGGGAAGCAATCAGAATGAAATAAACACAATGACTTACCAGGGAATTTTGACTTTATCTCTTGATGAAAATAACCGTATTTTGGCCCATTGGATTATTAATAATGAACAGGAACAAGTTGGTTATGGCTTTTTCAAAGATGCTATTCTGGTTATTAATTTTAAATACAAAGGAGAAAACAACAAGACATATAAAGGAGTCGCTGTTTACCGTTGCTTAACCAACAATGTTTTGGATGGATTTTGGTCCGAAAAACACGGAAACCCTCTTTATTTGGGAACCGAAAGAGGAATGCGAATCGAAAGCAACGAGCTTTTACATTAAAAACGACAGCTCATCACAATTATTTTGTTATTGATACAATTTAAAACAAACCTCGGTTAAGATTTTGAAATTAACTCTCCAAAATAGTATTTTTATATTGAGAAGGTACATAGCCAGTGTTTTTTTTAAATGCTCTATTAAAATAGGAAAGCGTCTCAAAACCACATTTAATACTAAGCTGCGAAATACTTATATCTTCCATCATCAATAATTTGCAGGCGTAACCAATCCGCATATCTATAATGTAGTTTTTAAAAGATTTGCCTGTTTTGCTTTTAAAATAACGACAGAAAGCAGAAGGATTCATAGCTGCAAAAGACGCAATTTCATCAAGGGTGACATTTCTTGTGTAATTCTTATTGAGATAGGAAATTATTTTATCGATTCTTGTCGTGTCATATATGGTTTCATTGACAAAATCAGAAGTAGAAATCCTTTGTCTGCTCTCAATTTCTGACATTTCTTTTAGAATTTCCAAAAAAGAAAACAATTGATTTAACCCGTTTTCCAATGATATTTTTTCCAATAAATTCTTTAGTTTCTTACTACAGTCTTTTGCAAAAAAAATTCCTCTTTCAGACTCCTGAAACAGGTTTTTTATTTTAATAAAATGGGGATAATTATTTATGGCATAATACATAAATTCCTTTTCAAACTGAATTATCGTGCCTTTCACCCTCAAAACACTTTCAGCTGAATGGTATATATCGTCACTTTTCAAAAAATGAGGCAAATTTGAGCCAATAAGCAAAACATCACCCGCCTCGTATTTTGATATATTGTTCCCCACAAATCGGGTTCCTGTGCTTTCCTTTATATAAATAATTTCATATTCTGTGTGAAAATGCAAGGGATAAGTAAAATGTTTATAATCGTAAAAACGTACGCTGAGCGGAGATGACTTCGAAATAAGAAGCCTTTCATTCATTATTGCTTTCATTTCTTGTATTGTAAGTTGCAAAAATAGAATCAGTATGTGCAAATTTAGGATAAATAAGTGATTTTACATATAACTAAATTTGTAAGTATCAAAAAAAAAAAAAAAATGAACGAGACATTTAGCATAAAAGATAAAGTAGCAATAATAACCGGAGCCGGTGGTGTTCTAGGCAGTAGTATCGCAAAAAGTTTTATCCAGGCTGGCGCCAAAGTGGTTGCTATAGATATTCATGAAGAAAACCTCAATAAGCGTGTGGCAGAACTTGCCGCTTACGGCAAGGACGTAATAGGCGTTGTTGGTAACGTATTGGATATTGAGAGTTTGGAAAATGTAGCAAATGAGGTATTGGCCAAATGGGGAAAAATAGATATCCTATTGAATATTGCAGGAGGAAACCTTCCGGGAGCCACGCTATTACCAGACCAAGAGTTTTTTGACATGAAAATTAGCGACTGGGACAAAGTGACAAGCCTAAACTTAAACGGAACAGTATTCCCTAGCATGGTATTTGGACGAATAATGTCTAAACAAAAAAGCGGAAACATCATCAATATGTCCTCAATGGCCGCCTATTCCGCGATTACGCGTGTGCCAGGCTATTCGGTTGCCAAAACAGGAATCAGTAATTTCACCCAATGGCTAGCAATGGAAATGGCGATGAAATATGGTGATGGAATTCGTGTAAACGCACTTGCACCAGGATTCTTCATTGGTGACCAAAACCGCGCTGTACTTATCAATCCTGACGGCTCGCTTACAGACAGAAGTAAAAAAGTTTTAGCAAAAACTCCTATGGGACGATTTGGTGACATTTCGGAATTAAATGGTGCTGTTCAATTTTTGTGCAGCGATGCAGCGAGTTTTATCACAGGTGTTGTATTGCCGGTAGACGGTGGTTTTAGTGCATTTAGCGGCGTATAATTATGGAAAAAACTTGGAGATGGTTTGGCAAAAAGGATAAAATAACGTTATCCATGCTTAGACAAATTGGTGTTGAAGGCATAGTCTCGGCATTGCATGATATCCCGAATGGAGAAATATGGACACTGGAGGCAATTCTTGATTTAAAAAAATATATTGAAGACGCAGGTTTACGATGGTCTGTTGTGGAAAGCCTTCCGGTGAGTGAAGGTATAAAACACAACGCTCCCAATAGAAACAAACTCATTGACAACTATATTGTAAGTCTCGAGAATTTGGGAAAAGCAGGAGTTAAAACAATCTGTTATAATTTTATGCCGGTGATTGACTGGATTCGAACGGATCTGGATTATAAGCTGGAAGACGGTACCTCAACGCTTTATTTTGACAAAATCAAATTTGCTTATTTTGATATTCTAATTCTTAACAGAAAAAATGCCGAAAAAGAATATACCAGTGAAGAACTTAAAAAAGTTTATGCCTTAGACAAAACGATTACTGAAGCAGAAAAAGAACAATTGATTGACACAATTATTGTAAAGACTCAGGGGTTTATCAACGGAAACATTAAGGCGGGCGATCAAAATCCCGTGGCAATATTCAACAGGTTGCTTAGCGTTTACGACAGAATAGACAAAAATGAATTGCGTGAAAATTTACGCTACTTCTTAAATCGCATCATGCCAGTTTGTGAACAATACGGAATCAATATGTGTATTCATCCTGATGATCCTCCGTTTCAAATGTTGGGTTTACCTCGGATTGTAACCAATGAAGAAGATATTCAGTGGATATTGGATGCTGTGGATAATCCCCATAACGGTCTGACTTTTTGTGCTGGCTCATTAAGTACCGGAATCAATAATAATGTTCCAGAACTGGCACGAAAATTTGCCTCGCGAACTCATTTTGTACATCTAAGAAGTACTGACACTCTGGAAGGCGGCAATTTTATTGAAGCATCCCATCTCGAAGGGCGCGGCCATCTAATTGAAGTGGCTGCCCTATTTGAATCCCTGAACCCAAATTTACCGATGCGTATCGATCATGGGCGATTGATGCTTGACGATGCAGACAAAGGGTACAATCCTGGATATTCGTTTCATGGTAGAATGCTGGCTTTGGCACAAATAGAGGGAGCTATGGCTGCTATTAAACTTTTGCAGAAATAACATTAGCCCACAGATCAAACAGATTTACACGGATTTTTTAATTGTTTTTAAAACATAAAATCTGCTGAATCTGCGTAAAAAAAAACTAATATAGGTTTGAGTTAAATAGAAAAAAATAGGGCTTCGATTTTATAGTCGAAGCCCTTTTCTATTATTATGAGTTGTTATAAACTCATTCTTAGCAATTAATTAGAACTGCAAAGAATTCCGTATTCAAGTCCTCTCAACTCTGCCAATCCTCTCAATCGCCCAATAGCTGAATAACCCGGATTGGTTTTTTTATTCAAATCATCAAGCATTTGGTGCCCGTGGTCTGGTCGCATTGGAATAGCTGCATCAATCATACCTGCAGCTTGTCTTCTTCTTTCTTCTTTTACGACTTCGTTTACGATATCGAACATGTTTACGTCACCTTCCAAATGGTTTGCCTCAAAGAAATTTCCTTTTTCGTCGCGTAGCGTACTTCTCAAATGTAAAAAGTGAACACGGTCAGCAAAACGTTTGAAAATTGCCACTAAATCATTATCGGCTCTAACGCCCAATGATCCCGTACAAAAAGTTATTCCGTTGGAACGGCTTGGCACTTCCGAAAATAAATAAGCATAATCTTCCTCTGTGCTTACCACTCGTGGCAATCCCAAAATCGGGTAAGGTGGATCGTCTGGGTGAATACACATCAACACCCCATTTTGCTCTGCAACAGGAACGATTTCCTTTAAGAAAGATGCTAGATTTTCACGCAAAGTCTGAGCATCAATTTCAGAATAAGTGTTCAAGATTGTTTGAAATTGTTCAAGAGTATATCCTTCTTCAGCTCCTGGAAGCCCTGCGATAATGTTTCTTACCAACTCTGATTTTTCATCATCCGAAAGTTTATCAATATATAATTTTGCCTCTTTCTTCATTTCTTCAGAATATTCTGCTTCTGCTCCCGGACGTTTCAACAAATACAATTCGAATGCAGCAAAAGCTGTCACGTCAAAACGAAGCGCTTTGGATCCATCCTCAACTTCGTATTTCAAATCAGTTCTTGTCCAGTCCAAAACCGGCATAAAATTGTAGCACACGATGTTGATACCGCAGCTTGCCAAATTTTGAATACTGGCTTTATAATTCTCGATATATTTTGCAAAATCACCAGAACGGGTTTTGATATTTTCATGAACCGGAATACTTTCTACAACATCCCAAATAAGTCCCTTTTCCTCAATGATTGCTTTTCTTTTTTTAATCTCCTCAACGGTCCAAACATTCCCGTTTGGAACATGATGTAAAGCCGATACAATTCCTGTTGCTCCTGCTTGTTTAATATCTGATAGTGACACCGGATCGTTTGGCCCATACCATCTCCATGTTTGTTTCATTATATTATTTATTTAAAAATTCTGCTAAATGTACTAAAATTTCCTCACCTGAAATTTTGCTAAAAGTATTAAAAAAATATTAATTATTCCCACTGTAGTATCCCGTATTGTCACTGTTTGGTATATAGATTAAAAGAAAACTTTTTGTTCCTCTATTCAATCTCTTTAAAAAAAACCTATCAGGGTAATGCTAAGTCCTGATAGGTTACTGACTAAAATAACAAACCAAATTAATCTATATTTTTATTTACCTTTCTTAGGTTTTTTGTACCAAAATCACTAACGAATTGATTCATAAAATTCTATTTCAACTATCGGTAATTGTGGGGTTTTGCTGTTTGTTTTTTTCAAAAGACCATCATCCACTTTCCCAGTAATTTCAACCAAATTGATATCATTACTGTTTTTAGAATTCTCCATCAATTCAATCTGAACCGTTTTTCCTTTCGTAGGTTTAACATCAAGGGTCACATAGCCCAAACTGGTAGGCGTAATCCCGTCGAATAACTGTTTCCCGTCTATTGAAATTCGAAGCGGGTATTTTTTGCTTCTCCATCCGGATAGTTTCAAAACTACCTGATTGATGGTTGCTTTTCGTTCCAATTCGTATTCAATTTTTGCAATCCCATCTCCGTTAGACCATTCTGTCAACTCATTATCATCGTAACTTTTGGCCACATCCTCTTGATTTGAATCTGTTTTGACTCCAATAATAGCGATAGCATTTCTGGTTTTCTTAAACGATGGTGTTTTTGGTGTAGGTCCTTTTGCAATGTAAGATGGCAAATTTTCACTCGTCATCGTCGTCGATAATTTTGAGGTATCCGCTTTAATGGTTTTCACAGTAACAGCATCCCCTTTCAAAGATTCGGAAGTTGCTTTTATTAAAATCTCCCCTGCTTTATCATTGGCTTTAACCAAAATTCGGTTCACGCCACACTCCACCGGAAGACTTGTTTTGCCAATGAAATTATCCGATCCTTGCGCAATTCCGCCTAAATAAGTTCCCTCTCCTTCTACCTTAAAGTCAATCATATTTAATGCAGTTGGGCAACGGTTTCCTTTTTCGTCCACCACTTCAACCTGTATGATTGCCAAATCATTTGCATTGGCAAGCGTACCACCTGGTCTTTCGATAGTACTTAATTTGAGCGCATAAGGTTTTCCAGCAGTTCTAATTTCATTTTCACAAACTTTTTTACCCGATTTGTCGTAACCAATTGCTTTGATAGTTCCCGGTTTAAATTGTACATTTTTAAACTTAAACAAGAATCTTTTGTCCTGAGTTCCTTTTCCAATACTTACATTATTTACGAATAACTCCACCACATCAGCTGTTGAAACTACGGTAATATCTTTGGTTACACCATTTTCGTAGTTCCAATGACCTATTATATGAGCATTTGGAGTATCGGTATCTACCCATCCGTCCCAAATTACCTGATGCGCAAAATAATTGTCTTTCGGGATTCGCATAGCATCCACCTCCCCGCTTCTACGGTAATTTTCCTGACCTCGGTAATGCGTATTAGAATCACTGAAAATAATATTAACCCCACCAGAACTTACTCGTTCTCCTGTACCGGGACGCATTTCCCAATAGTCGTACCAGCGCACCACATCTTCTATTGCGTGTGTATCCTGATTGTGGTTGTAAGGGCTTGCATCGGCAACTTTGCTTCCGTTCACATTTTTATGTGCCGTTCCTCCAGTTCCTTCCTTATGGAAAGGAGGTGTAAACTCGTCCCAAAATTTACGCAAACCTTCATCCCTGCTGTATTCTGTCGCCCAAAACGGAATGTGAGCACTTTTGTTAATATACAACATTTCCCCACCGTATTCGGCTACTTTGCTGTCCAACATTTCACGACTTCCTATTGCCCTTCCTCCAAAAGGATCATAAGTATTTTTGATAGTTAACATTTCCTGCATGTGCTCCTCAGAAATACTTTCGTTCCCCGACTCATAAAAAATAATACTAGGATTGTTTCGGTTGTAAATAATGGCGTCGCGCATCACCTCTGTGCGTTGTCCCCATCGACGGTCATTTACATCTTTTTCAGAATCTCCTGCCGGCATAGCCTGAATAAGACCTACTCTGTCACAGGATTCTATATCTTGTTTCCAAGGCGTAATATGCATCCATCGTACCAAATTGGCATTGCTCTTAACCATAAGACTATTGCTGTAATCGCTCATCCAGGAAGGAACCGACATTCCGACAGAAGGCCATTCGTTGCTCGTGCGCTGTGCATATCCGTGCATCATAATGACACGATCGTTTAGATAAATCATTCCTTTTTCGAACTTAGTTTTACGGAAACCTGTACGAATCACAACTTTTTCAGCAGAAGCATTATCAACTAATAATTCACTAGAAACTTTGTACAAATAACCGTATCCCCAACTCCAAAAATTCAAATTATTTAAGGATTTTGACGCTTTCAAATCCTTTGTTTCATTTGGTGCCAAAGTATAGGTGTCACTCAAGAATGAAGCAACTTCTTTTCCATCCATATCTGCAACACTTACTTTCAACTGTGCTTTAATTGGTTTTGCAAATTCATTTTTTACCTGAGAAGAAATATTTACAACGGCCTTTTTTTGTGGAATATCAAAATCGGTCGCATAGACATAAGTACCTGTTGTACCCAAAGTAGAATACAACGGAAGTGTCTGATACGCCTTTGATTTTACATACAAATAAACATTCTTGGGAATACCACCATAATTGGCGTTAAAATTTTTATCATTCCATTGGTATCCAGATCCGGTGCTTTTCTCTTTGTATTTCCAGTCATTATCTGTTTTTACGGCGATGATATTCTCTTGCGGATAAGGTTTTACAAAAGGAGTCAGATCAAAACCAAAAGCCATAACACCATTTTCATGCCTGCCCACAAAAGTACCGTTGACATAAATTTCCCCCATTTGGCGAACGCCTTCAAATTCTATAAAAATCTTTTTATCATTCGAATCTTTTGGCAATTGAAATGATTTTCTATACCAAGCTATTCCGGTGGATAATTCGGCTATATCCATTTTAAAAGCTTCAGCCTGATTCCATGCATAAGGAAGACTTACTTGTGTCCATACCTTGTCGTCAAACTCTGTTTTTGATGCTTCTTCAACATCGCCAACATGCAATTTCCAACCGTAATCAAAGTTGTACTTTGTTCTGTCTGACACATTATTCTGTGCACCCGAAAAATTTGCAAATAACATTGCAAAACTTAATGCGTAAAAAATACTTTTAAAATTCATTATTCCATTATTTGGTTAGGGGTTAATTAAGATTCACAAATATAAATCCTCTCATAAACCCTGAGTTATCAATACTTGCCAAAGCTTGTCAAAATCGGACATTTGGCAAATAATGATATATAATGACCGGGGTTGATATGGAAAAATGTGATTATCCTTTTTCCTTTTTACGGTAATCGCTCGGGGAACTTCCCATGGTCTTGCCAAATAATCGCGTAAAATAAAAAGGGTCATCAAAACCTACAAGCATGCTGATTTGGTTGATTTTCATATCCGAAAAATCGAGATAATGACAAGCTTCCTGAATCTTTAGATGTATATGGTAATTCAACGGAGAATAACCGGTTTTTTCTTGAAATTTTGCCGAAAAATGAGAAGTAGAAAAGCCTACATAATCAGCAACTTGTTTTAAAGTAATACGTTTGCGAACATTTTCTCGCATATAATGTATGGCATTGTCCACCATATCCAATTGTTGTTCTTCCTCATTCACCGATGTACCAGCACGGAAAGTCCCTAAATATTTAAGCGAACCGAGAAAATAAAAAAAGGCAGTAATACTAAATTCCAAATTCTCTTTGTTGAATCCGTTTTTTAAGGTCGAAAATATCTCCTCAAATAACTTAAATTGATATTCAATCCTTGAATCTTTTTCTGCTGGAATAAGCAATGGCTTTTGGAGTCCCTCGGCAAAAAAAGCAGCTTTTCCTCCATCAAAGTGGCACCAATAAATAGTCCATGGATTATTCAAATCACTTCCATAACTGTGTGCTTTTTCCTTTGGTAAAACAAAAACTTGGCTTGCGCTTACTTTTTGCCTTTGATTTTCTAATTCAAACCACCCCTCTCCTTCAATAACATAAATCAAAATATATTGGGAAGCCTCTTCCTTTTTTCTTTTCCTAAAATGGAACGAAGCTTTTGGATAAAACCCAATATCCGTGATGTATAACAATGACCCCAAGTCGGTTTTTCTGAAATCTTCAATGATGGGGATTGGTAAAACGACGGCTCGTTCACCCATAAATCCATCTCTAATTTTAGCCATAGCGTTGCTTTTTTTAAAAATCAAATTCAAATTTCATAAATAATTACTACACAAACTACACAAATCGTAAAATAATCCAGTAATAAAGTAATATATTCCATACTTCCCTAATTTTTTTTAGAATATATTGCATTCATAATTATAAACCTATCTCGATGAAGAAATTCAACAATTCCTATTTATTATCCATTTCTATGGTTTCGGCAATGGGTGGATTGCTTTTTGGTTATGACTGGGTCGTAATCGGCGGTGCAAAACCTTTTTACGAACGTTTTTTCGAAATCACTTCATCTGCCAATTTGCAGGCTTGGGCCATGAGTTGCGCTTTAATTGGTTGCATTCTTGGTGCAGTTGTATCTGGTGTAATTAGTGATAAATTTGGACGAAAATGGCCGTTGTTACTTTCTGCTTTCTTATTTACGGTCGCCTCTTTGGGCACAGGATTAGCTACAAGTTACCTTTCATTTGTTATTTTCAGAATCATAGGCGGGGTGGGAATTGGACTTGCATCGGCGCTTTCGCCAATATATATCGCCGAGGTTGCTCCTTCACATTTAAGAGGACGTTTTGTGGCGCTTAATCAAATGACACTCGTTATAGGAATTCTAGCCGCCCAAATTGTAAACCTCATTATTGCCGACAAAGTTCCTGCAGAGGTTAGCGATGAATTCATTCGTTCTTCATGGAATGGACAAATAGGCTGGCGATGGATGTTTTATGCTTGTGGAGTCCCTTCAATTGTGTTTTTTATACTAGTTTTCACCCTTCCCGAAAGTCCGCGTTGGCTGATAAAAGCAGGCAAAAAAGAAAAGGCTTTCCCAACATTGCAAAAAATTGGCGGTGAAGAATATGCCCATGAGGAAATGTCCAACATACAGGCGACATTGGATGATGTGAGTGAAAAAATTGATTTCAAATCACTTTTCAATCCCAAATATAGAAACGTATTGCTTCTAGGAATTGTTATCGCCGTTTTCCAGCAATGGTGCGGAATCAACACGGTTTTTAATTATGCCGAAGAAATTTTTACAGCCGCTGGTTATGGCGTAAGCGATACCCTTTTCAACATCGTAATTACTGGAACGGTTAACCTCGTATTTACAATTGTCGCAATGTCTACGGTTGATAAATGGGGACGTAAAAAACTGATGATATTTGGAGCATCGGGATTAGCGGTTACCTATTTGCTTTTGGGCACGGCTTTTTATTTTCAGTTAAAAGGCGTTGTAGTTCTTTCGCTGGTGGTTTTGGCCATAGCGATTTATGCAATGTCATTGGCTCCAATAACTTGGGTAATTCTCTCCGAAATTTTCCCAAACCGTGTTCGTGGAGCTGCCATGGCTCTAGCGACTTTTGCCCTTTGGATAGCCTGTTTTATCCTGACCTATACCTTCCCTTTGCTCAATAAAACCTTGGGAGCTGCAGGAACATTTTGGGTTTATGCAGGAATATGTATCTTCGGATTTTTATTTATTCTCAAAAATCTAATCGAAACCAAAGGAAAAACTTTAGAGGAAATCGAAAAAGAATTGGTTGAGTAATTCTTTATCAACATAATTTGACTTTTTTTTCTTTTAGTTTAACTAAAAACATAAAATATGTAAACCCGAACGAACGAGAACGCAATGTCATCAGTTAAGCATATTTTTTTCTCGCAAAGGCGCGAAGACGCAAAGAAATAGATTCCAAACTTTGCGTCTCTGCGTCTTTGCGAGGACTAGATTTAAAAATATTGAGAGGAAATATCAGCTTAATAACATTGAATAAAATGCTAATTCTGAATTAAAAAAAAATATCAATAAAAAACATAAAGCAATGAGTGTAAAAGCTTGGCAAGAAGAAGTAAACATCCCAACCTACGAAATTGGGAAAGCCGAAAAGAACCCAATATTTCTCGAAAAAAGAGTCTATCAGGGAAGCAGCGGGGTCGTTTATCCCTATCCCGTAGTAGAAAAAATTGAAGACGAAAAACAGGATAAGATATACCAAGCCGTTTTTCTGGAGAACGAATACATCAAAGTAATGATTCTCCCAGAATTGGGCGGACGCGTTCAAATGGCTTATGACAAAATAAAACAACGTCATTTTATTTATTATAATCAGGTAATTAAACCTGCATTAGTAGGACTTACAGGACCGTGGATTTCGGGCGGAATCGAATTCAACTGGCCACAGCACCACCGCCCAAGTACCTTTTTGCCAGTTGATTTTACCATCGAAAACAATGCTGACGGAAGCATTACGGTTTGGGTAAGCGAAAACGAAAAAATGTTTCATCAAAAAGGAATGGCAGGATTTACTTTGCATCCCGGAAAAGCTTATCTCGAAATAAAAGGGAAACTGTACAACCCAACTCCTGTTCCCCAAACATTCTTATGGTGGGCAAATCCTGCTGTGGCAGTAAACGAACATTATCAGTCGGTTTTTCCTCCGGATGTTCACGCAGTCTTTGACCATGGAAAAAGAGATGTTTCTACTTTCCCGATTGCTACGGGAACCTATTACAAAGTCGATTATTCTGCCGGTGTTGACATTTCGAATTATAAAAACATCCCCGTTCCTACTTCGTATATGGCGATAAATTCGGAGTTCAATTTTGTTGGAGGATATGAAAACGACACTCAGGCTGGTGTGCTTCACGTGGCTAATCATCATATTTCACCAGGAAAAAAACAATGGACGTGGGGCAATGGTGATTTTGGAAAAGCTTGGGATAGAAATCTAACAGATGAGGACGGACCTTATATCGAATTGATGGCGGGTGTCTATACAGACAATCAGCCTGATTTCAGTTGGATGCAACCCTATGAAGAAAAAACATTTACGCAATATTTTCTCCCTTATCGCGAACTCGGCGTAGTGAAAAATGCTTCGCAGGATTTACTGATGAATCTCGACATTGAAGGAGACAAAGCTATTGTAAAGATTTTTGCAACTTCATTACAAAAAGAAGCCACAATAGAACTCGAAGGCTATTTTAAGGAAACTTTAGACCTGAGTCCTGAGCAGGTTTTTGAACGTGAAATTATTGTAGGTAATGTTACTATATCCGACTTAAAACTGTCTGTTTATTCAAAAAGCGGAAGGGAATTATTGAGTATCAAATCTGAAAAACAAGATGCAAAACCAACTCCCGAAGCGGCCAAACCAGCATTTTCTCCGGAAGAAACATCAACTTGCGAGCAATTGTACCTTACAGGACTGCATTTGGAACAATACCGCCACGCCACTTACAAAGCCACCGATTATTATCAAGAAGCTTTAAAACGCGACCCTTCGGACGTTCGTAACAACAACGCCATGGGACTTTGGCTGCTTCGCCGTGGGAAATTTGCCGAATCAGAAAGTTATTTCCAAACGGCAATCAACACACAATTACAGCGAAATCCGAATCCGTATGATGGAGAACCTCACTACAATCTGGGACTTGCACTGCAATACCAAGGCAAAAATAAAGAAGCCTATACTGCTTTTTATAAATCGTGTTGGAATGCCGCCATGCAAGATGCAGGATATTTTGGCTGCGCTCAGATTTCATGTATTAATGATAATCTAACCGAAGCGCTTTATGAAATTGACAAATCATTAATCCGTAATTGGCACAACCATAAAGCCCGAACATTAAAAGTAGCTATTCTGCGAAAATTAGGCAAACAAAACGAAGCCTTGTCGTTAATCGTGGAATCGTTGAAGATTGACTTATTCAATTTTGGGTGTTACTTCGAAGAATATCTGATATTGAATACTCCTTCGGTTCTTGAAAAAATGCACTCGCTTATGCGTGGAGAAATCCATAATTATGAAATTGTGGCATTGGATTATATTGCTGCCGGAATGTATAACGAGGCAGTATTGCTACTTGAAAGTGGTGCCAAAGTTTGCAAAACAACCCCGATGACCTTTTACTATATGGGATGGGCATTAAGTCTGGCAAAGAAAGACAGTAAAGAATCCTTTGAAAAAGCAGCCTCCCATTCGCCTGAATATTGTTTTCCTAACCGATTGGAAGCCATTCTTGCATTGGAAACTGCCCAAAAAATGAATTCAAAAGATTCAAAAGCAGCTTATTATTTAGGAAATTTATGGTACGACAAACGCCAATATCCCGAAGCCATTGCCTGTTGGGAAAAATCAGTGGCAATAAGCGATAATTTTCCAACGGTACTCAGAAATCTATCGTTGGCGTATTTCAACAAGCTTCAACTTGAAGAAAAAGCTGTTCAATATCTTGAAAAAGCATTCGCACTAGACACAAAGGATTCCCGTATATTGATGGAGTTGGATCAGTTGTACAAGCGTCTTTGCAGACCTCATGAAGAACGATTGGCATTTTTGGAAAAACACATCAATCTGGTTCAGCAACGTGATGATGTTTATCTCGAATATGCAACCTTATGCAACCAATTAAAGAATTTCAGCAAAGCAATTACGTTAATCGATAATCGTATTTTTCATCCTTGGGAAGGTGGAGAAGGAAAAGTTCCGGCACAATATCAATTGGCACGAGTAGAATTGGCGAAGCAGTTTTTGGTTGAAAAAAAATTCGAAAAAGCCATTCAGTTATTGCAAGAATGTTTGGTTTATCCGGACAATCTGGGCGAAGGCAAACTTTCCGGTGCCCAGGAAAATGATTTCCATTATTGGTTAGGGTGTGCCTACGAAGGTTTGGGACAAATTGATGAAGCCAAAAAATTCTGGGAACTAGCTAAAGAAGGTAATACAGAACCTGCGGCCGCCATTTTTTATAATGACCAAAAACCTGATAAAATATATTACCAAGGTTTGGCTCTGCTAAAATTAGGTCGCAAAGAAGAAGCCAAACAAAGATTTGATTCCTTGATTGCTTTTGGAGAAAAACATTTGGACGAAACCATAAAACTCGATTATTTTGCGGTATCTCTGCCTGATTTATTGATTTGGGATGATGATTTAACTTTCCGCAACAAAATCCATTGCCATTATATGATTGGGTTAGGCAATTATGGACTGGGCGATACCGCCAAAGCAAAAAAACATTTGCTTGAAGCTGCCAAAATGGATGTCAACCATCAGGGAGTTCAGGTGCATTTGGCAATGCTAAACTCATTAGAATAAAAATTATCGATTTGATTTTTTTTTAAAGGCTAAGTGATTCTTCGGAAGAATCACTTAGCTTATTTCTTTTAAACAATATCAAAAAGAAAATCCTTCCCAACTTTTCTATCACAAAAAAAATTAAAAGTTAAAAAAATTAATCTGCCAATAATTTCGATAGAATATAAAGTAAATGTAGATTTGACACTTAACTAATCGCAACCAGAATTAAACATGAAAATATCAAAATTCATTCTTACCCTAGTTTTTTTTATATCCTTGAGTGTCGGGGCACAAACTGGACAAAAGGGAACTTTTGTTCAAGGTGAAAAAACCTTCCTGCTCAATGGCAAACCATTTATCGTACGTGCCGGCGAAATTCATTTCCCTAGAATTCCTCGCGAATACTGGGAACACCGTATTCAAATGTGCAAAGCCATGGGAATGAATACGATTTGTATTTACCTTTTTTGGAATTTTCACGAACAACAACCTGATAAATTCGATTTTACAGGACAAAAAGATGTAGCTGAGTTTGTGCGTCTGGTTCAAAAAAACGGAATGTACTGCATTGTGCGTCCCGGGCCTTACGCTTGTGCCGAATGGGATATGGGTGGTTTGCCTTGGTGGCTTCTAAAGAAAAAAGATATTCAGGTGAGAACTAATGCAGATCCTTATTTTATGGAACGTGCCATCAAATATTTACAGCATGTAGGCAAAGAATTGGCGCCACTTCAAATTCAAAATGGTGGAAATATCATCATGGTTCAGGTAGAAAACGAATACGGTTCTTTTGGAAAGGATGCCAGCTATATGACGCAAGTGAGAGATGCTATTCGTTCTGCCGGATTCGACAAAGTACAGCTTTTCCGTTGTGATTGGAATTCTAATTTCTTCAATTATGAGTTGGATGACGTTTATACTGCATTAAACTTTGGTGCTGGTTCAAATATCGAGCAACAGTTCAAAAAATACTCAGAAGTACATCCTAACGCTCCGCAAATGTGTAGTGAATACTGGACTGGCTGGTTCGACCATTGGGGACGCGCGCACGAAACCCGTTCTATAGACAGTTTTATCGGTAGTTTAAAAGACATGTTAGATCGCAAAATTTCGTTCAGCCTTTACATGGCGCATGGCGGAACATCATTTGGGCAATGGGGCGGTGCCAATTCGCCTCCGTATAGTTCCATGGTCGCTTCCTATGATTACAATGCTCCAATAAACGAGGCAGGACAACCTACAGACAAATTCTATGCGGTACGTGAACTGTTGAAAAATTACCTGAATCCAGGTGAAACGATTCCAGAACCACCGGTAAATTATCCGGTAATTTCAATTCCTAAAATTACTTTTAAAGAATCGGCACCTCTTTTTGAAAACCTACCAAAAGCGATTTCATCATCGAATATAAAACCAATGGAAGACTTCGACCAAGGTTGGGGACGAATTTTGTATCGAACAAATTTGCCTGAATGTTCAACTCCTTTTAAATTAAAAATTACCAATGTACATGACTGGGCCAACATTTATGTAAATGGAAAACTTATAGGAAATCTTGATCGCCGAAAAGATGAAAACACCATCAATATGCCTGCGGTAAAAAAAGGAGATGTCCTCGATATTTTGGTTGATGCAAATGGCCGTGTAAATTATGGTAAAGAAATTATTGACCGAAAAGGAATTACTGAAAAAGTTGAAATACAATTAGCATCCAATTCAGTCAATCTGACCAATTGGAACGTTTATAATTTCCCTGTTGAATATGATTTTCAGAAAAAACTAAAATTCAAAACAGGAAAAGCAAACGGCCCGGCTTGGCACAGGGCTACATTCAATCTTAACAAAGTTGGCGATACTTATATTGACATGAGTACTTGGGGCAAAGGAATGGTTTGGGTAAACGGTTATAATATTGGTAGATATTGGAAAATTGGACCGCAACAAACACTCTTTATGCCTGGATGTTGGCTAAAAAAAGGACAAAACGAAATTATAATTCTGGATTTGGAAACACCAAAAGAAGCTCAAATCTCGGGTGTGACCGTTCCTGTTTTGGACAAAATTATGGTTGATGAATCACTTTTGCATCGCAAAAAAGGAGAAACTCTTGATCTTTCGTCAGAGGTTCCATCTGCTACTGGTTCCTTTGCGGCTGGACAAGGCTGGAAAGAAGTGATTTTTTCAAAAACACTGGAAGGGCAATATTTTTGTCTTGAAGCAGTAACTCCCCAAAATCCAAAAGACAATGGCGCAACCGTAGCCGAAATAGAATTAATCGGTAGCGATGGCCAGTTAATTCCTCGTACACAATGGAAAATGGTTTATGCCGACAGCGAAGAAGTAATGTCTGGAAATCATTCTGCCGAAAAGATCTACGACCAGCAGGAGTCCACTATTTGGTCAACAAGCAGAAGCGGTGATAAAATTTCTTATCCGCATCAGGTGGTTGTTGATATGGGGCAGAACTATAAAATTAAAGGATTTAAGTACCTTCCGAGAACTGATAAAAGCAGTACCGGAAATATTAAATTGTATAATTTTTATATCAAAACAAATTCCTTTTTGATTAAAAAATAAATGGATAGTGATTAGCAGTTAGCTTACAATTATTAATACTAAATACTTTCAAAAAAACGGAAAGCCTTTTATAACACATTGGGTTCGATTCTTTTTAAATAAAAAACGAACCACATAGAAACATAGATTTAATAGCAAATCATTAAAGAAATAATAGAAATAGATCTATTTTTCACATAGTCTGTCTATGTGACAAGTAAAACGACTATCAAAGTCTTTTTAAACACTATAAATTCTATGTTTCTATGTGGTAAAAAATAATTTCACCCAATGGGTTAAAAAAAACACTGATATCCCAAAGAATAATCACTAAGGACTAATCACTAAGAACTAATAGTTAAACAATACCACAATGAAAAAATACATCTATGCCTGTCTCCTTTTGGCATCATTTTTTGCTTTAAGCAGTTTTAAAAAAGACGAAATAAATCTGGAAGGAGATTGGCATTTTGAAATAGACCGACAAGATGTGGGCGTCACAGAAAAATGGTACAACAGGAATCTTGCAGATAACATTAAACTGCCTGGTTCCATGGCTCAGTTTTTAAAGGGTGACGATATCACTCTGAAAACAAAATGGACGGGTTCTATTTATGACAGTTCTTTTTATTTTGTTCCAAGACTGAAAAAATTTCGTCAACCCGGTAATATACACATCCCTTTCTGGCTGACTCCTGCAAAGCATTATGTGGGCGTGGCTTGGTACCAAAAAGAAGTAAATATTCCGGCAAACTGGAAAGGAAAAAGCATTTTGCTTCATCTGGAAAGAGCGCATATCGAAACCCGAGTTTGGATTAATAACAAGGAAGTAGGTCTTCAAAATTCGCTCGTAGCACCTCATGTTTATGATTTAAGCACTTTTCTGACTCCAGGAAAACAACGCATCAGCATACGCATCGACAATCGCATCAAGGAGATTAATGTTGGCCCTGATTCGCATAGCGTCACCGATCATACACAAGGAAACTGGAACGGAATAATAGGGAAAATCGCCTTGGAATCCTCTTCTCCGGTTTACATAAACGATGTTCAGATTTATCCTGATGTAAAAAACCGAAAAGCCCGAGTAAAAATCACGATTAATAACACTTCGAAAAAGGATTTTGAGGGAAAACTGAGCATTGTTGCCAAAAGTTTCAACAGCCCGAAAATCGACCAAACTAAAGAAATTACAGAAAAAACAACCGTAACCAAGCAAACCGAAAACACAATTGAACTCGAACTTCCTTTTGGAAAAGGAATGCAAACTTGGGACGAATTCGACCCTGCTTTGTATCATTTGGAAGCAAAACTGACTGACAAAGAAATCATTTCTGAGAAGGAAATTCAGTTTGGAATGCGAGAATTCAGAATTGAAGGAAATCGGTTTATGATAAATGATATTCCGGTAGTTCTTCGCGGAACGGTACACAATTGCGAATTTCCGCTGACGGGTTATCCCGCAACAACGGTTGAGGCTTGGGAGATAATTTTCCAGAAAATCAAATCGTTTGGATTAAATCACGTACGTTTTCATTCCTGGTGTCCTCCTGAAGCCGCATTTATTGCCGCCGATAAAATTGGCCTTTATTTACAGCCTGAAGGCCCGAGTTGGCCAAATCATGGGCCGAAAATTGGTTTAGGACAGCCTGTAGATAAATTTATATACGATGAAACCCAACGCATGACAAAAGAATACGGCAATTATGCCTCGTTCACAATGCTGTCTGCGGGGAATGAACCGGCAGGAAATCAGGTAAAATACCTTAACGAATTTGTTAATTTCTGGAAAGAAAAAGACAACAGACGCGTTTACACCGGAATGTCCGTGGGCGGAAGCTGGCCGATTGTCCCAAATGCGGAATACCAGGTTCGTGGCGGTGTGAGAGGATTAAAATGGGAAAAAATACCCGAAACCGAATCGGATTTCAGTGAGGGAATTGCCAAGTTCAAAGTGCCTTTTGTAGCTCACGAAATAGGTCAATACTGCGTTTTCCCTAATTTTGATGAAATCAAAAAATACACCGGTGTTTACAGAGCCAAAAACTTTGAAATGTTCCGCGAAGATTTGAGCGATCACCACATGGAAGACCAGGCAGCAGCCTTTTTGAATGCCTCGGGAAAACTGCAAGTTTTGTGTTATAAAAACGAAATAGAAAAAATGCTGAGAACGCCCAACTATGGTGGATTCCAGATGTTGGGATTACAGGATTTCCCTGGACAGGGAACGGCACTCGTAGGCGTTTTGGATGCTTTTTTTGAAGAAAAAGGATATGTTACCGCCAAAGAATACAGTCGTTTTTGTAATGAAACCGTTCCATTGGCCGAGATTCCAAAATTTGTTTACACCAACAATGAAACCTTCAAGGCCGAAATTGCTCTTTTTCATTCAGGGAAAACACCTTTGCAGAATGCCGTTTTGAGTTGGACGATCAAAAACGAAAAAGGAAATTTAATGGCTTCTGGCAGTTTTGAACCCAAAACTTTCGAGAACGGAAACGGACTATTTGCAGGAAATATTTCTTTTGCTTTAAGCGAAATAAAAGAAGCCTCAAAATTAAACCTTGAGGTAAAAGTAAACGCTACAACTTTTGCCAACGATTGGAATTTCTGGGTGTATCCCGAAAAAAATCCGGTTGCTGCATCCTCTATTTATTACACAACGGTCTTAGATGACAAAGCCAAAGAAGTATTGAATAAAGGCGGAAAAGTATTCCTGAACGCCGCCGGAAAAGTGGTAAAAGGAAAGGAAGTAGAAATGCATTTTCTGCCTGTATTCTGGAATACTTCGTGGTTCAAAATGCGTCCGCCCCATATTACCGGAATGTTGATTCAGGAAAAAAGTCCTGCTTTTGCCGATTTCCCGACAAGTTTTCATAGTGATTTACAATGGTGGGATATTCAAAACCGCTCGCAGGTGATGAATCTTGAGGATTTTCCGGTCGATTTTCGTCCGTTAATACAGCCGATTGACACTTGGTTTATGAACCGTAGATTGGCTTTGGTTTTTGAGGCACAGGTTGGAAACGGAAAAATCATTGTTAGCAGTGCCGATATCGGCCCAGATGTACAAAACAAGCCTTCATCGAAACAATTGTTTTATTCGCTTCAAAAGTATATGAATTCCAATAAATTCAACCCGAAAAACAAACTGGATTTTGAGTTGATTAAAGATATTTTTGTAAGTCCGTCACGTGAAGTTTTTAACACCTACACAAAAGACAGTCCTGATGAATTAAAACCCAATTCGAACCAGAATAAGATGAAGTAGTATTTATACTTTATAGTTAAAACAAACCTCGTTTAAATCTGATTTTATGGGAAAAACGAGGTTTGTTGTTATATGCTAATTGTGGAAACGAGCGGGACGCTCGCACTAGCGGGGTTTATTCTACACTTTCAAACTTTTATATTTGGCTTTGCCACCCGAGCAAAAGCGAACAGGCGAAGCAAATCATCCCAAATACAAAACCAACTTTTCATTAAGCTAATTGCCCAAATCGGTTGTAGCTGTTATGAGCTGGCATTATTTTTCCCAATGATCTATCCAAATATTAGTTAAAGTTGAATCCGCACTAAAATTTACAATCAAAGTTTTTGTTTCTATTGGGTCGATATCACTTCCATAATATGTGTAAATTTCATATTGAAGTTGAATCGAATCCTTTTCGTTACTCAATTGATTTTTTCCTAGTAACTTTTCAGTATCAGCGAATTTCATTCCACGCTTTAAGTAATTTTTTGAAAGGTCTTCAATCATTAATTCTCTATGATTATAATCTATGTCATCTGGAGTATTCCATTGGCTTTGATTAAATTTTATTTGTTCTTGCTTACAAGAAGTAAACAATAGAATTATGACAAAGAAAGATAAGTATAGATTATTTCTCATTAGCTGTTATAGCCTGTATTTTTTATTGTTTAATGTCATAACCTTCGGGTAAATTTAGCGCAAAATTTTTCATTTTTTTGCGACTAATTTTGTCGGTAATTTTAAAATTTTCTTTTTCGAGAAACTGGACTAATATTGGGTAGTCATATTTGTTATTCACGTTAATGAGTTTTCCTTTCATTAAATTAAAAAGGTTAAAATTCCAATAACTGTGATTTTGATAACTGGATAACTTCATTGTTATGATTTCGTAATTTCCATCGCCGTCAAAATCTCTTTCGTTACGATTATCACTTTGTTTATCGTCAAAAGAAACTTTCAAAAAGCGTTGGTTAGTCTGCTGAAAAAGATAGATTACTTTAACGTTCATTGATGCGATTCCATTTCCCATATATGGAACAATAATTTTTAAATCACTCAATCCGTCCCCATTAAAGTCGGCAATTCTAACACTATTTAAAGCAAGAGGAGTGAAGCCTATGTTTTCTGTGAAATTTTGAGTTTCTATATTGTTTTTGAAAATTTTTATATCAGAATTTTCAAACCAATGTTCTTGGAATGAATTCAGTTGAATTGTTAAAGATTCTCCATTTTTAAAAAAGTTAGAAATAGATATTGAGTTTTCTACTTTCTCCTCTGTTTCATTAGTTTTCCAATCGTCATAAACTTTATATTTTATAGATGGGTATTTTTCAAAGTCATATTGTCCGCTAGCAATTAACGGAAAAAAAATAAAAAATGTAAATTTTAATACTTTGGTCATAAATATAGGCTATAAGGTTTTGGCATTACAGCGGGTTTGGGACTAAATTAAGCTCATTATTCGGATTTGCCAATCCCGATAGCTATCGAGACCCAAATCCAAAAACATCTTTCTATTAAGCCTATTGCCCAAATCCGTTGGAGTGGCTGTTGGTGGCAGGTGTTCTTTTATACGTTCTAATTATCGTCATCACTTTCTTCTTCTATGCCTAAATAACCACCTTCAGTTTCGGCTTCATTCAGTTTGATTGTTGACAAAAGCTCATTAACGAAGTTATTCTCTAATTTATAATATTCACAAGTTATGGCTTGGTTAGAGTTGCATTTTATTTTTAGAAATTTACAAAAAATTGGAATCCCTGAGGTGTCTTCAAAATATTGCCAAGAGTTATTTTCAGCGTGATAACGACAAATAAAACAGTTTTTCACTTTTAAATTTTGTTGAGCATAAGTAGCTACACTTTTTTTGAAAATATCTGAGTAATTGTATCCATTGTCCTTTGTAATTTCATATTTGACAATCTTCTCTTTATCCGCGGATAACTGATTTTTTATTTGTTTAAGGTTTCTCTGTTTGAGTAAACACCGTCCTTCAACATCAAGCGTAAAGAAGTTATGCCCATTTTGGCAATTACCATTACAAAGCGAAGTAATTACTTGGCCTGTCTTAAAATTTTCAAACTTGATCTTTGAGTCTTTTATGCTTAGATATTTTCTTTTTATTGGCATAAAGTCTTCTTCACTCTCAATTTCTATTTCTATAATTCTGTAATTTGATTTTAATTTTTGCTCAGTTGATAGGTGTGTAACTGCAATCTCTATAAATACCTTGTCTTTGCCATTTTTGCTGGTGAGCAATATATCTGCAATAAAAGAATCTTCTCTTGTTTCTACTGAAATTTTATCAAAATATTTAGTCAAGTCAAACTGTGTTGTAATCTTAGAAAGTTTACATTTCAGTCCAAGTTCTTTCTCATAGTGATTACAAGTTCTCTTTTGGTTTAGCTCAATTATAAATGGTTTTCGGTTTTGTAAGCAATCAGTATAGTTGTCAAAAAATAATTGTTTTCCGAGTAAATGAAGATAAGTTTCTCCTGAGCAAGTAACGACCTTTTTGTGAGCAAAGTGATGAATTTTAATTTTTCCAAGTCGGGCAATTAATTCGTTCCCACAACTAATGCAAAAGAACTTGAACTTATTTCTGTTCAATCCGTTCAAGCTATCAATATTAATTAGCTTTTCATTCTCGTCTTTTGCATATTGATACTTAATCATCATCCATGCCTGTTTGCTCGGTTACACTTGCCACCAACTTACATATACTCGCTATAAAGTAGCTACAATACACCCAAAACGGAATGATTGTCTCTATTGAGTAGCAGATTTTTCTCAAATATATAAATAATATTTTTAGCACAAATTACCAATCCTATTTTTTGGTAACAAACAAAAAATTACCTCACAAACTGCGAAGGACTACAACCAAAATACTTAGAAAAAGTCCGTGAGAAATTCGATGGTTCAGAAAAACCAAGTTGATATGCGATTTGGGATACGTTAAGATCTGAGTTTTTTAACAATTCCTCGGCTTGATTCATCTTGACTTTGATGATGAATTCATGAACTGTATTGCCACTTATCGCTTTTAATTTACGGTACAATTGTCTTTGGCTAATGTCTAAAACCTTTGCCAATTCTTCAGAATTAAATTCGGGGTCTTCGATGTGGAGTCTGATTTTTTCAATCACTTTTTGAAGAAATTGATTGTCCGAATCAGGAATTTCCTGTTGCAACTGCTGAATTTCTTTTATTCCCGCTAATCGGCTTTGCAATAGTTTTCTGTTTTCAAGAACACTTTTGATTTGGGCGTTCAAAACATCCACATTAAACGGCTTCATGACATAGGCTTCGGCGCCCAGATTGTAACCTTCTATTTGATCGGAATCGGAACTTTTTGCTGTCAAAAAAATCAAAGGAATATGTGACGTATTCACATTGTTTTTTAGCTCTTTACCCAAAAGTGTTCCCTCCATTTCCGGCATCATAATATCGGAAACTATAATATCCGGAATGTGTTTTATGGCAGATTCAAGTCCTTGTTTTCCATCAAATTCTTGTATCAAAAAGTAATGCTTGTCTAATTCTTTTCGCAAATACATTTGAACATCTGTATTGTCTTCAACAATAAGTAAAGTAGGTTTTATTTTTTCAGAATTTATCTGACCAAAATCCTCCATTTCCTCTTTTTTATCTTCATTTTTCAAAGGAATTATAGTTACTCCAATCGGGAAAACAGTCTCAACTTCAGCCATCTGATAAGGCAAATCGATTGAAGCTTTGGTTCCTTTATTAGGAGTACTTTCAATTGAAATTGTCCCCTTCAAAAAAGTGATAAGATTTCGTGTCAACGACAATCCTATTCCCGATGAATATCCGTAAAACGGACTTGGCCCAACGGTATTGAACGGTTCAAATATTTTTTCCAGTTCTGGCGCTTCTATCCCTACTCCATTGTCTTCAACTATAATTTCAATCGCTGATTTTTCTTCATTCAGCCCTACAGAAAACATAATTTTTCCGCCATCAGGGGTGTATTGAAAAGCATTAGATAATAAGTTAACGATAACTTGTTCCGCTTTTTCAAAATCAAGATTACAATACAATTGTTCCTCAGGCATCTGAAGATTAAATTTGATATTTCGCTTTTCGGCTATAAATTCAAACGTGGCGTAACACTCTTTTGCGAAAGCGTTAAAATCACGGGAACTCAGATTCAATTTTAATTTACCAGTTTCTGATTTTCGGAAATCCAATATCTGGTGAATCAACTTCGTTAAATTCTTAATATTTCTGTCAATCATCGAAAAATAAAGTGCTTTATCTTCGGGGGCTACTTTGTTCTCCTGAAGGCGTTTTAGAGGATCCGAAATCAACGTAAGTGGCGTTTTTAAATCGTGTGAAATATTGGTGAAAAATTCGATTTTTTCCCTGTTCAAAACCTCACGTCTTTCGGCATTCAGGCGTTCTTGTTCGATTTCATTTTTCAAACGGTCACGGTATAAAATTTCCCTGAAAACCCAATACACCGCTCCTACTATCAGAATCAAAAATATAGTTCGAAACCACCAGCTTCCATACCAAGGCGCACCAATACTAATTTTAAGTTCCACCGCAAGAACTTTGTCGGAATTTGAAACCACCCGCACCCTGAAAGTGTAATCGCCCGGAGGAACTTTGTTAAACGAAATCTTGTTGCTCGTGGTTTTAATCCAATTATCTTCGTAACCTTCCAACAGATATTCATACACTTCCTTACGAGAATCGCGATAATTGAAAGAAGCCAACTCGATGGTAAAACTTCGGTTTTCATAATCTAGGTCTATGGATTTGGTTTGGGACAAAATTTTGGTCAAAATGGGTTTCCCAAAAACAGTATCCATCGGGACAACCTCCTGATTGGACAAATACAAAGATTTCAAAATCAGTTTATCCGATTTTGAAATTGTTTTAATATTCTTCGGATTAAAAGCTACATAACCATTTTTGGCACCAAAATAAATTGTATTGTCCTTTGGATCTTTATAAAGTGCCCTTTCCAGAAAACGCCATGAACTGTACTGATCTTTTTTCTGGTAATTGGAAATTTCACCCGAACGTCCATTAATCTTAGCAATCCCTTCTTTATGAGCCACCCAAATATTTCCTTCATTATCATCGATAATGGCAGAAATATAAGCGTTTGGCATTTCAGATTGCAACGGAACACTTTCTGCTAGCATCGCATTCGAATTCGTTTTTATTTTATACAAACCTTCACTGCTTCCCACCCAAACCATATTGGTTTTGTCTTTGAAAAGCGCATAAATAATGCTTCCCGAAATTTTTTTATTTAGAACAGAACCCGCGCGAAAAGTTGCAAATGTTGCATCACTAACGACATCCAACTGCTTATTTATTTTCAATTGAATTAGCCCATTACCTTCGGTTGCTAGCCAAAGTTTGTTTTTTTCAATAGCCAAAATATCCATAACGCTGTGATTCTTGATTTCCTTGGCCAAATCATAAAACACAATGCTGTTATTTACCAAATTAATTCGGGCAATTCCGTTATATAAACCGACCCACACAAAATTATTCCCATAAGATTCCATTGCAAACACCGACAAAGTTTCCATTTTTGGGTACAATTCTTTGTCGATAATTGTTTTCTTTTGGTTGGTTCTTGGGTTGTAATATTCCAAACCATTAACGCCGCCAATCCAGATGCCGCCTAAATTGTCCTTAAACAACGTACGCACCTGATTAATTTTACTTTTCGAATGATAAAAAGGATGATTGTAATTTACACCGTCATCATTATAGATAAGAACGCCTTCATCTGTTCCCAGCCAAATCTCATTTTCGCCTTTCAGAACAGCCCTAACACTGGCTAATTTTGTTTTTCCAGCTTTGGAAATATAACTATAATTCAGCTCAAATGGATTACGGTTTAAATTCGCTTTATAAATATCGCCACTCCTTGTACCTAGCCAAATTATACTTTCGTCGTCTATAAAATAGGTCGTGATATAATCATCAAACAAACTTCCAGGTTGGCTTATATTGGCAGTATATTGAATTTTTTTTCCAGAATTAATATCCAATTGGGTAAACTGATGGGAAGTCAGAAAATAACTTTTTCCGCTAATGACTTTATTTTTATTTAGAGTATTAGAATCACTGTTCAAGCGAGACACGATGTTTTTTGGAACAACTTTTACATCAATAACCCGAAAAGTATTGAGCTGATAATTAAATCGTGCATACTTATGATCGAATGTCAAAAACCAGAGTCCTAACTTATTGTCTGAAACAATATTTCGAATTCTGTTATTAGGTAATGAACCTGTATCTGTGGGATTATGATAATAATAATTGAATGTTTTGCCATCGTATCTATAAGCGCCATTCCAGCTTCCGAACCAAATATATCCTATTGAGTCTTTGGCAATTCCATGAATAGAGGTACTGGGATCAATATCTTGTCCCGAAATTTTTTCGAAAAAAAGCTCCTGACCAAAACAATTGAATCCAAACAAATTGCCTAGCAGAAAATAAATTAAAATAAACCCTTTTTTGTACATCCTTTTTTAAATAAAATAAAACCGCTTTTGGAAGTCTGGCGTAAAATTATATTAATATTTAAATTATGATGAGAAAAATCATTTATAAGTGTTCTTTTTACAATACTATTTTATTCGATGATTATTTTTTTTATTTAATCATGAAAAAAATCTTACCAAAAAATCAATATTTTACTTTTTTACTCATTCATTGAGACACTCCTTAATTTGCATTTTTACATAAATCTCAAAAGTTTACTAAAATAATTATTAACAAATAATTAGTGCAGTTTAACTCCATAAAAAAGAAATCAAATTGACCTAAAAGCAGTAATATCAAGGTTTCTACATTTAAAAAATATCATAATTTAAATACGATATCTACATTAAATTAGGCTTTTTTTTAAACACATCATAAAAAAAATAAAATTTCACAGGATACTGCAGGATAGAAGTAGGATTGAAAACTTATAGGTTTGAAAAAGTTAATTATTCATTAATTAAGGTTAAATAAGAGTTAAAAAAAGTATAAATATTTTGTTCCCAATTTTAATTAGTTAAGCAATCAATGAAGAAAAAATTACACCGCTATTTATTTGTTTTTTCGTTCCTGGCACTTTTATCCAGTTGCAGTAAAGACACATTTGATGAATACTATGGCCGTCCTGAAAATTTGGAAGATCCTATTTTCCAGCAATTAGAGGCAAGAGGCAATTTCAAAAACCTAACGGCTCTAATTGACAAAGCAGGCTACAAAGACATTTTGAGTAAATCTGGGTATTGGACCATGATGGCGCCCAATGATGAAGCGTTTACAAAATTTTTCCAGGAAAAAGGATTTTCTGATGTAAGTAAAGTTGATGCAGAAACAGCTGGAAAAATTGTGAGATATGCGCTTGTCTACAATGCATTTCGTGAGGACCAACTTGCAGACTACCAGTCAGCTTTGGGATGGGTACCTGATAATGCATATAGAAGGAGAACTGCTTTTTATGACGGATTCATAACTAAGACAATCGATGGGAAAGCAACAGTTACTGTTGATTCCAACCGAAATAATCGTGCAGGGACAGGAATCAACTATTTTGTTACTGGAGACAGTAATAATAAATACATCACCTATTTTGAAAAAGATTATTTTGCTGCACAAAAATTAAGTGCTTATGACTATAATTTTTTCTATCCAAACAAACAATATACCGGCTCAAATGTATTGGATGGCACTATAAAGGAAGCCAATATTATTGCCGAAAACGGTATCATTCATGAGGTTACCCAAGTTTCACTTCCTTTGGTTAATCTAGACCAATATCTTGAGCAAAATAGTCAATACAGCCTTTTCCATGATGTGATGGAAAAGAACCTGGTTACTTATGTTTTCAACCAAGATGCGACCAATACTTACCATAATTATACAGGTAAATCAGATAATGTTTCTGTTAAAGTTTGGGATCCTGCTTTACCATTTTCACCCAACAATGAAAACTTTTTAAAAGATTCTGATAATGATGGGCAAAATGGTGCATATACCATGTTTGTTCCAGATAATGCATCGTTTCAGGCATTTATTAATACTGTTTTGCTAAAAAATTATCCATCACTTGATAAACTTCCTAAATATGTTTTTCAAGATTTATTCAAAGCTCATGTGGTAGCCAATACAGTATGGCCATCTAAAGTAGCCACGAGTAATAATGCCCTTGATGAAGATGTCCGATTCAATATGAGCACTGATATAAAAGAAGCCAAAGTGTTGAGTAACGGTTTCTTTTACGGTACCAACAAAGTACAGGCATCTGATTTATTTTTCAGCGTTTATACCTCGGCTTATCTTGATCCAAAATTTACTTTGGCCACACGTTTATTTAATGATGGATCTGGTTTTAAGCAAATGATCAGCAACATAGATCAAAAATATACATTGTTTCTTCCATCCGATGCTGTATTGAGAGGACTGGGATTTGATTATGACATCAATCGTTCTGAATGGAAATATACCAACCCAACAACCGGACTGGTTGAAGCTAATGGTCCATCCAGATTCCGTTTATTACGTGTTCTTTATAACGGAATAATACCAACTCCTAACGGAGAACTAAATAATTTATCTGGCTCTGGAATCATTCGTTCCGGTGATAATATCATTCCGGGAGAATATATAAAATGGAGCAACAACAAAGTTTTTGCAGCAGGAAATGAAGTTGCAGGAAATACGGTTTCAATTCTTGGCTACGAAGACAAACAAAACGGAAGAACTTATTACATAAATGGTATTCTTAATTACAGTGAAGAATATGCCGGACTGAAAATAAAACGTTTGGGAACGGCAACCGGCTCCAATTCCTCCTTCTTTTATAATTACCTTCTTAATTCTGCTTTGTTCGATGTAACTACTGGAAAAATTCAAGGGGTTGATGTAGGGAGTTTCTACACTTTTATCATCCCAAGTAATGCGGCAATTACCCAGGCGGTAAAAAACGGAGTACTTCCTGGAACACCCGCAACCGGTGTGCCTAATTACAACCCGACTCTCCCACAGGACAAGGAATTAATCACCGAATTTATCCGCTATCATATTTTGGCATTACAGACTGCTTCAAACGATGGACTTACAACAGGACTGGTTGAAACATTACATAGAGATAAACTTAGTGAAAAGACATACATTACAGTTTCGAGTGTCCCTGGCACATTATCATTCACGGATAACAATAAAGGAACATCAACAACACCACCTGTAAACAGAACTGCTAATTTCATACCAGCTTCCAGTAACAATCTAGCCGACAGATCTTTAATTCACATAGTTGACAACTACCTTTTATACAAAGAATAAAATGAGACTAAAAATAACCAATATACTTTACTGTTTTTCATTTGCCTTGATTCTCTTGACAGCACTACCATCTTGGGCACAAGAGTCAAAAGCAACCGTAGTGCGTGGTCAGGTAGTCGATGCTGCCGATAATCTGCCTATTCCAGGTGCCACAGTTATCGAACAAGATGCAGAGAATCGTACCATAACCGGTGCAATGACCGATGTTGATGGGAATTTTGCCATTCACTTCAAAAACCCAAACAATAAATTACTTATTTCAAACATTGGATACAAATCCAAAGTAGTTCCAATTAACGGAAGAGCATCTGTCAAAGTTTCCCTAGTATCAACTGTGGAAGATTTGAAAGAGATTGTCGTGAAATCTGCTGCAAAAAAACCGGAAAGTGGTTTATTGAACATCGAAGAAAGAAATAAAACAACGAGTTCAGTTACGATAAAAGCAGCTGATTTGGCAAATTCACAAGCAGCATCTATTGATGAGCAATTACAGGGACGTATCGCTGGGGTCGATATCATTGCTACCAGTGGTGATCCGGGAGCAGGAATGCAAATCAAGATCAGGGGAGCATCTTCTATCTCTGGTTCATCTGCCCCATTAATCGTTGTTGACGGAATGATTTATGAAACATCTGTGCCTTCTGATTTTAATTTTGGTACTGCCGATGAAGAAGGATATGCTGCTTTATTGAATATTGCTCCATCGGATATTGAAACCATTACAATTGATAAAGATGCTGCAGCAACCGCCATGTGGGGTGCCAAAGCAGCTGGAGGGGTTATCTCCATTAATACCAAACGTGGGGGAATCAGTGCTCCAAAAATTAATTATTCCTTTGTTGGAACCTATGCACAACTTCCAAAAACCATTCCTATGTTAAGCGGGGATCAATACTCGCAATTAATTCCGGAAGAATACATGAACCGAAATGGGGTTCCTTTGAATACACAGACCATAAAAGAATTTCAATACGATCCATTGGATGTTTATAACTACAAAAACTACAGTAACAACACCAATTGGACTGACGAAATATCCCAGCCTGCCTATACTATGGATCATAACCTGTCATTACAAGGAGGTGGACAAAGAGCTAGATATTTTGCTTCTGCAGGTTATTATGATTCCAATGGAGTTACCATTGGGACAGGATTTCAAAGGATTAGTACCCGTTTGAACCTAGATTATATCGTTTCGGATCGTATTAAGTTCAAAACAGATATCTCCTACACCCATTCGGAAACGCAACGTAATTACGTAAATAATTTTTCTTCGTCATCAGACAAAGATTTAATGCGTAGTATTTCGTATGGTAAAATGCCTAATATGGGGGTTTTCGAATATGATGAAATGGGTGTACTTACACCAAACTATTTCTCTCCTGCCCAAAACATTCAGGGTAAATACCCAACTACTTACAATCCAGTAGCGATGGGTGAAAACGCAACCAATGATCAGGTAACGGAGAAAATTGTACCTCATTTCAATGTAAATGTGGATATCTTACCAAAACAATTGTGGACTACATTCGATTTGCAGTTTGACTTTACCAACTCCAAAGCCAAGGCGTTTTTACCACAAAATGCCACAGGTCGCCCAATGACAGAAACGGTGGTTAACCGTGCTTCGGATGTTGATGCTGACGCATCCAGTATATCGACAAAAACCAATATTTTTTATACGCCAAATATTGGTGTGAACCACAATTTGCAATTGCTTTTGTCAATGCAGTCCAATGATAATCGTTCTGAAACACATCAGGCGTTAACATCAAACACTGCCTCTTCTTTACTGACCGATCCATCAAATCCGTCCAGAACACAAAACACGGAGTTAAGTTTATTAACCGGTAATTCGCAATCAAGAACAGTGGCAGCTTTCGTAAATGCTCAATACAGTTTACTGGATCGCTATATATTGAACCTTGGTGTACGTACTGACGGTAATTCAAAATTCAGCTCTGAAAACAGATACGGAGTTTTCCCTACGGTATCCGGTCGTTGGAGAGTATCTGGAGAACCTTTTATGCAAAAAGTAACTTCAATAGATGAATTGAGTTTCAGATTCAGTTATGGAAAATCAGGAAATGTGCCAAACACCATAAAAAACTATTCCTATTTCAACAAATATGCAAACTACGGTTCAGAATATTTAGGAATGACTGGTGTTTTTCCTCAAAATATAGAGTTGACCAATTTGAGTCCAGAAACACTGACAGGAAAAAACCTAGGACTTAACCTTGCAATGTTCAAAAGAAGACTTACCATCGATGCGGAATTATACCGTAATAGAACCGAAAATATGTTTTTTCCTGGTCTTGATGTAACTACAATTTCCGGCTACGCCAAAGTAGACCAAAATGTAGGAACTATGGACAATCAAGGTTGGGAAGTTGGGATTTTTACAACTCCTTTTAAATCTCAAAAATGGAAAGTAGAATTCAATTTCAACATTGCCAGCAATGAAAACATGATTCGTGAAATTTCTGAATATTATCCAAATCAAAGTGGAAATACGGATCGTAATGGAGAATACAAAAGTTTTCTTCAAAAAGACAATCCTTTTGGTTCCTTCTACGGTTACCGTTTCAAAGGAGTTTATACAGACAAAGATGCTACTTTGGCAAGAGATGCCAATGGAAATGTGATTACTGGTCCTAACGGACAAACGGTTTATATGCGTTTCAACTATCCAAATACAGACTACACGTTTCAGCCTGGAGATGCGATTTATGAAGACATTAACCATGACGGTAACATCGACAGCCGTGACGTGGTTTATTTAGGAAACAGTAACCCAAAATTTAATGGTGGATTTGGTCCGAATATCATTTTCAATAACCAATTCAAATTATTGCTTTATTTCAACTACCGTGTGGGTTATGATATTGTAAACGGAACAGATATGGAAACAACCAATATGTACGGTTATAACAATCAAAGCACAGCAACTCTGGCAAGATGGCGTAATCCCGGAGACGTAACCGATATGCCAAGAGCAGTTTACCAAACGGGTTACAACTGGCTAGGTTCTGACCGTTATGTAGAAGATGCTTCTTTCCTCCGTCTTCGCTCTGTTACCTTCAGCTACAGTTTTGGACAAAAAATCCTAAAACAGCTAAAAATGGACGAATTGAGAGCTTACATAACAGCAGACAACTTGTACACATGGACAAACTATCGTGGCCAGAATCCTGATGTAACCATGAAAGCTTCGGATGGTCCTTTTGCAATGGCAATGGACTATTCCCGTACGCCTCCTACCTCACGTCTTTCATTAGGTATTACAACACGCTTTTAATAAAAAATATTTGATTTATGCAAACTAAAATAAAATCTATACTCGCAATCCTATTAATTTTCGCTACGACAATTTCGTGCGACAATTATTTAGATTTACGCCCAGAGGACGGAATCGTACGTGCGGAATTCTGGAGAACCAAAGAAGACGTTCAGTCTGCCGTTATCGGTATCTATTCGTCTTTATTAAAATCACCTCCTAAAGCACTTATCCCTACAGGCGGGACAGATTACACCATAAGCGAATACTTGTTCATGTTTGGAGAAATGAGAGGTGATATGGTGATTCCAGGTCCCAATGTTACCGCAGATCAAAGAGATATTTCAAATTCAAATATCCTGCCTTCAAACGATTTAACGAGTTGGCACGCATTCTACAGAGTAATCAACTTCTGTAATACTGTTATAGATTTGGCTCCGGGTGTACTTGAAAAAGACCCTACTTTAACCAAAGCACAGTTAAACAATTACCTGTCTGAAGCTTTGGCAATCAGAGCGTATATGTACTTTACGCTGGCTCGTACTTTTAGAGATGTGCCCCTAAAATTGACGGCAACACTAAGTGACACCGATAATTTTCAGATTCCAAGTTCATCTCAGGATGAAGTTTTTGCCCAGGTTATAAAAGACCTTGCTTTGGCCGAAGAATATGCTGTAAAAGACTACGGAATTAATGCTTCAAACAAAGGGCGCATCACTGTTTATACGATTAATGCAATGCAGGCCGATGTATATCTTTGGATGGAAAAATACTCTGAAGCCATCGTTGCAGCAAATAAAGTTATCGATTCGGGCAAATTCAAATTAATTCCGGCATCAAACACATGGTATTCTACTGTTTATGCAAAAGGAAATTCTTCTGAAAGCATCTTTGAATTCCAATTTACAACTGCAAACCTTAATCCGTTTTATGATATGTTGTCCGCCAGACCGGAATTTACTGCATCATCCAAAGTTTTGGAAGAAATATTTGGAATTGATTTTAATGATGCTCTAAATAAAGATATTCGAGGAGAAAGAGCTTCTTTGATTCCGGGAACCAACGAAATATACAAATTCACAGGACTGAACAATGATGATCGTAAATCCTTACAGGAATCAGACACACACTGGTTTGTTTATCGTTACGCAGATGTTCTACTCCTAAAAGCGGAAGCCTTGGCCGAAACAGGAAAAGGTGACGAAGCGTTGGCAATAATCCAGGAAATCCGTACAGCAAGAAAAGCAATCAGTCTGACTGTCCAAAATCCAAATCCAACCACCAAAAGTTTAGTAATCGATTATATTTTGGCAGAGCGCGCACGTGAATTTGCCTTTGAAGGAAAACGCTGGTTTGATGTTTTGCGAAATGCCAAAAGAAATAAGTATGCCAGATTAGACATATTACTCAATATGGCTTTGTCTAATGCCCCTGCAGACCAACAGCAATCTATCTTGGCCAAATTAAAAGATCCGAATAGCCATTATCTGCCTATTAATATATATGATTTATATACGAATAAAACACTAGTACAAAACCCATTTTATAAATAATAAATATTGAAGTTATGAAAAGATACCTTGCACAAAAGAGATTGATGAAAATTGCTTTAGTTTATTTTATAACGCTGGCGTTTCTAAATTGTACTCCGGATAAATTAAAGGAGACCACAGACGATACGGTAAATATTACCCAATATTTAAAGGATCATGAAAACTATTCATTATTCCTGGAAGCTCTTGAAATTACGAACTATGCGTCATTTATGAATACGTATGGTACATATACCCTGTTTCTTCCCACAAATGAAGCGATGAAACAATATATAAAAGATGCTGGTGTAGCTTCATTAAAAGAAATTCCGCTAAAGGACTTACAAGACTTTGTTAAACTACACATTCTTGATCAAAAAGTAATCAGTACTTCATTTACAGATGGAAAAATTGCTACTCCAAGTATGTATGGTCAATATTTGGTAACATTGGCTGCCAATAGTAATGGAACTTCAAAATACACGGTTAATAAAACGTCCAACATTATCGCTTCTAATCTAGTGGTAGGGAACGGAGTTATTCATGTTATTGATAAAGTTTTGCGCGTTGCGAATAAAACCTTGGCTCAGACTATTGAAGCAGATGCAAACCTTTCCTTATTTACAGAGGCCTTAAAAGCAACAGGATGGTACGAAAAATTGAATCAGCCACTTACAATAGACCAAAACAATATAGCCAGTTTCTTAACTGTACTTACGCAAACGAATGACGAATTCAAAGCTGTGGGAATCAACAGCCTGACTGATTTAAAAGCAAAATACAGCCACCTGAAAGACCCTATGAATCCAAATGACAGTTTGAATCTTTTTGTGAGCTACCGTGTTTTACCAAAACTACAATATCTAGCGGATTTGGCTGTAAGCGCAACCCTTGAAACAAAAGCACCGATGGAAGTTATCAGTGTTAAATTAGACAAGGAAAACTTATTGTTGAACGAAGAAATTTTCAATGGAGTACTTGAAAAAGGAGTTTCGGTAAATCGTACCAAAAGTGATGTTACTACTTCCAATGGTGTATTGCATTTTGTAAATGCCAATTTCTTTATCAAAAAACGTTTACCGGCTCCTGTTTATTTTGACTTGGCAGACCAACCAGAATTTAGAAGTAATACAGCTATTTTCAGAAAACACGCTGGTGGATCAATAGTTTTAACACACGATCAGATAAGTGGTATAACCTGGGAAGGAACTGAAAGCATAAAATACCTTGATGGTAAAGCAGGAACCTCAACCGGTGGTGGATGGCACGGAGATTTATTAGAATTGAATCGTTTTAAAACAGGTTTAACACAAAATCTTGTTCTTAAAACCCCAGTAATCATTAAAGGAAAATACAAAGTTTGGATAGATTACAGACCTCAATCTTCTAAAATGCCAACGCTTAAAGTTTATTTTAATGGTTTAGAGCTTCCAAAACTGGTTAACTGTAATGAATATACGAGTACTTCTGCAACAGATAATGCAACTGAAAGGGTTCTTGAATCACAAGGATACAAACATCCTGTTCATCCTTACGACGGTAACTTAAATTCAAGACTTGTTGGGGTTATCGATGTACCAACAACGGGGCGTCATACCATAAAATTTGAATCAATTACTGCCAGTCCTGGAAATGTTACATGGCTTGATGTTGTTGAATTCCGTCCGATTGATATGGATCAGATTTGGCCAAAATTGGAAAAAGGAGGCGATCGTTTTGTGAGCAGCAACCTTACCTACTATTAATCAAATATTTAAAATTAAAAAGTAATCCAATAACAAACTTCAATCACATAAAAATGATTTTATCAAATATAAATTATAAAAGATTCTTTGCCGGCATTATGACAATTGCCCTGGTTTCTTGTTCAAACCCTTGGGACGACCGTAAGGATAGCAGTGACCCAAATCTGGATGCCAACCTCAGCGAAGCGATAGCCAATACTGCTGAATTGTCCCAGTTTAAAGAAATACTAGCAAAAACAGGTTATGACAAAGTCTTGTCGGAATCAAAAACATATACTGTTTTTGCTCCAACCAATGAAGCATTGGCACAGGTAGATGCTTCGCTTCTTGATACTCCGGAAGAACAAGCCTTTTTTGTGCAAAACCATATTGCGTTAACCGCTTATTCTTCGGTAAGAAATTCGGATGTTAAAATAAAAATGTTAAGTGAAAAATATTTATTGTTCAAAGGAAGTACTATTATTGATGATGCCACCATCATTAATGCAGATAAATATGCCTCCAATGGTGTGTTTCACATTGTAAACAAAGCACTTTCCCCAAAACAAAATATTTGGCAGTACGTAAATAGCCAAGTTTCGACATCTGAGATGAGTAAATATCTGTTGAGCCTAAAAGATTTAAACATTTATGCATCTGATGCAACAGCCAAGGCAAATACAGCTCCTGGTGTTTTTGCTGATTCGCTTTCAAATTCCTTTCTGAAAAATGTATATAATGTTAATAACGAGAAAAACTCTTATACATTATTCCTTATTGATGATGCGGGTTATGCTTCTGAGGTTACTAAACTTATTCCATATTTTGCAAAAACAACCGCTGATTTAACGGCCACTTATGCACGTTATTTTACGGTTAGGGATATGGTTTTCCCAAAAGCTTATAAACTAAATGAATTGCCAAGTGAATTAACTACCCGTTTTGGTGTAAAAGTACCTATAGACAAAACACAAATTGTGGGACAGCCCATCGTTTTGAGTAATGGTATCATTTACCGTATGAAAAAGATGGTTGTTCCATTAGATAAACGTTTGGTAACAACCATAATAGAAGGGGAAGATAATACAGCAACCAATCCTTATGGTTCAGGTCCTCGCAGCAAAGTTTTTTATCGCGAGAAAAAAGACCCTTCTGGTCTCATATTTCCAATCGGTACCGTATTTAAGGACATTGCAGAATATGCCGGAGGCGGACAATTTATGATTAGCTATACCGCCAAAGATTTATACAGTACCACTTACAAAGTATATTGGAGAGCTGTTAACATCGATTTACCACTATCTGTTGATTTCCAACAAAGTCTTAATATAGGCTCATCATCAACAGCTCTTGGAAATGTATTTGTTGAGAATGCGAATATCAAAATATTCCCTCCTAAAAATGTAGGAATTGCCAATTATAACGAAGTTTATTTAGGCACTTTCGATTTAACAAGTTTACAAGATATCTATTTTTCTCTAGTGTCAACCAATACAACTACCGCAGGAAATAATTCGCTTGTCCTAGACTATTTAAAATTTGTTCCTGTCATTAAATAATATATTTTATAAACAATTAGTTATGTTAAAAAAATTACAACTAACCTGTCTGATGAGCATATTCTTAGCTGGAGGATTTAATGTAGCAGTGCATGCTCAGACAGTTCAGGATTCAACCGTGACTGCAACACCAATCTCTACTCCTAAAATCAAAAAAGGAATCTTAGTTAAGGGTGTGGTCAAAAGTGCAAAAACAAATGCAGGACTGTCTGGAATAAACGTGGCCGTAAAGGGATTTTCGGCTGCCATTACCAATGACGACGGTAGTTTCGAAATAAATGTCCCAGATTTACAAGCCGTTCTTACCTTGAGCGGTCCCGATTTGCAATCCAAAGTGTACCCGCTTAAAAACAGGAAATCAGGTTTGGAAATCTTTTTATACGAAGAATATTATTCCCCTTTCTTTCAAACAGCCAATTTACCTTCGGGTGAAGAGCTGCAATACAACAATAGCGCTGCTGCAAATGTGGTCAATTTCAAAAGAGACCAATGGAGCAGTCCTATAAAAGAATCTATTGGAGATTTCATCCAAGGAAAATCAGCGGGACTAAACAGCGTACGAAAATCAGGGGCACCTAGTTCTGGTGCGTACTTAACGTTACGTGGTTTCAATTCATTATATGCAACAAACAAACCTCTTATTATTGTAGATGGAATGATTTACGACGATGAAGACTACGGTTCTGGAATTATAAAAAACGTAAACTCTTCTCCGCTGGAAAATATCGATGTTAAAGATATTGAGAACATAACCGTTCTTAAAGATAACACTACCATGTACGGAACCAAAGGTGCCAATGGAGTCCTTATCATAAATACCACGCGTCCGGTAGATTTATCGACCAAAATCGACTTCACGATGTATGGCAGTTATAATGAAGAGCCCAATCATTTACCAGTAATGGGTGCCGATGCTTACCGCACTCACCTATCACAACTGGAAGCAACTCGTGGTCTTTCGCAGGATCAGATTGCCAATCTTCCTTATATGAATGACAATCCTCAAGTTTCAGGATATTACAAATATCATAATGATACCAACTGGCAAGATCAGGTTTTTGAACCAAGCTTTAGCCAAAACTATTTCCTAAAAGTTCGTGGAGGTGACGATATTGCAAAATATGGTTTATCTGTAGGATATCTTAAAAATGAAGGAATTGTTGAAGGAACCGAATCAAATCGCTACAGCACGCGTTTGAATGCAGCTTTGCGTTTGACCGAAAAATTATACATGGATGCCAACATGTCCTTTATCAGTAACGTCAGCGATCAATTAGATCACGGTTTTGCATTCAAAACAAGTCCAATTTATTTGTCGCTTACAAAATCGCCTTTTTTATCAACTAATGTAATTGACGATAATGGACAAAAATCACCAAATCTTGCCGATGTAGATGATTTTAATGTAACCAATCCAAACGCAATTCTAGCAAATGCTATCGGAGTTAATAAAAATTACCGTTTCTTCGGAAACATGGATTTCAAATATGTATTTAATAATTCATGGAACGTACACTCGCTTTTTGGATTGACATTCAACAAAGAAAGAGAAAGTTTCTTCATTCCGGACAAAGGAGTTTCAGACATTATTCTTCCTACGGCTGTAGCCAAAAATCGTTCTGGTAGCGATGTACAGCAGTTGAATAGTTTTTTTACAGATACTTATGCTAATTATCTAACGAAATTTAGAGAAGACCACCACTTGGATGTTCGTTTTGGATTCAGAACCCAAAGCAACAAATCTGAAGACGATTTTGGTTTAGGATACAACTCCCCAACTGATGATTTTGTGAGCGTGGGTTCAGGATCAACTTTGTTGCGTCAGGTAGGAGGATCTTTGGGTGAATGGCACTGGTTGAATATTTATGCTAATGCTGATTACAATTACAACAACAAATATTTCTTGACAGCAAGTTATGCTCTAGACGGATCAAGCCGTTTTGGAGACGAAAACGGAACTGGCAAAGATCAATATGCACTTATGACTGCTATTTCAGGTTCTTGGGTAATTTCTTCAGAAAATTTCATGAAGGATCTGAAAAATATCGATTATCTGAAAGTAAGAGCTACTGTTGGAACTAGCGGAAATGACGATATCGGAAATTTTGCAGCCCAAAGATATTATGTTTCCCAAAATTTATTGGGAATGCAAGGATTAGTGAGAGGCAACATTGGTAATCCTGATTTGAAATGGGAAACTGTTCAGAAATTTAATTTTGGCGCTGATTTTGGTTTATTCAACGAACGCTTAAATCTTTCGATAGATTATTTTTCGAACAAAACAAAAGACATGCTTATTTACGAATCAATAAGCGTAGACAACGGATTTGATTTTGTCGCTTCAAACAGCGGTAGTATGAGAACTTTTGGTACCGAATTTTCTTTGAACAGCCGAATTGTAAACACCAAAGACATCACTTTTGACCTTGGGTTAAATGTAGCAAGATATTCTAACAAAGTGGCTAGTTTGCCAAACGGAAGCATCTTAACGCAATTTGGCAATGCTACCTATATCACTGAAGTAGGAAACGATGCTAATTTATTCTACGGATTAAAAAGTAATGGTGTTTATTCTACTACTGCAGAAGCTAAAGCTGATGGATTGTCAAGACGTTTGACAAATGGTGACCTTGTTCCATTTGCAGGTGGTGACATGAAATTTACAGATAAAAACGGAGACAAAGTTATTGATAACAATGACCGCATGGTTATTGGTAATCCAAACCCTGACTTTACAGGAAGTATCACAGGAAATTTAACTTACAAACGTTTCAGTTTACAAGGATTATTTACTTTCTCTGTAGGAAACGACCTTTACAACGGTGTGCGCTACAATATGGAAAAAATGAGCGGATATGAAAACCAAAGTGTTGCTGTAGAAAATCGTTGGAGAGCCGAGGGACAACAAACCAGTATTCCAAAAGCAGTATGGGGTGACCCAATGGGGAACGCTGAATTTTCGGATAGATGGATTGAAGACGGTTCTTATTTAAGACTTAAAACTTTGGTGTTGGGTTACGACTTCAATGTGGACAAAATGAAATATATCAAAGCAATAAAACTTTATGCCACAGCCAATAACCTATTTACCCTAACCGATTATTTAGGATATGATCCTGAATTCAGTGCTACTTCGTCCATTTTCGGTCAGGGAGCAGATGTAGGTTTAACACCTCAGTTCAGAACATTCCAATTGGGATTAAGACTAGGTCTTTAATAATTTTCAAACTATAGAGAATATACAGATGATAACAACAATTAGTACAAAAACAAAAAAAATCACCGTATTAGGTTTGGCAGCACTCACACTTAGTCTGGGTTCTTGCTCAGACTATCTGGATGTAGAGCCACAAGACAAACTCTCTGGTGAACAAGTATATCGTAACGTTTATGATGCCGATGCTGCTGTGATTGGAATATATGGAAAATTCATGGCACTTGCAGAAAAAGACGTTATTCTGAATGAAATGCGTGCCGACTTGATGACCACAACCCGTAATTCAAGCCCTTATTTAAAAGAAATTTCAGAACATAACGTTTCAGCTGACAACCCTTATGCAAACCCGAAAGAGTTTTTTGTGGTGATACAAAACTGTAATGATGCGCTTAAAAATTTCGATATTATGCTTTCGCAAAAGAAATTCACTCAGAGTGAATACAATCAGCGATATGCAGATATTGGTTCCATTCGTTCATGGGTTTACCTGCAATTGGGAATTCATTACGGTAATGTTCCGTATATAACAGAACCTATCGAAACTTTGGAAGATGTAAAAGACGTTTCAAAACACCCTCGAATTCCGTTCAATCAGCTGTTAGACAAACTTGTTTCGTTTACCGAAGCTTTAACTTACAAAGCACCGTATGCTACAGGAAGTTCATTGGTAATCGATGTTGATGGTTACAACACTGCCAAATTCTTCATCAACAAAGAATGCTTGTTGGGTGATCTTCAGCTTTGGAAAGGTAATTACCAAGAAGCTGCAAAACATTACAAAACAGTTATGGAAACCTCTAGTAATAGTGGTAATGATTCTGACCGTTTTGACATGTACCGCATAAAATGGGCCGAAGTAAGTACCCACGAGGATTTAGCAGTTTATTATTTAAGAAATTCTGAACAAGATGCTACTACATTAATAAATTCAAACACTCAAGGTTGGCGTTCCATTTTTGGAAGAGACAGAGATCGTTTATGGAATACCGAATGGATTTGGTCATTGCCTTTTGAAAACAATTTTGCACCAAAAAATCCATTTATTGCTTTCTTTTCCAAACAAAAAGGACAATATTTAGCACAGCCTTCCAAAAGTGCTATCAGTTTATGGAAAAACCAAACACAGGTTAATGGTATTCCTTATGACGCACGTGGAGAAAAATTCTCTTACAACGTGATTGGTGGTGACCCTGTGATTATGAAGTATCTTTATCCAAGTGAAGCACTTGCAACAGGTTTGGTAGAAAACACAAAAGGTCAGTGGTTTTTGTACCGCGCTGCCAAATTACACTTGCGTTATGCCGAAGCGGCCAACAGAGACAACAAATATAAAATTGCCGATGCAATTATAAACGGAGGAATAAGAGCCGCTTATACTCCAGATCCTGCCCCTACTGATGTTACCAATGTACAGCAAACCAAACTAGCATTCCCTTATGATTTTGATGCCCGTAATGGTGACTTTCCATATTACAGAGGAAACTGGCATCGTGGTACAGGTGTGCGTGGCCGTGCCTATGTAACTCGTGCCAATGTAGTTGGTAAGGATAGTTTAACAGCTATTGAAAACAACATTATCGATGAGGATGCATTAGAGTTGGCTTACGAAGGAAACCGTTGGGAAGATTTGGTTCGTGTAGCTTTACGCAGAAACAATCCTGCTTTCCTTGCAGACAAAGTAGCGGCTAAACTAAAAGCAGAAGGAAATCCTAAAGCAGAAGAAGTTCGTGCCAAACTGATGAATGTTAATAACTGGTACTTACCATTTAATTGGCAATAATTCAAAGCCAATACTATCTTAATTTTCTATAACAAAAAAACCTTAGTCGTAATTTCTTACTTCTAAGGTTTTTTTCATCATTAAACTTAATTAAATCAAATTAATTAAGTCCAAACATTTCCATCGAATACGATTAAACGTATTGGTTAATTATGTTTTCGAAAAGTTCTTGTTTACCACTTTGCAAATTCAATTCGCCATTTTCTTGGGCAATTTTATACAACTCAGTCAAACCTAATTTTCCTTCTTCAAACGCTTTTCCGTTTCCAGAATCAAAAGAACTATAACGTTGTGTTCTTAATTTTTCATAAGGAGAAGAAGTTATGATTTTGTCGGCAGTCAACAAAGCTCTTGCAAATGTATCAGCACCTCCAATGTGAGCTAGGAATACATCTTCCATATCAGTTGAGTTTCTTCTGATTTTGGCATCAAAGTTAACTCCACCACCTTGCAATCCACCAGCTTTTAGGAAAACCAACATCGCTTCTGTAACTTCCTGAATATTATTTGGGAATTGGTCAGTATCCCATCCGTTTTGATAATCACCTCTATTAGCATCCAAGCTTCCTAACATTCCAGCTTTTGCAGCTACTTCCATTTCGTGTTGGAAAGTGTGTTGTGCCAATGTAGCGTGGTTCACCTCGATATTCATTTTGAAATCTTTCTCTAAGCCATACTGATGCAAAAATCCGATTGCAGTAGCACAGTCAAAATCGTATTGGTGTTTTGATGGCTCCATTGGTTTTGGCTCGATGAAGAAATTTCCTTTGAAACCTTGCGCTCTTGCATAATCTCTGGCTTTTGCCAAAAATTGCCCCATGTGGTCTAATTCTCTTCCCATATCAGTATTCAACAAAGTCATATAACCTTCACGACCTCCCCAGAATACATAGTTTTCACCACCTAATGCAATCGTAGCGTCCAAAGCCAGTTTTACCTGCCCTCCTGCTCTAGCCACAACATTAAAATCTGGATTGGTAGCCGCACCATTCATATAACGTGGGTTTGAGAAACAGTTTGCAGTTCCCCAAAGTAATTTTACTCCAGAAGCTGCTTGTTTTTCTTTCAAATAGTCGGTAATGGTAGCCAATCTGCTTTCTGATTCTGCAAAAGTAGCTCCTTCACGAACCAAGTCATAATCGTGAAAACAGTAGTAACCAAATCCCATTTTGGTAATAAATTCGAATGCTGCATCTGCTTTTTCTTTTGCGGCAGCGATAGCATCAGTTGGGTGATCCCAAGGGAAATTTTGTGTTCCAGGCCCGAATGGATCAGAACCTTGACCGCAGAAAGTATGCCAGTAAGCAACTGCAAATTTAAAATGCTCACGCATAGTTTTTCCTGCTACGATTTGATCTGGATTATAATATTTGAATGCTAACGGATTATCCGATTCTTTTCCTTCAAACTTGATTTCTCCAATTCCTTTGTAATATTCTTTGTTTCCTAAAATTGCCATCTTCTTTTTTGTTTAGTTGTTTTTTAATATCGTTTCTAATTCTTTTTTCCAATTATTGTATGCTTCGAGGTAATGCGCTGCATTATTCAATGGCTTGTACGTCATTACATGGTCATTTTTTGTAATATTCTCACCGAATTTATCAAAATCACCATCCAAAAGTCCGGCAGCTCTTGCCGCTCCAACCGAACCAGTCGTGTTGTATATTTCTATTTCGTGACCAATTAATGTTGCGACTGTATTCGAAAAAATTTCGGAACGGAATAAATTGTCATTTCCAGCTCGGATTACCTTGATTTCGGTATTGTCATTTTTCATGATTTCCATACCGTAAACAAAAGAAAATGCAATTCCTTCCAATGCCGCTCTGTACAAATGTCCGTGAGTGTGTTTGTTTAAATTCAAATTCAAAAAGTGAGTTCCCACGTTCTTATTATTAAGCATACGTTCTGCTCCATTTCCAAAAGGAATTACCAACAATCCGTCTGATCCCACAGGAACTTCACTAGCTTTGGCGTTCATACTTTCATACGAATCAAGCCCAGTATGATTGCGCAGCCATCTGTATTGAATTCCAGCTCCGTTGATGCACAACAACTTTCCAACGATAGGATTTTCATTGGTATAATTAACATGTACAAAACTATTTACTCTTGAAGTCTCTTTTGATTTCAACTTATCGGTAACGGCATACAAAACTCCTGATGTTCCGCCAGTTGCAGCTACTTCACCTGGTTTGAAAATATTCAAAGACAATGCATTATTAGCCTGGTCTCCTGCACGATACGCAACAGGTATCCCCACCGGAAGTCCTGTTTCTTTGGATGCTTTATCATTTAATTCTCCTTGATTGGTAAAATTATCCACCAAATCAGGCGTTAATGAACGATCTATTCCGTAGTGATCCAATAGAAAATCAGCAACCTTATTTTCTTTATAATCCCAAAGAATTCCTTCAGATAAACTATTTCGGGTAGATGCTATTTTGCCAGTAAGTTTAAAGGCAATGAAATCACCCGGCAACATATATTTATAGATGTTTTTATAAATTTCGGGTTCATTGTCTTTTACCCATTTCAATTTGGAAGCAGTGAAATTCCCCGGAGAATTCAATAAATGAGTAGCACATTTTTCGGCTCCAATTTCCTCAAAAGCTTTGTCACCAATAGCAACTGCTCTACTGTCACACCAAATTATGGCATTCCGCAAAGCGGTACCTTCTTTGTCAACCACGACCAAACCATGCATTTGATACGAAATTCCGATACCCGAAATTTTAGAAGCATCAATATTGGCTTCTTTGATTGCGCGCTTAGTGGCGGTGCAAACGTATTCCCACCAAACTTCTGGATCCTGCTCTGCCCAATCTTTATGAAAAGCAATTATTTCCATTTCATCGGCTGGTTCGTGCAAGGCTATAATTTTTTCTCCCGTGGCGGCATCAACCAAAGCGACTTTGACCGATGAACTTCCGATATCATATCCTATATAATACATTGTTTACTTTTAAAATTTAATAGGCTAAAATTATATTATTCTTGATAATTTGGATAAAATTTGTCAAAACATTCACTTTTTGATCTTTGACATTGACACAAAACAAAATTCCGAAACACAATCATTAAACCCAACAAAATCAACATATTATTTAATTATTATTCCAAAAAAAAGCAACTATTACGTTTACTTAAAGGTTTAAGTAACTTTTTTAAATTAACAGTTTGGATGTAATTCTGTTTGAATAAAAATTAGGACATTTTTCACATCCATTGTCTATGCAAAAAAATTACGCAGAGCCCAACAGAGAATTCACGGAGATGCGCAAAGAAAAAAATTCGTTGAGAAAAAAACTCTGTGAATCTTTGTGCTTCCTTTGCGAATCTCTGCGAAAATTTACTAA